>NZ_CP029835.1 GCF_003233655.1 Azospirillum ramasamyi
CGGCGGCAACGATTACACCGGCGCCACCGCTGTCAGCGCCGGCACGCTGGCGACTTCCGGCACCGGCGGCATCGGCGACAGCAGCGCCGTCACGGTGGCGAGCGGCGCCACGCTGTCGCTCGGCGGCAACGAGACCATCGGCTCTCTGACCGGCAGCGGCGCCGTCACGCTCGGCAGCAACACGCTGAGCGTCGGCGGCGACAACACCAACACGACCTTCGACGGCATCATCAGCGGCACCGGCGCCCTGACCAAGTCGGGCACCGGCACGCTGACCCTGACCGGCACCAACAGCTACAGCGGCACCACCACCGTCGGCGCCGGCACCCTGGCGCTGAACAGCAGCGCCGGCACCGCGCTGTCCGACAGCAGCGCCGTGACCCTGTCGGGGGGCACGCTGACCCTGTCGTCGGCGAGCGAGACCATCGGCACGCTGAGCGGCGCCAGCGGTACGCTGGCACTGGGCGGCAACGCGCTGACCGTCAACCAGACGAGCAGCCAGACCTTCAGCGGCGCCATCACCGGCACCTCGCCGGGCAACCTGATTCTGAATGCCGATGCCAACTCCACCACCCTGACGCTGTCCGGCACCTCCAACAGCACCGGCTTCGCCGGCGGCATCACCGTCACCGTCGGCACGCTGCTGGTGTCCGCCGACAGCAACCTGGGCGCCGGCACCGTCACCTTGAACGGCGGCGTCCTGCGGCTGAGCACCACCGCCACCGTCGACAACGCCATCGTCATCGGCAGCAGCAACGGCACGGTCAGCGTCAACACCGGCACCACCCTTAGCCTATCCGGCGCTATCAGCGGGTCGGGCAGCCTGACCAAGGCGGGCGCCGGTGACCTGACCCTGTCGGGCAACAACAGCGGCTTCAGCGGCGCCTTCACGATCAACAACGGCACGGTGACGGTCAGCCACGCCAACGCGCTGGGCAGCACCACCGGCGGCACCACGGTGGCCGACGGCGCCGCGCTCGCCCTGTCGGGCGGCATCACCGTCACCGAGAACCTGACCCTGTCGGGCAGCGGCGTGTCGTCGGGCGGCGCGCTGATCAGCGCCAGCGGCACCAACACGGTCAGCGGCACCGTCACGCTGAACGCCGACACCACCGTCACCACCACCAGCGGCCTGACGCTGTCGGGCGTGGTCAGCGGCAGCAACGCCCTGACCAAGACCGGCAGCGGCAGCCTGACCCTGTCGGGCAGCAACACCTACACCGGAGCCACCACCGTCAGCGACGGCACGCTGGTCGCCGGCCACAACAACGCGCTGGGCACCGCCGCCGCCGGCACCACGGTGTCGAGCGGCGCCACCCTGGCAATCGCCGACGGCATCACAGTGGCGGAGAACCTCACCGTCTCCGGCACCGGCGTGTCCTCGGCCGGCGCCCTGCAGGTGACCAGCGGCAGCGCCACCGTCAGCGGCACCGTCGCCATGGCCGCCGACACCACCATCGGCGTGTCGGGCACCGGCCTGACCCTGTCCGGCGTCGTCAGCGGCGGCTTCAACCTGACCAAGGACGGCAGCGGCACGCTGACGCTGTCTGGCACCTCCAACACCTACACCGGCACCACCACGGTCAGCGGCGGCACGCTGTCCATCGCCGGGGCGGGCAGCATCAGCAGCGCCGCGCTCACGCTGGCCGGCGGCACGCTGGACAGCACCGGCAGCAGCGTCACCCTGGCCAACGACATCTCGCTGGGCAGCGGCAACGGCACCGTCACTGTCGGCAACGGCAAGGCGCTGACCCTGTCCGGCGTGGTCAGCGGTTCCAACACCCTGACCAAGACCGGCAGCGGCAGCCTGACCCTGTCGGGCAGCAACACCTACACCGGCGCCACCACCGTCAGCGACGGCACGCTGGTCGCCGGCCACAACAACGCGCTGGGCACCGCCGCCGCCGGCACCACGGTGTCGAGCGGCGCCACCCTGGCGGTCGCCAGCGGCGTCACGCTGGCGGAGAACCTCACCGTCTCCGGCACCGGCGTGTCCTCGGCCGGCGCCCTGCAGGTCACCAGCGGCAGCGCCACCGTCAGCGGCACCGTCGCCATGGCCGCCGACACCACCATCGGCGTGTCGGGCACCGGCCTGACCCTGTCGGGCGTCATCAGCGGGGCCAACAACCTGGCCAAATCGGGCGGCGGCGCGCTGACCCTGTCCGGCACCGGCACCTACACCGGCACCACCACGGTCGGCGCCGGCACGCTGGTCGTCACCGGCACCCTGAACGGGGCTTCGGCCGGCGCGGTCACGGTGGGCAACGGCGGTACGCTGGCGGGAACCGGGACCGTCAACGGCGGCCTGACCGTGCAGTCCGGCGGCACGCTGTCCCCCGGCATCGCCGGCACCGACAGCGGTGTCGGCACCTTGACCGTCAACGGGGGCCTGACCATCCAGTCCGGCGGCACCCTGGCGGTCGATCTGGTCAGCACCAGCAGCCACGACAAGGTGGACGTCACTGGGACGGTCGACGTCAACAACGCCACCCTGACCGCCGGCGGCAGCTACACCCCGGTCAAGACGTCCGGCGGCGACAGCTTCATCATCATCGCCAACGACGGCAGCGACGCCGTCACCGGCACCTTCACCGGGCTGGCGTCGGGCGCCACGCTGACTCTGAACAGCGGGTCGGTCACCGTCAGCTATGCCGCCGGCAGCAACAGCAACGACGTCGTGCTGACCGGGCCGGTCAACCAGGCGCCGGTGCTGGCCGGCACCTTCACCACCGCCGGCACAGTCAACGACAACGCCACCATCACGCCTTTCGGCAGCGTGACGGTGAGCGACGCCGACGACAGCACCGGCAACTTCTCCGTCACCATCACCTACACCGCGGCCAACGGCATCCTGTCCAGCGCCGGCGGCGGGCTGAGCGGCAGCGCCGGCAGCTACACGCTGACCTCCAGCACGCCAAGCGGGCTGCAGACCCTGCTGCAGGGGCTGGTCTTCACCCCCACCAACAACCAGGTGGCGCCCGGCAGCACGGTGCAGACCACCTTCACCCTGACCGCCAGCGACGGTGCGACCGACAGCAGCGCCAACAGCAGCACGGTCGTCACCGCCACCTCGATCAACGACGCGCCGACCGACATCGCCCTGTCCAACAATTCCGTCTCCATCTACGAAGGTGTCAGCGCGGTGGTCGGCACCCTGTCGAAGACCGATGTCGACACCGGCCAGACCTTCACCTACACGCTGGTCAGCGGCACGGGCGACACCAACAACGCCCTGTTCAACATCTCCGGCACGTCGCTTCAGGCGATCAACGCCGGCACCCTGACCGCTGGGCAGAGCTATTCGGTCCGCATCCAGGTCAGCGACGGCACCGCCACCTATCAGAAGGTCTTCAGCATCAGCGTGACGAACGACCTTGTGGTCGACGTCACCGCCATCGACGGCACCACCAGCGACACCTACAGCGGCGACAAGGCCGATGGCGGCGGCCTGGACCTGCAGGAGGCGATCGCCCTCGCCAATGCCGTGACGGGGAACGTCACCATCCGCTTCGCCAGCACGCTGAACGGCACCATTACGCTGCCCACCACCCTGACGGTGCGCGACGGCGTGACCCTGGCGATGGACAGCGACACCAACAGCCGGGCGATCACCATCACCGGCAACGGCTTCACGCTGGGCAACAGCTTCGGCGTCAGCGTCGGCATCGGCGACACGCTGACCATCAACTCGACCCTGGCCGACAACGGCACCACCGATGCGGCGGCCCTGACCAAGAGCGGCGACGGCACGCTGGTGCTGGGCGGCACCAACAACACGGCGGCCGGCAACACCGGCATCAACACCATCACCGTCGGCGCCGGCACGCTGCAGGTGGCGGGCGACGCCAATCTGGGCACCGGCACGGTGACGATGGGCGGCGGCAACCTGACCGTCACCGGCGCCACCACCATCGACAACGCCATCGCCCTGTCGTCCGACGCCACCGTCGATAACGCCAACGCCGTCACCCTGTCCGGCGCCATCACCGGCACCGGCGGCCTGACCAAGACCGGCTCCGGCAAGCTGACGCTGAGCAGCGCCGGCAACGCCTATTCCGGCGGCACCACGCTGCGCGGCGAGGTGGAACTGGGCACCACCGGCACCATCGGCAGCGGCACCATCACGCTGAACGGCGGCACGCTGACCACGACGGCGGCCATCCAGACGCTGACCAACGCCATCGCCATCGGCAGCAGCAACGGCACGGTGAAGACCGCCAACGCCCTGACCCTGTCGGGCACCGTCAGCGGCAGCGGCGCCCTGACCAAGGACGGCGCCGGCACCGTGACCCTGTCGGGCGCCAACACCTACACCGGCACCACCACCGTCAGCGCCGGCACGCTGACGCTGAACGGCGGCAGCGCCATCGCCGACGCCGGCGCGGTGACCGTCAACTCCGGCGCCACCCTGACCCTGTCGGCGGGCGAGACCATCGGTTCGCTCACCGGCTCCGGTTCGGTGACGCTGGGCGCCAACACGCTGACCGTCGCCCTGTCCAGCGGCAGCGCCACCTTCTCCGGCGCCATCGGCGGCACCGGCGGCCTGACCAAGACCGGCACCGGCACCCTGACCCTGTCGGGCACCAACACCTACACCGGAGCCACCACGGTGTCGGGCGGCGGGCTGACGGTGTCCGGCGGTTCGGCGATCAGCAACAGCAGCGCGGTGGCGGTCGACAGCGGCGCCACCCTGACCCTGTCGGCGAACGAGACCATCGGCTCGCTGGCCGGTGCCGGCTCGGTAGAGCTGGGCAGCTACACCCTGAGCACCGGCGCTTCCGGCGCCAGCACGACCTTCTCCGGCGTGCTGTCCGGCAGCGGCAACCTGGCCAAGGGCGGCAGCGGCACGCTGACCCTGTCGGGCGCCAACACCTATACCGGCACCACCAGCATCAGCGGCGGCACCCTGTCGGTGACCGACGCCACCAACATCGGCAGCGGCACGCTGACGATCGACCTCGGCACGCTGGCGATCACCGGCACCGGCGCCAGCTTCGCCAACGCCATCACCGCCGGCACCGGCGGCGCCACGATCAGCGTGTCCAACACCGCCACCCTGACCGGCGTGGTCGGCGGCAGCGGCGCCCTGACCAAGACCGGCACCGGCACCCTGACCCTGGCGGGCACCAACACCTACTCCGGAGTCACCACCGTCAGCACCGGCACGCTCGCCGTCTCCGGCGGCAGCGCCATCGCCGACACCGGCGCGGTGACGGTCAGCTCCGGCGCCACGCTGGAACTGGGCGCAGCCGAGACGATCGGTTCGCTGAGCGGCGCCGGCTCGGTGACGCTGGGCGGCCACACCCTGACCGTCAACCTGTCGGGCGGCGCCACCACCTTCTCCGGGGCTATCGGCGGCACCGGCGGCCTGACCAAGACCGGCACCGGCACCCTGACCCTGTCGGGTGCCAACACCTACACCGGTGCGACCACTGTGTCGGGTGGCTTCCTGACGACGCTTGGCGGCTCGGCGATCGGCGACAGCAGCGCGGTAACGGTCGAGTCCGGTGCCACCCTGATTCTAGCCGCGGCGGAGACCATCGGCTCGCTCGCCGGTGCCGGCTCGGTGACGCTGCTGGACACCCTGACCACCGGTGCGGACAACAGCACGAGCAGCTTCTCCGGCGTCCTGTCCGGGACCGGCGGCCTGACCAAGACCGGCACCGGCACCCTGACCCTGTCCGGCGCCAACAGCTACACCGGCACCACCAGCGTGTCGGGCGGCATCCTGTCGGTGACCGGCGGCAGCGCCATCGCCGACGGCGGTGCGGTGACGGTCAACTCCGGCGCCACGCTGAACCTGTTGGCGGCTGAGACCATCGGCTCGCTCGCCGGCGCCGGTTCGGTGACGCTGGGCGCCAACACGCTGACGGCCGGCGGCAACAACGGCTCCACCACCTTCTCCGGCGCGATCAGCGGCAGCGGCGGGCTGACCAAGGCCGGCACCGGCACCCTGACCCTGTCGGGCACCAACACCTACACCGGCGCGACCACCCTGTCGGGCGGTGGGCTGACGGTGTCCGGCGGTTCGGCGATCGGCGATACCAGCGCGGTGTCGGTCGGCACCGGCACCACCCTGACCCTGTCGAGCGACGAGACCATCGGCTCGCTCGCCGGCGCCGGTTCGGTGACGCTGGGCGCCAACACGCTGACGGCCGGCGGCAACAACGGCTCCACCACCTTCTCCGGCGCGATCAGCGGCAGCGGCGGGCTGACCAAGGCCGGCACCGGCACCCTGACCCTGTCGGGCACCAACACCTACACCGGCGCGACCACCCTGTCGGGCGGTGGGCTGACGGTGTCCGGCGGTTCGGCGATCGGCGATACCAGCGCGGTGTCGGTCGGCACCGGCACCACCCTGACCCTGTCGAGCGACGAGACCATCGGCTCGCTCGCCGGGGCAGGCACGGTGGCGATCGGCGCCAACACGCTGACGGCCGGCGGCAACAACGGCTCCACCACCTTCTCCGGCGCCTTCACCGGCACCGGCACGATGGGCCTCGACGGCACCGGCACCCTGACCCTGTCGGGGAACAACAGCGGCGGCTTCTCCGGCGAAATGAGGGTGCGGGGCGGCGGCACGCTGAGCGTGGCCGGCGACGCCAACCTGGGCGGCGGCACCGTGACGCTGAACGGCGGCACGCTGAGCGTGACCGGGGCGGGCACCATCGACAACGCCTTCGACACCGGGGTCAACGGCGCCACCATCGACACCGGCGCCGCCGTGACGCTGTCGGGCGCCGTCGGCGGCAACGACGGACTGACCAAGACCGGCACCGGCACCCTGACCCTGTCGGGCACCAGCACCTATGCCGGCCCGACCACGGTGTCCGCGGGCACGCTGCTGGTGGCGGGCGCGCTGAACGGTACCTCCGGGATGACGGTGGCCTCCGGCGCCACGCTGGGCGGCACCGGCAGCATCTTCGCCGCCGGTTCGTCCAGCACGCTGACGGTGGCCTCCGGCGCCACGCTGGCCCCCGGCATCGCCGGGACCAACAACGGCATCGGCACGCTGACCGTCAACGGCAACCTCTCGATGAGCGGCACCCTGGCGGTCGAGATCGCCGGCACCGCGGCCGGCAGCTACGACCAGGTGATCGTCAGCGGCGGCATCACGCTGTCCAGCGGCTCCAGCGCCGTCACCATGACCCGCGTCAACGGCTTCGCCGCCGCCAACTCCAGCTACACGGTCATCAACCAGACCGGGGCCGGGGCGGTGTCCCAAACGCTGTCCGGGCTGGCGCAGGGCGCCACCATGACCAGCAGCGGCGACCTCTACACCGTCGACTATGTCGGCGGCACCGGCAACGACCTGGTGCTGAACGCCACCGTCAACCCGACCGTCTCGTCGGTCACCGCCACCACCGCCGACGGCACCTACAAGGCCGGCAGCACCATCACCATCACCGTCACCTTCAACCGGGCGGTGACGGTCACCGGCACGCCCTCGCTGGGGCTGGGCATCACCGGCCGCAGCGCCACCTACAGCGGCGGATCGGGGACGACGACGCTGACCTTCACCTACACGGTGCAGGACGGCGACAACACGACCGACCTCGACTATGCCTCGACGGCTGCGCTGACGCTGAACGGCGGCAGCATCGCCGACAACTCCACCAGCCTCGACGCGATCCTGACGCTGGCGGCGCCGGGGACGGCCAACTCGCTGGGCGCCAACAAGGCGATCGTCATCGACACCGCGGCCCCGACGGTCAGCGCCGTCTCGGCGGTGAACGGCACCTACCGGGCCGGCGAGACCATCGACGTCACCGTCACCTTCTCGGAAGCGGTCACCGTCACCGGCACGCCGACCTTCGGCATCACGCTCGACAACGGCACGGTGGTGCAGGCGACCTACCTGTCGGGGTCGGGCGGCACCGCGCTGACCTTCCGCTACACCGTGGGCGCCAACCTGACCGACGCCGACGGCATCGGCATCGGCGGCTCGATCAGCGGCGGCAGCATCGCCGACCTGATCGGCAACAATGCGATCCGCACGCTGAACGGCGTCTCCGGCATGGCCGGCGTGCGCATCGACAGCGTCCATCCCACCGTCACCAACGTCACCGCCAGCACCGAGAACGGCACCTACACCACCGGCGAGACCATCTCGATCCAGGTGACCTTCAGCGAGGCGGTGACTGTCAACGGCACGCCGACGCTGGCGCTGAACACCGGCCGCACCGCGACCTACAGCGGCGGGGCCGGCACCAACACGCTGACCTTCACCTACACGGTGCAGGCCGGCGACGCCGCCGCCGACCTGGACGCGGCCGGCACGGGCGCGCTGACCGGTTCGATCACCGACATCGCCGGCAATGCCGGGGTGCTGACCCTGACCATGCCGGGCGATGTGCGCTCGCTGGGGCTGAACAAGGACATCGCCATCGACACCACGGCGCCGGCGATCCGCAGCATCATCCCCCCCGCCGACGGCACCTACGGCGTCGGCAGGACGATGAGCTTCTATGTCCAGACCAGCGAGGTGGTGGTCGTCAACGGTGTCCCGACCATCACGCTGGACGTCGGCGGCCAGACCCGTCAGGCGGTCTACAACGCCGCGGCCAGCAGCGGGACGGTCCTGCGCTTCGACTATGTGGTGCAGGCGGGGGACGCCGATGCCGACGGCATCGCCGTCACCGGGCTGAACTACAACGGCGGCAGCATCACCGACCGTGCCCGCATCCCGCTGCCGGCGACGCTGACCGGCATGCCGGGCCTGCAGAACGTCCTGGTCGACACCGTCGCCCCGGCCACCCCCTCGGTCCCGGTGCTGGCGCCCGGACAGGATACCGGCGTCTCCACCACCGACGGGCTGACCAACATCAGCCGTCCGACCGTCGGCGGCACGGCGGAGCCCGGCTCCACCGTCACCGTCCTGGTCGACGGCATCGCGGTCGGCACCACCATCGCCGGGGCCGACGGCAACTGGAGCTTCACGCCCTCCACCCCGCTGGCCGACGGCACCCATGCCATCACCAGCCGGGCGACCGACCCGGCCGGCAACAGCAGCGGCATCTCGGCGGCACTGACGCTGACCGTCGACGCCACGCCGCCGGTGCTGTCGACCCCGGCGCTCGCCGGCGGCATCGACAACAGCGCCAACATCACCCCGGTCAACCGGCCGACCCTGACCGGCACCGCCGATCCGAACAGCACCGTCACCGTCATCATCGACGGCGTCACCGTCGGCACGGCCACCGCCGGCAGCGACGGGGCCTGGAGCTTCGCCGTCACCACCCCGCTGGCCGACGGCGTCCACAGCGTGGTGACCACCGCCACCGATCCCGCCGGCAACATCGGCCGGTCGGGAACGCTGGCCCTGACCGTCGATACCCAGGCCCCGACGGTGTCCACCGGCGGGAGCGCCCCGACGCTGGGCGCCGGCGGCACGGCGAGGCTGGGCTCCGCCGTCTCGCTGTCGGACGCCGGCCCGCTGAACCGGGTGATCGTCACCCTGACCGACGCCCGCAGCGGCGACGAGCTGGTGATCGGCGCCCTGCCGGCCGGCATCACCGCGACCCGCGACGGCAACAGCATCGTGCTGACCGGCGCGGCGTCGGCCTCCGACTATCAGGCGGCGGTGCGGGCGATCGGGCTGCGGTCGAGCGCCGGCGACCCGAGCTTCGCCGGAACGGCGACCAGCCGGTCGATCAGCATCCAGGCCCGCGACCTCGCCGGCAACGGCTCGGCCGCGGCGACGGTGACGGTCGCGGTGACCCGTGCCGCCACCCCCACCCCGGCGACGGCCATCCCGGCGACGACCACGCCCATCACCGTCAGCGGCAACGGCCCATCGCAGTCCGGCGGCTCGACGATCGGCTCCTCGTCCAACGGCCCGTCGTCCAGCAGCTCCTCCAACGGCCCGCTGGCCGGCATCGGGTCCGGGCCGACCCTGCCGGGCGGCGGCGGAATGCCCGGCAGTTCGTCCAGCACGGATGCCGGCCGGTCGGTGACGCTCGGCAACATCGGCGGCGGTTCGTCCAGCACGGACGCCGGCCGGTCGGTGACGCTGGGCAACATCAACGGCAGCTCGTCCAGCACGGACGCCGGCCGGTCGGTGACGCTGAACAGCATCAGCGGCGGTTCGTCCAACTCCAGCAGCGGCTCCGGCAGCGGACTGGGAGGAAGCGGCCTCGGCAGCGGTCTGGGCGGCGGTCTGGGCGGCAGTCTGAACGGCGGCGGCCTTGGCGGTAGCGGTCTGGGCGGCAATGGTTTGGGCAGCGGCCTCGGCATCGGCGGCACGCCCGGCGGGACCGGGCCGGGCACCGGCGCCAATACCGGCAGCCAAGGCACTCCCGACCAGACCGGCGCACAGGGCAACGGCCTGAACAACGCTCAGGGTCAGGGGCAGGGTCAGGGGCAGGGGCAAGGCTTGGGCCAGGAGCGGGGCAACGGCCTCGGCGCCGGACAGGGCCGCGGCCCGGCGGCCGGACAGCCGGGAAGCCAGGGTCAGGGCCAGGGTCCGCAAGGTCAGGGGCAAGGCCAGGGCGAACCGCAGGGCCAGCCCCAGAACCAGCCCCAGAACCAGCCCCAGAACCAGCCCCAGAACCAGGACGCCCCCCAGGATGGCGGCGGCATCCCGGCGGATGGGGCCGGCCAGCCGGCGGCGCGTGGGGCGGACGACCGTGCCGAGATCATGCCGGCCTCCCCCGGCTTCGCCCGTCAGGTCGCCCGCGCCCATGGCGATCCGTCCGGCGCCGCCGACCTGCTGGCGGCACTCGCCAGCCACATCCTGCCCGACAGCCGGGCCGCCTGACGGCGGCCCCCCCCTTTCAGCG
Organism: Azospirillum ramasamyi; assembly: GCF_003233655.1. Taxonomy (NCBI): domain Bacteria; kingdom Pseudomonadati; phylum Pseudomonadota; class Alphaproteobacteria; order Rhodospirillales; family Azospirillaceae; genus Azospirillum; species Azospirillum ramasamyi. Next base: position 10,782 of record NZ_CP029835.1, read on the forward strand.
CTCCTTCCTTCCAGCCTCGTTTTTCTCGTCCAATCCTTTTCCGCCGAACGGAATTGCTCCCACCATGAAGACTTCGACCGCTCAACTCCGCCGCCGCCTGCTTTCTTCGGTGGTTCCCGTCGCCGTCCTGACGGCATCCCTGCTGGCCGCGGGCTGCGCGGTGAAACCCGAGCCGCTGACGGCCGAGGAGAATCTGGCGCGCGTGCGCAAGGATCTGAGCGTCGTTCTGGCCCCGCAGGAGCCGCTGACCAAGGCGGTCTCGATGGACGAGGCGATGGCGCGCGCCATCAAGTACAATCTCGACGAACGCGTGAAGGTGATGGAGATGGCGGTCGCCACCGACCAGCTGGAGCTGTCGCGCTACGACATGCTGCCGCGCGTGGTGGCCGCCGCCGGCTATGTCGGGCGCAACAACGACGCCGGGTCGGAAAGCCTGAACCTCGCCACCGGCCGGCGCACCGGCGAGAGCACCACCGCCACCGACAGGAACCGCCGCACCGGCGATCTCGCCTTCACCTGGAACGTGCTGGATTTCGGCGTCAGCTATCTGCGGGCACGGCAGAGCGCCAATCTGGTGCTGATCGCCGACGAGCGGCGCCGCCGCGTCGTCCAGGGGATCATGCAGGACGTGCGCACCGCCTATTGGCGCGCCGTGGCCGCCGAACGGCTGCTGAAGCGGCTGGAGCCGGTGGAGAAGCGGGTGGAGGGCGCGCGCCGCGACGCCCGCACGCTGGAGGCGCTGCGCGTCCAGGCGCCGCTGCAGGCGCTGAACTATACCCGCACCCTGGTCGAGACCCTGCGCCAGCTGCAGTCGCTGCGGCGCGAGCTGGTGGCGGCGAAGTCGCAGCTGGGCGCGCTGATGGGGCTGCCGCCGGGCGAGCCGTTCGAGATCGAGCTGCCGCCGGCCAGCGTCATGAAGACGCCGCCCAAGCTGGACGTCGGGGTGGAGGCGCTGGAAACCTATGCCCTGCTGAACCGGCCGGAGCTGCTGGAAGAGAGCTATAACGAGCGTATCTCCGCCGACGAGACCTGGCGGTCGCTGCTGAAGCTGCTGCCGGGCATCGACGTCAACGCAGCCCTGCGCTACGACAGCAACAGCTTCCTGCTGAACCAGCGCTGGGCCGATTACGGCGCGCGGATCAGCTGGAACCTGATCAACCTGGTTTCCGCCCCCGCCACCAAGTCCTATGCCGAGGCGCAGGAGGAGCTGGTCGCCTTCCGCCGTCAGGCTCTGAGCATGGCGGTGCTGAGCCAGGTGCATGTGGCGGTGCTGCAGTTCCGCGAACTGAAGCAGGAATTCGCCCTGACCGCCGAGCAGGCCGACCTCGACACCCGCATCCGCTCGCAATACACCAACGTCGGCGAGGCCGGTCAGGTGGGCGAGCTGGGGGTGATCCAGTCGGAGGTGATGGCGCTGCTGTCCGACCTGCGCCGCGATCTGGTGCTGGCCGACCTGCACAACGCCTATGCCCGCGTCATGGTGTCGGCCGGCGTCGATCCGCTGCCCGAGACGATGGCCGCCGACGATCTGCCCAGCCTGACCCAGGCGGTGGGCAAGGGCCTGTCCTCCTGGCAGGAGCGCGCCAACAGCGTTCTCCGCGTGAAGGATCTGATGGCCAAGGACGCGGCCAAGGCCGAAAAGCCGGAACCGGCGAAGGCCGAGCCGGTGAAGCCGGAGCCCGCCAAGGCGGCGCCCATGGCGGCCGCTCCGGCTGACGCCTCCACGCCTTTCGTTCTGGCCTTCTCCGAAAACCCTGCCATGGAACCATCTGCGGCTGCGGTCTTTGCCGCCGTTCCCGCTTTGGAAGTAAAATAATCAATTATTTCCGTCGACAGGGTTGTGAAACCTCCCTTGACTCCCGCCATCAATGCCAAACCTGTGGCTTACGCAAGCCACAGGTTTGACGGACGGAAATGGGGTATGATTGCCGAATGCCTGGAAGCGGAAGGGGTCGGCGCCCTGTACGTCACCGCCCGGCACAGCGGCGCGGCAAGCCGGCCGTGCCACGGCCGAGCGGTTCTGTCATCGTGTGAAGGACAAGCAGCGGGAATGCACCGTTCGTACCCCCTCGGCTCAGGACATCCGGCCCGACAGCCTGCCGATGGGCAGGATCGCGTCGCAGTGATCCATCCCGGCGCGGCGGCCAAAGCCGCCGCACAAGCTTTCGCACAAGCTTTCGCACTCGTGGCCGTTCTGCTGGGCGGGGGGCTCGCCTCCGCCCCGGCCTTGGCACAGGACGCCTCGCAGGGGCAGGTCCGCGCCCTGATCGAGGCCCGGCGGCATGCGGTCCTGTCCTCCGAGATCCCCGGCCGCATCGCCCGCATGAGCGTCGATGCCGGCCAGAGCTTCAAGGCCGGCGAGCTGCTGGTCGCCTTCGACTGCGCCAGCTATCAGGCGGAGCTGGACGCCGCCCGCGCCCAGCTGAACGCCGCGGACGTGACGGCGCGGGTCAACCGGCGCCTGAACAGCCTGCGCTCCATCGGCGAGGCGGAGGTGCAGCTGGCCGAGGCGAAGGCCCAGGTCGCCCGCGCCGACGTCCGCAAGGCGGAGGTGCAGGCACGGCGCTGCGAGATCAAGGCGCCTTTCGACGGCCGCGCGGTCGAACGCCGGATCCAGGAGCATGAGTCGGTCGCCGCCGGCGCGCCGCTGCTGGAGATCCTGTCCGACCGCGACCTGAAGGTGGAGCTGATCGTCCCCTCGTCCTGGCTGGTGTGGCTGAAGCCGGGGCAGCGCTTCGACCTGCGGGTCGACGAGACCGGGGTCACCCTGCCGGGCGAGGTGGTGCTGCCCGGCGCCAAGGTCGATCCGGCCAGCCAGTCGGTGAAGGTGACGGCGAAGCTGACCGGCGACGCTCCATCCCAGGGGCTTGTCGCCGGCATGAGCGGCACCGCCATCTTCCCCGAACCGGCGCTGTCGGCGCTGCCGGCCGGGAACCAGGGCACTCCCCAGGGCACTCCCCAGGGCACTCCCCAGGGAACCCCCAAACCCGGAACCGCGAAGCCATGAGCGCCGTGATGGCCCAGACCCCGCCCCAGGCGGCGCCCCAGGCGGCGCAGCCGGTCAACGGCCTGCTGATGCTGCTGGAGCTGCAGCGGCAGGCGTGGCGGCAGGCGACGGCGCCGGAGCTGCGCTATCACATGGTCAACCAGACCCGCCGGCTGATCGCCTACCGGCAGGCCGCCTTCCTGACCCTGGCGGAGCGGGGCCGGCCGACGCTGGAGGCGGTGTCCAACATCGCGGTGCTGGAAGCCAACGCCCCCTTCGCCCAATGGCTGGAGCAGGCGGTGCGCGCCGTCGCCGCCGGGGCGCAGGCCGGCACCGTCCATGTCGTCGATCCCGCCGCCCTGCCCGCCGAGGTCCGCGGCGCCTGGGGCGAATGGGGGCCGGCACAGGTTCTGTGGTGCCCGCTGCGCAAGCCGGAGCCCCAGCGCGAGACCCCGCCCGGCGCCCCGGCGGAAGGCCGTGACAAGGCCGCCCCGCCCCTGGCCGGCCTGTGGCTGGGCCGCGACGAGCCCTGGACCGACGGCGAGATCCTGCTGCTGAGCCATCTGGCGGAGGGCTACGGCCATGCCTGGTGGGCGCTGTCGGGCAAGCGCGCCAAGCGGCGCGGGCTGCGCCGCGTCCTGCTGCCCCTGCTGGTCCTGCTGGCGGTCGCCGGCGCACTTGCCATCCCGGTGCCGATGTCGACCCTGGCCCCGGCCGAGATCCAGACCAGCAACCCGGTGATCGTCGCCGCCCCGCTGGACGGCGTGATCGAACGCTTCCATGTGCAGCCGAACCAGGCGGTGGCGGCCGGACAGCCGCTGTTCAGCTTCGAGTCCACCGTCCTGCGCAGCCGCTTCGAAGTGGCGCGCAAGGGCCTGACCCAGGCCGAGGCAGAACTGCTGACCGCCTCCCAGGCCGCCTTCGCCGACCCGCAGACCAAGGCCCGCGTCGCCCAGCTCCGCGCCCAGGTCGAGCTGCGCCGGGCCGAGCTGGCGCTCGCCCGCGACCTGCTGGACCGGGTGACGGTGAAGGCCGAACGCGCCGGCATCGCCGTCTTCACCGACGTCAACGACTGGCTGGGCAAGCCGCTGTCGGTGGGCGAGCGCGTGCTGACGCTGGCCGACCCGCAGGCGCCGGAGATCGACATCATGGTGCCGGTCGGCGACGCCCTGGTTCTGGAGCCGGGCTCGCGGGTGGAGCTGTTCCTGAACGTCGACCCGCTCCACCCCCTCCGGGCCCGCCTGACCCATGCCAGCTACGAGGCCGGCCTGTCGGCCTCGGGCGTGCTGTCCTACCGGGTCAAGGCGGCGCTGGAGCCGGGCGAGACTCCGGGCGAGACCCCGCCGCGCATCGGCCTGCGCGGCACCGCCAAGATCCTGGGCGACCGCGTGCCCCTGGCCCTCTACCTGTTCCGCCGCCCGCTGGCCCTGCTGCGCCAGTCGCTGGGCATCTGAGGCTCCGCCTCGAGGCAACTCCCAAGGCATTCAAGGACTCCCGTGTCCATCGCCCTCATGCCCCCTACCGGTCCTGGCGCCGGCCTCCGCGCCGCCCAAGCCGGTAGCGTCCAAGCCGGTGCCGCCGGTTCCGTCCCCGCCGACCCGCGGGCCGCCCTGCGGCTGCCGGGCCTGCGCGACGATCTGGCGCTGCTGCCGGCGCCGGCGGGGCAGGATGGGGCGCCGGGCTGGACCATCCACGACCCGGTGCGCAACCGCTATTTCCGCATCGGACCGGAGGCCTTCGCGTTGATCGCCCACTGGCACCACGCCAATCCGGCCGCCATCGCCACGGCGGTGGCCAAGGAGAGCCTGTTCGAGCCGACGGTGGACGACGTCATGGGCTTCTACCAGTTCCTGGCGGCCAACAACCTGACCGTCACGGTCGACACCGCCTTCCTGGCGCGGCAGGCGGCGGCGCGGAAGACCGGCTGGTTCTGGTGGCTGGTCCACAACTACCTGTTCTTCCGCATCCCGCTGGTGCGGCCCGACCGTTTCCTGTCGGCGACGGTGGGGCTGGTGGCGCCCTTCTACAGCCGGGCCTGGCTGGTCCTGGTGCTGCTGACCGCGGTGCTGTCCGGGCTGCTGGTGGCGCGGCAGTGGGACGCCTTCCTGCACACCTTCCAGCATTTCTTCTCCCCCGAAGGGCTGGCGCTCTACGGCGTCACGCTGATGGGCACCAAGATCTGCCACGAGCTGGGCCATGCCTACACCGCCAGGCGCTATGGCTGCCGGGTGCCGACCATGGGAGTGGCCTTCCTGGTGATGTGGCCGGTGCTCTACACCGACACCACCGATGCCTGGAGGCTGGTCTCGCGCCGGCAGCGGCTGGCGGTGGGGGCGGCCGGCATGCTGACCGAGCTGACGATCGCCGTCTTCGCGACGCTGGCCTGGAGCTTCCTGCCCGACGGGCCGCTGCGCAGCGCCGCCTATTTCCTGGCGACGGTCAGCTGGATCACCACGCTGGCGATCAACCTCAGCCCCTTCATGCGTTTCGACGGCTATTACCTGCTGTCCGACGCGCTGGACGTGCCCAACCTGCAGGAGCGCGGCTTCGCCATGGCGCGCTGGAAGCTGCGGGAATGGCTGTTCGGCCTGGGCATGGCCCCGCCGGAGGAGATGCCGGCGGCGCGGCGCCGCATCCTGCTGATCTATTCCTACGCCACCTGGGTCTACCGGCTGGTGCTGTTCCTCGGCATCGCGCTGCTGGTCTACCACATCGCCTTCAAGGTATTGGGGATCCTGTTGTTCGTCATCGAGATCGGCTGGTTCATCGCCCGGCCCCTGCTGCACGAGGTGAAGGTCTGGTGGTCCTTGCGCGACCGCTTCCGGGTCAACCTGCGCACCGGGCTGACGCTGGCCGGTCTGGCGGCGGCGGTCGGGCTGACCCTGCTGCCGGTGACCACCACCGTGTCGGTGCCGGTGGTCTGGCGGGCGGCCGGCTTCGCCACCGTCTACGCCCCCTTCCCCGCCCGGCTGGAGGAGACGCTGGTCGCCCGCGGCCAGAGGGTGGTGGAGGGCGAGCCGCTGTTCCGCCTGACCGCCCCCGACCTGGAGGGCAAGCTGCGGCAGGCGGAGCTGCGCATCGACTGGATGCAGGAGCAGATCGCCCGCCTGACCGCCAGCCGCGAGCAACTCGACCGCGTGCGGGCGATGGAGGAGGATCTGGCCGCCGCCCTGGCCGAGCGGCAGGGTCTTCTCGACAGCCGCGAAAGGCTGGTGGTGCGCGCGCCCCTGTCGGGCACCGTGCGCGACATGGAGGACGCCCTGACCCCCGGCCGCTGGATCGGGCCGAAGCTGCCGCTGGCGATGGTGGTGGCGCCCGGCGGCGGCGAGCTGGTCGGCTATGTCGGCGAGGGCGATTTCGACCGGCTGAGCCCGGGCGCCGGGGCGGAGTTCCACCCGGACGATCCGCTGGCCCCCCGGCTTGCCGCCAAGGTGCGCGCGGTCGATCCGGTCGCCGTCTCGGTCCTGGACGTGCCGGCGCTCGCCTCGGTCAATGGCGGCCCGGTGGCGGTGGAGGGGCAGGCGGGACCGCAGCCGAACCAGCCGCATGGCGGTGCCGGCCGCAGCGCGCTCGCCCCGGTGGAAGCGGTCTACCGCATCACCCTGGATGTCGAGCCGGCGAACATCGGTCCGGCCGCTGCCGGCAACGCGCAGGAAGGGCCGGAGCGCGTGACCCGCGGCATCGTCCGCGTGGCGGGTGAGGCCCGCAGCATCGCTGAACGCTTCTGGCGCATCGCCGCGTCGGTGCTGATCCGCGAGACGGGCTTCTGACCGGACGGCAGGCGGATGGGATCACCCCACCCCCACCGCCAGCAGCCCGTCGCCGGCCACGGCGAAGCCGGCCGGTTGCGGGCGGACGTAACCGATCGGGTTGGGGCGCGGCTCGTTGCGGCCGTAGGTGATGAAATGGACCAGCGCCTGCTGCTGGTCGCTGCCGAAGGCGGCGCTCAGGTCCGGGTTGGCCATCAGATAGGCAAGCGCGTTGAACCAGGTCGGGCGCCCGTCCGCCTGTCCGCTGGACTGGTAATGGGCGGTGGCGGCGGCAGTGTCGGTGCCGAAGGTTGCCGCCAGATCCGGGTTGGCGGCCAGATAGCTCAGCGCGTCGAAGCCGGCGGCGTCGCGCCGCGGCGTGTTGCCGTAGAGCACGACATAGAGCTTCACCTGCCGCTCGCTGCCCGAGAAGACGCTCAGCAGATCCGGATTGGCCAGAAGATGGTCGTGGGCGTTGAAGCTGATGGCGCGGTTCTCCAACCGGCCGTAGCGGATGTAATGCTCCTGCGCCCGCACGGGGTCGTTGCCGAAGGCGGCGGCGAGATCGCGGTTCGCCGCCAGATAGGAGAGAGCGTCGAAGCTGGTGCCGCGCCCCTCCCGCCGGCCGTTGGACAGGTAATGGCCGGCCGCAAGGGCGGTGTCGGTGCCGAAGGCGGCGGCAAGGTCGGGGTTGGCGGCCAGATAGCCCAGGCTGTCGAAGGTGATGCCGCGCCCCTCCAGCCGGCCGGCGGTCACGTAATGGCGGGCCGCCGCCGCCGGGTCCAGACCGAAGGCCGCCGTCAGATCCGGGTTCGAGACCAGATAGCCGAAGGCGTCGAAGCGGATGCCGCGCCCCTCCCGCAGGCCGTTGGACAGGTAATGGCGGGTGGCGGCCGTGGTGTCGGTGCCGAAGACGGCGGCAAGGTCGGGATTGGCGGCCAGATAGGCCAGCGGGTCGAAGCTTCCGACCGACCGCCCTTCCCGCCGGCCCAGCGCCAGATAATGCCGGCTCGCCGCCGCGGGGTCGATGCCGAAGGCCGCCACCAGATCCGGATTGGCGGCGAGGTAGGAGAGAGGATCGAAGGACCGGGGCGCCCGCCCCTCCGCCAGGCCGAAGCGCAGGTAATGCTCGCGCGCCGCGGTCGCGTCGGTGCCGAAGGCGGCGGCCAGATCGGGGTTGGAGGCGAGATAGGACAGCGGGTCGAAGCCGGCCATCGTCTCGGCCAGCGGGGTCACCCGCAAGGTCACGGTCTGCCCGCTGACGGCGCCCTGGCTGTCGGTGACGGTGTAGGCGAAGGAGCCGGGCGATGCCGGGGTGCCGGCCGGGGCCTGATAGGTCAGGCCGGCGAGATCGGCCGTGCCGAGCGTCATCCCGGCGGTGACGGCGGCGCCGTTGGCCAGACGGAGCGTGCCGGCGGCCGGCAGCCGGGCCAGCGTCACCGTCATGCCGTCGCCCTCGTCGGGATCGCTCGGCCGGTCGATGCCGAGCGCGATGGCCGGCCCGCCTTCCAGGGCGGTCAGGGTCTTGTCCCCCTGGACGGTGGGCGGCCGGTTGGCCGGGCGCGAGGCGATGGTGAAGCCGATCCAGCGGCTCCACGCGACGCCGTTGTAGGCGCGCACCGACAGCTCGTCGAGGCTGGTCAGGCTGGAGGCGGCGAAGGTGATGCCGGCAAAGGCGGCCGCGGTCAGCGAGACCACGGCGCCGGTCGCCTGGGCCGTTCCGCCGACCATGATGGCGCCGGCGCCGTTGGTGTTGTCGACCAGCTCATATTGGGTGACGAGGCCGCCGGCCGGATCGGCCGCCGTGATCAGGCTGGCGAGGGGGATCGAGGAACCGATGGCAACCCGGCCGGCCCGGACGGTGAGCGCGGGAGGCATCAGGCTGATGCGGGTGTCGGCGAACAGGGCGTATTCGACGTCGGTCAGCGTGTCGGTGCCCTCCCCGCCGCCGGAGATGGTGGCGCCGTCGGCGGTGACGGTGACGGTGTAGGAGGAGCGGCTGCCGTTGTAGACCGCGGTATCGGTGCCGCCGCCGCCCTGCAGCGTGTCGTCCCCCGCCCCGCCGGTCAGCGTGTCGTCCCCCGCCCCGCCGGCCAGCAGGTTGTTGGCGGTGTTGCCGATCAGGATGTCGCTGCCGCCGCCGCCGATGGCGTTCTCGATGGTGACGCCGGCGGCGATCGCCACATTGCCGACCGCCAGCCCGCCCGACCCGTTGGGACCGATGGAGCTGAAGGCGCCCGGCGTCAGGTCGATGGTGACGGCCGACGCCTGCCCGCTCGCGTCGATGGTGTCGGTGCCGCCGGCATCCCAGATGGTCTGGCTGACCGCGACGGTGTTGCTGGCGAAGACATAGCGGTCGTCGCCGATGCGGGTGGCGGTGTTGGCGCCGTACAGGTATTGGACCGCCGCGATGTCGTACAGCGCCGGCCCCGTCGGCAGCCCGTTCAGGCCCAGGCTGGGGTTCCGGCTGTAGGACATGATCGTGTAGCGGTTGCTGTCCTCGGTCGCGGGCAGGTAGGGCGGCTCGCCCCCGCCGCCGGTGGCGTTGTAGTTGCCGGGGTGCTTCAGCCCGATGGCGTGGCCGATCTCGTGCAGGATGGTCAGGTAGCCGTAGCTGCCCTGCGTCGGGCTGGCGTTGGTCGCGGCGCTGTTGGAAAGGTAGATGTCGCCGCCGCCGTCATGGAGCGACCCGGTCGGATAATAGGCGTAGGCGGCGCTGGAGCCTTGCCGGTTGGTGCCGATGCGGATCGACCCGCCCTGCCCGCCATTGGCGCTGTCGGAGGTTTCGACGAAGAAGATGTTGGCGACGGCGCTCCAGGCGGCGAAGGCCTGCCGCGCCGCGTCGCGCTGAGCGGCGGACAGCGGCGCGAAGCCGGTCCCGTCCGATGTGGAGGCGTAGGGCGGCGCCTGCTCCATGAAGCTGTAGCTGACCGTCGCACCGCTGCCGACCGCACCGCCGCCCCAGCGCGGCGTCCCCGGCGCCAGCAGGGTCGAAATGGTGCCGGTGAGGCTGCCCTGCGGCTGGCTTCCCTGCGGGGCCTGCCCCGCGGCAATCCCTGCGGCAATCCCTGCGGCGATGGGCGCGGCGCTCCAGGCGGCGGCGCTGCACAGCAGACAGGAACAGGCGCGCATCGCGGCGGCCAAGTCGTCGGACAGGTCGGAGATGGTGGTCGTCATGGCCGGGAGGGAGAAGCCGCGCCGCGGGCTGCGGCCCGGCCACTCTACAGCCTTTCATTCCCCAATCGAAAGGGGTGGGCAACCCGGACTATTTTTCTCACCGGCCACGGCGCTACGAGCCTTCTCCATGTTTATCCCTTCTGCGCGATCAACTCCTCGAACACCGCCTCGATGCGGACGACGGAGCGGGCGACGGTGAAATCGCGGGCGCGGTCGCGGCCCGACAGGGCCATGCGCTGCCAGGCGGCGCGGTCGGCAATCAGGCGGCGCAGGCAGGCGGCGAGCGCCTCGTGGTCCTCCGCCTTGAACAGAAGGCCGTCCACCCCGTCGCGCAGAACCTCGCCGCTGCCGCCGGTGCCGCTGCCGACCACGGTCAGGCCGGCGGCCATCGCCTCCACCTGCGAGATGCCGAAGGGCTCCTGGAAGACGCTGGGGAAGACCAGCACGTTGCAGCGGGCGAACAGGCCGGACAGGCCGCGGCGGTCGAGGAAGCCGGTGAACGTGACCTTGCCGGCCATGCCGTGGCGCTGGACATAGTCGCGGCACCGGGCGGCGAGATCGGCGTCCGGCGCCTCCCCGGCGAAGGTGCAGTCGAAGTCGATGCCCTCGCGGTGCAGGATCCCCAGCGCGTTGACCAGCGTCTGCGGCCCCTTGTAGTTGACGAACAGGCTGGCGAAGGCGATGCGCAGCCGGTCGGTCGAGGGCATCACCGCCCGGTGGAAGTAATCGACGCGGGCGCCGGGATGGATCACCGTGGCGGGCAGGCCGTAGCCGCCGGCGGCCAGCCGCTCCGCCACCCAGCCGCTGGCCGGCCCGGCGCGGTAGAGGGGGGAGCGGGGCGCCGCCTCCGGCGCGTAGCCGGGATGCTGGTTGCCCAGGCAATGCAGCACCGGCACGCCCATCTGCCGGGTCAGCGGGTCGAGGAACTCGGTCGCCAGCATGTCGAGGTTGCCGACCAGACAAACGTCGGCGCGGAAATCGCGGGCGGTCTCCAGCACCCGGCGGATGTTGGCGCGGATCAGCGTGGCGCAATGGGCCGGATCGTCGTGGGTGAAGGCGCGCCCGTCCTTCCAATAGCCGTAGAGAGTCAGCGACCGGTCGACATGCGCCTCGATGTCCTCGGTCCCGGCCATGCCCGGCCGGGTCAGCTCGGGCACGTCGGCGGTCAGCACCTTCACCTCGTGGCCTCGGCGGATCAGCCCGGCCGAGAACTCCCACAGCTTGCGGCCGTAGCCGCCGAACTCCTGCGGCGGGAACAGGTTGGTGACAACCAGGATGCGGCGGGTCCGCCCGGTCGAGGGGACCGTCGCCTGCCGGAACAGCGCGCGGTAGCGTTCCAGCGCCGGATGGTCGGCAGCGTCGGAGAGCGCATCCGCGCCCAGATCGGGAGCGGGGTCGGGCAGGTCGGCAAGCCGGGCGGCCCGCCGGGCTTCGGCCACATAGATGGCTGCCTCCGCCCGCCGGCCGCCGGCCGCGCACAGGCGGGCCAGCCCGGCGAGCGCGGCCGGCTGCTGGCGATCCAGCGCGGCGCAGCGAAGCAGGAACCGTTCAGTCAGGGCAGCATCGCCCAACCGGTTGGCAAGCTGGGCAACCCCCATCGACTGGTCGGCGCTCCGCAGCATCGGCTCCAGCGCGGCGAGGCGCGCGCGCTTCAGCTCCGGCGTCAGCCCTGCCGCGAGGGTCGGATCGGACAGCGAGCGGGCGGCATGGCGCAGGGGATCGGCGCATTGGAACAGGATGCCCCCGCGTTCGGTCGGCACGAACCCCCAGTCGGCAAGATGGGCCGCGGCAGCGGCATGGTCGCGCGACGACAAGGTGGGGCAGAGGACGGAGGCGCCGGGCAGCAGGGCCATCCGGCGGTCGATCTCCACTTTGTCGGGCCAGGGCAGCAGCGTCACCGCCTCGTCCCGCACCCGGTCGGGGGACGGCGGCAGCGGCAGGGGAAGCGGTTCGGGCCTGGCGGCCGGAGCGGCGAAGACCACGCGCGGCAGGTCGCGGGCCATGGCGCGCAGATCGGCGGCGAAGCAGTCCCCACTCCCGCCATCCCCACTCCCGCTCTGCCCTTCACCGGTATGCACGGTCAGCCGCGACGCCGTCAGGTGCAGAAGCTGAAGCGCCTCATAGGCGGCGAGGCGGCGGCGGAACCCCGTGCCCTGGGCCGGCAGCGCCCTCAGACCGCGCCGTTCGGAGCGCAACTCCAGCGCCGGATCGACGCGGTCGTCGAACACGGCGGCGAAGAACTGGGCGCGCTTGACCTGCGGGCTGTGGAATTCCAGCAGATGCGCCTGCCCGGCCCGTCTGATCGCCATCGCCTCGTCCGGGTGGTCGAGGTAATGGCGCGCCAGCTCCACCAACTCCTCCGGCGAACGGTATGTCACGAGATGGCGGCCGGAGGTAAAGCAGCGCTCCAGCCCGGCATCCGGCGACAACGCATCGGTGAGCAGGAAGCCGCCGGCCCCCAGCGCCTCGAAGACGCGAAGGTTGAGGTCACCGTTCAGCGAACAGTTCAGCGTGACGCGCGAGGCGGCATAGATGTCGGCCGCCTTCTCCGGCTCGGCCCGCATGCCCTGCAACGGCAACCCCGCCGCGATCAGCCGGCCCAGCACATGGCGCCGCCAGGGATGGAAGGCCCCTATCTGCCCGACGAAGCTGAGGTCGAAGCGGAATTCCGCCGCGGGTTCCGCCGGAATGTCGCGACGGCGCAGCGCATAATCGACCGCCGGCACCCAATAGACCCGGTCGAACCCCGCCTCCAGGAAGGCGTGGGCATGCTGGCGGGTGTGGTCGAGCATCACCGCGTCGAAGCTCTCCATCGAGCCGTAGGACAACAGGGTGCGCAGGGGAGACGCGAAATGATGGGTGTCGCCGACCAGAAGCACCTTGGTGCCCGGCAGCCGCTCCAACCCGCGCGGAAGGTTGCGCCGAGTGGCGTCGGCCTTCACCACGATCAGTTCCGGGCGCTGGTGCGCCGGCAGCCGGGCGACGACGGCCGCCAGATCATACTCGCCGTGCGGCGTGTTGAGCGAGGAGAAGCCGTCGCCCGTCTCCACCGTCGGGCAGTCCGGGCCGCAGAACACCTCGCGGCCGGAGAACAGCGGCCGGCGGTAGTAATCGGGCGGGGCCAGGCAGCAGAAGAGCGTGACGGGATCGGACAGGCTCGCGGCGGACATGATGGGACCGGTCACAGCGCGTCCAACTCCCTTAGAAGGTCGATCAGGCGGCGGGTGGCGGCCTGCCAGCTGAAATGTTCAAGCAGATGGGACTGCGCCGAGCGGCGGGTGCCGTCCGGATCGTCGATTACCTTACGCAGCAGCCGGGCGGCCTCGTCCTCGTCGGGGCTCCACCAGTCCTGGCCGGCATAGGCGGTGATCCCGGGCGTGATGGGGCTGGGGATCATGTGCGCCACCCGGCCGTCGAGATAAGCGTTGTAGGCGCTGTGGTCGGGAGCCAGCAGGGTCAGGCCCATGGCGCCGGCCTGCGCCATCGGCAGGTCCCAGCCCTCGCCGTGCGACATGCTCCAGTAATGGGTGGAGGCTGTATGAAGCCCCATCATGTCCGCATCGGACAGCTTGCCTTCCACCAGGAAGACCGGCGCCGCCTGGGCGAGCGTCCGGCCGACCTGCGCCGACACCCGCGTCAGCAGGTCGCGCATGCCGCCGGAAACCCCGCTGCCCTTGCCTATCTTCAGCAGCAGGGCCGCGGAATCCTCCGCCCGCGTCGCGCCCAGCCAGACCCGCAGCACCCCGTCCAGGTTCTTGCGGTCGTTGAAGTCGGAGACGTTCAGCACGCGCACCCGGTAATCGGACAGACGGCGGCCCGCGCTGTCGACGATGGCCGCCGGAGGGATGCGGCCGGCCTCCACGGCGTCGACGCCGGCGGGGCTGACATGGACGCGGTCCGGCGGATGGCCGGCGCGCAGCCACGCCTCGCGCGAGGAAGCGGTGGCGACGATGACATGGTCGTGGCGCCGGCTCTGCGCCGCCCACAGGGGCGGAATGTCGAGAGCCTCGAACATGGTGTAATTGATGGTCTTCAGGCCGGGAACGACCTCGACGGCCGGCGGGGTGGTGATGGTCAGCACCGCCTTGGCCCGCACCGGCCGGTCGAGCGTGCGCAGCAGCGGATCGAGCTGGTCGTCGGGAAGGTTGTCGGTGTCGGCATAGTTCAGGTCGACCAGCCGGACCCGGATTCCCGCCTCCACCAGCCCCCGGACGAAGCGGCGGACGGCAAAGGCATAGCCGCTGCTGTCGCGGAACACCCCGCGCACCACCAGCCCAGGCGGCAGGGTCCGATCCTCCGCATCCTCGCGCAGGGCGCGGGCGATGGCCCGGCGCTCCAGCGCACGGCGCTGCCGGTCGGCCGGGCCGCCGCCCGCGCCCAGGGCGGCCGAGCGGCGGAGAAGTCGCCCCGCCTCGGCCAGCCGTCCGCAGGCGAGCGCTTCGCTGGCCAGACGCGGCAGGGAGATGTCGGAGGCCGGCTCCAGCTCCAGATTGCGCCGGAAATGCGCCGCGGCCTCGTCGAGCTTCCCGAGCTGCTGCAGGGTGATGGCGCGGTTGAGAAGCGCCCCCGCATGCATCGGCTCCAGCAGCAGCGCGCGCGCCATCAGCGCCGCTCCGTCCGCCGTCCTGCCGTTCCGGCGAACCAGCAGGCCGAGCAGGTGCAAGGCATCCGGCTGGGCCGGGTCGAGCGCCAGGACATGCCGGTAAAGCGCCGCCGCACGGCCGGCGTCGGCGCCATGATGCAGGCCGACGGCCTTCTGCAGGATGTCTTGGATCGAGGTCATGTCGGAAGCTGGCATCCTGAGGCGGAACGGGTGCTGGCGAAGCGGCCCGCCAAGTCCGGGGCTTGGATCGGGGCGGGAAGATCGGTGAAATCTTGAAGCTTTGCAACGAGGCAACTTGACCCCTCGCGGACAAGGGTGCAAGTGAGATCCGCCCCGTGCGGGTTACCTCATTGGCAGAAGCCTTCGGAACCGTCATGTCCATCCAGATCGAAACCATAGCCGGACAGCAGTTGCCGCTGCCCGACGCCGTGCGGCAGGCGCTCGATTACTGCAATTCCGGGTGGCTCGACATCAGCGCCGCCATCTGCGACCGCATCCTGGCGGCTGTTCCGGAGAACACCGATGCGCTGCTGGTCAAGGGCATCTCCGCCTACAAGGCCCGGAACCCCGAGGCGGCGGTGCCGATCCTGAGCCTCGCGCTGCGCCTGAACCAGACCTCCCCCGACACCGCCCATCACCTGGGCATGGCCCTGCTGCTGTCCGGAGATCTGGACCGGGCGGAGCTCGCCTTCAGCATCGCCATGGACGCGCGGTCCGACTACGCCGAGGCGATGACCGGACTTGCCGAGGTGTGCAGGGCCAAGGGGGACGTGGACGGTGCCTATGCGCTGCTGGAACGGGCGGCGGAGCTGAAGAACAACTACTCGCCCGCCTACATCGCCTATTCTCTGATGCGCTTCGACCGGTCGCTGCCGCCGGATGCCCGATGGAACCGGCGGCGGGAGGCGCGGCGCGACCGCCCCTGGCTCAGCATGGCCTCGCTCGGCAATTACGGCCGCTTCGCCCAGACCGTGAACGAGTATGTCGCCGTCCGCCTCTATGCCGACACCTACGGCATGGAGTTCCTGACCCCCGACTGGGTCGGCCACGCCTTCTTCGACCTCGACGACCCCCGGCTCGATCCGGCGGTCCTGCCGGAATTCCAGGGCTGGCTGCGCAGCCGCAAGGAGTTCGCCGACGGCTTCGCGCAGCGGGTCGCCGATCCGCTTTGCAACCGCGACCTGTTCCTGGGCGGCTCGCCCGTCGACGCGATGGTGAAGGCGCGGCGGGCCGACATCCTGTCCTGGCTGACGCCGCGGTCCTGCTGGGACCGCTTCCTGGAGCCGCCGGTGGAGATGCTGCGCCGCCGCGGCCGCACCCTGGTCGCCGTGCATATCCGCCAGACCGACTGGTGGAACCAGGACTACACGCCGCTGTCGCTCTATCTCGACTGGCTGGACGGGCTGTGGCCGACGCTGGAGGAGCCGGTGCTGTTCGTCGCCACCGACGAACCGAAGGTGGTGCCGGAATTCGCCCGCTTCTCCCCGGTGACGAAGGACGATTTCCCGGTCCGCTGGGAGGGGCTGGATTATCTGCAGGACTTCCATGTCCTGACCAGGGCCGACATCCTGGCGATCAGCACCGGTTCCTTCGCCGCCACCGCCGCGGCGCTGAACCCGTCCCCGCGCATGCTGCTGCGCCCCGCCCCCGGCAACGCCGCCCTGGAAGCCTTCGATCCCTGGCGGTAGGCCCGCCGGGCGACGGCCGCCTGCCTTCGCAGGCACGGGCCTGCGGGGCCGCAGTCGCGGCCCTTACCGCCGAGCGCAAGTCGGAACTTACGCTCGGCGGTATCAGTCCTCGACCGCGTCCCTCGGCTTGCCGCCGCCATCGCCGCCGGTGCCGCGCCCCGGACTGCGCATCGGATTTTTCGGATCGAGCAGGCCCAGCCGCTGCAGGGTCTGGGCGAAGCCTTCGGTCAGCATGGTGATGCGGTCGCTGATCTCCGCGATCTCGCGGGCGGAGATGACCGGAGCGTTGGCGGAGATGCGGCCGTGGGCGCGGTAGTTCAGGCGGATGGCAACGTCATCGGTTTCCCCCTGGATCCAGGAGCCGTGCAGGATCTTGTTGCGCTCCCGCCCCAGCTCCAGCGCCTCGTCGCAAAGGGCGACCAGTGCCTTCGCCTCGTCGGCGGGCAGGCGCAGGTTGGCGATGGCCTTCAGCGCGTCGAAGCGGGCCTTGACCTGCATGTTGGAAGCGATGGGAAGAAAATCGGTATGGTCCGTGCCGAGAAGGCGCGAGATGCACAGCGAAACCATGTCCTCAAGCTGGGCCCAGGACACCGCGATCATGCCGATCGCGCAATACATCTTCACGCTGAGGGGACCCAGCCGGACCGTCCGCGTCGTCATTGGCCACCCTTGGCATTTCCGCCCCGCCGCCGGGGCATGGGATGGAAAATAGGCGTTCCGGGCGGGGCGGCAAAGCGGTCATTGCGTGGCGCCCGGTTGACAGGGAACGGTGATCCGTAGGATGCACTGCGCAGCGGGATGGAGGCCGTCCAGGCCGTCTCCGCCTCCGGCGCTCCTCCTGCCCGCTCCATATCGTCCGCCTCAGCGCAAAGGTGTTCCGCCCATGGCTTCCCAGGACTCCGCCGCCGCCCTGCACGGCTGCCTCACCGCCGCCATCGATGTCCTGCGGCGCACCATGGACAGCCTGGACCCCGCCCGGGTGGAAGCGGCGATCGCCGCCGTCACCGCCGCGCTCGGCGCCAACAAGGCGCTGCTGGTCTGCGGCAACGGCGGCTCGGCATCCGATGCCCAGCACATCACGGGCGAACTGGTCGGCCGCTTCCTGAAGGAGCGCCGCGGGCTGAAGGCGATCTGCCTCAGCTCCAACCCGGCGGTGCTGACCGCCTGGAGCAACGACTACTCCTACGACACCGTCTTTTCCCGCCAGACCGAGGCCTATGGCGAGCCGGGCGGCGTGATCCTGGGTATCTCGACCAGCGGCAATTCGCGCAACGTCGTCGCCGCCTTCGAAGTGGCGAAGAGCCTGGGCATGACCACCATCGCGCTGACCGGCGAGGGCGGCGGCAAGATGGCGGCCGCGAGCGACATCCTGCTCGACGTGCCCTCGCGCTCCACCCCGCTGATCCAGCAGGTCCATATCTGCCTGTACCATTATCTGTGCGAACAGGTCGAAGCCCGACTGGCCTGATGTCCCTGCCCGCCCCCCCGTCTTCCGTTCCCCTCTCCTCCACCGCCGCATCCTCCGCTCCGCCGTCCTCGAATGAAGCGTTGAAGCGCAGGGCGCTCGACGCCTTCGGGGGTGGACGGCTGGAGGAGGCCGCGTCGCTCTACCGCGAGCTGCTGGCCGGGAACGGTATGGCGGCCGACCTGTGGAACAATCTGGGCTTCGTCCTGGCCGAACTCGGCCGGCCGCTGGAAGCGAGGGAGGCGTTGCGCCGCTCCCTGGTCCTCAGGCCGGATTACGCCAAGCCCTGGGTCGGGCTGGGCGGCGATGCCTATGGCGAAAGCCGGCTGGACGAGACGGTGCGGCTGTGGAGCCGGGCGATCCAGGCCGACCCGAACCAGGAAGCCAATCTGTGGTTCAACCTGGGCGTGGTCCGGCAGATGCGCGGCGAGGCCGCCGCCGCCGCCCTGTGCTTCGGCCGGGCCGAAAGGCTGGCTCCCGGCGACCCGCGCATCGCCAGCCAACTGCTGCTCTGCCTGAACTACCTGGAGCTTTCCGGCGACCGGCTGCTGGCCGAGCACCGCCGCTTCGACGAGCGCTTCGGCAAGCCGGCCGCGGCACCGGCGGCGCATGCCAACCGCCCCGATCCGGAGAGGCGGCTGCGCATCGGCTATCTGTCGGTCGAGTTCCGCGAGCATCTGGGGGCGTATTTCCTCACCCCGCTGTTCGAGGCCGCCGACCGCAAACGCTTCGAGATCGTCTGCTATTCGATCCTGCCGGACACCCATGCCGACGCCTACACCGCCCGCTTCAAGGCGCAGGCCGACGGCTGGCGTACGGTAGGCCATCTGGACGACGACGGCCTCGCCGACCTGATCCGCGCCGACGGCATCGACATCCTGGTCGACCTCGCCGGCCATTCCGGGCTGAACCGGCTGCCGATTCTGGCCCGCCGGCCGGCACCGGTGCAGGTGACGTGGCTGGGCTATCCCAACGGCACGGGCATGCAGTCGGTCGGCTACCGCATCGTCGATCCGGTCAGCGACCCGGTCGGCTCCACCGACGGCCATGCGGTGGAGACGCTGGTGCGGCTGCCGCCGCCCTTCCTGTGCTTCCGTCCGCCGTCCGATGCGCCGGCGGTGGTGCCGCTGCCGGCCGGGGCCACCGGGCATGTCACCTTCGGCTCCTTCAACAAGCTGTCCAAGATCACCGACCAGACGGTCCAGCTATGGGCGGAGGTGCTGCGGCGGGTGCCGG
Source organism: Azospirillum ramasamyi (assembly GCF_003233655.1). Taxonomy (NCBI): domain Bacteria; kingdom Pseudomonadati; phylum Pseudomonadota; class Alphaproteobacteria; order Rhodospirillales; family Azospirillaceae; genus Azospirillum; species Azospirillum ramasamyi. The sequence goes on from NZ_CP029835.1 coordinate 29,686, forward strand.
AGTCGCGCCTCCTGCTGAAGGACCGGCCGCTGTCCGATCCCGGCACCGCCGCCGGGATTCGGGCGCGCTTCGCCGCCGCCGGCATCGCCCCGGACCGGCTCGACCTCGTCGGCTTCATCAAGGATGCGGCGGGCCATCTCGCCGCCTACAACCGGATCGACATCGCGCTGGATCCGCATCCCTACAACGGCACCATCACCACCTGCGACACGCTGTGGATGGGGGCGCCGCTGGTCACGCTGGCCGGGGGACGGCATGCCGCCCGCGTCGGCGCCAGCCTGATGGCTTCCATCGGCCTGCCGGAACTGGTCGCCGCCACCCCCGACCGCTATGCCGCCATCGCCGCCGAACTGGCGGGCGACCTCGGCCGGCTGATGCGGCTGCGGATGGGCATGCGCGAGCGGGTCCGCGCCTCGGCGCTGTGCGACGAGGCGCGCTTCATGCGCAACCTGGAGAGCGCCTACCGGCTGATGTGGCGCCGCTGGTGCGACGGGGAAGCCGGCCGGTCCCCCGCCTGAACCGGCGCTTCCCCTGGCGGTTCATCCCGGTGGCCGGTATCCCAGCCGTTCGAAAAGCTGGTTGAGCACCGGGTCGCGCAGGCCGGCGCGATGCAGGGTGATCGCCCCGTTCAGGGCATCGCCGTTCCGCCCGGCGAGGCAGCAGCGCAGGGCCTCGTCGAACAGCGGCTGCGAAGCCAGGGCGTTGGGGCCGATCACCACCCGCCGCTTGAGGGAGGCATCCTCCATCGCGGAGGCGTAACCGTCGCCGCACTCTGCGATCAGCGCGTCCACGGCCTCCCCGCAATGGAACCGGCACCAGGACAGATATTCCTCGTAGCTCGTCCGCAGCATCCACAGCCAGGACAGCCGCATCGCATCCGCGCTGTTGACCCACTCCAGAGACGGCTTCAGCGTGCGCACGCCGAAACGCCGGACGTCGAGGCAGATGAAGTTCGCAGCCACCGCCCGTTCGGTCAGCTCGGCCAGGGCCGGACCTCCGGCGAGCGCGTTCGGCATCGGCACCTCGTACCGGCGGCGCAGGGCGGAGACCACCAGTTGCTGTTCCGGCACCAGCACCCGGGCCTCCCGCTCCTCCCGCGGCATGGCAAGCAGCGCCTCGCGCGTCGGATGGCGCTCGGCCTCCCACAGCAGCCGCATGTCCTCCGTCCGGCCGAAGGAGCAGAAATCCTGCACGAACATGGCGAAGGAGCGGTGCGGACAGCGGGCGTTGGTGGTGATGATGCGCTCGCCGAACACCGGCATCGGCGCCGGGATCCCCCGGAAAAGCTCCGGGTACGCCAGGAAGCCCGCATGCTCCAGCACCATGTCGGTGCGCAGCTTCAGCGCATAGGGGCGGTCGGCCAGCCGCAAGCCGGCCAGCGTGGAATCCGCCTGCCGGTTGAAGTTGGACGAGGCGGTCGCGGTCCGATGCTCGAGCTCCGGATCAAGGAGGCCGCGCAGATCGACGCCACCCGGATCCGCGTTCAGCAGGACGGTGTCGGCGTCCACGGCATGGGCCGGAAAGTCGGGGGCTCCCTTCCACACCGACAGGACGATCTGCGCGCCCGGCAGATGCGCGCGCACGCTGGCCAGGGCCTGCGGAGTCTGGTCCGGACTCCAGGGGCCCTGCACCACCACAGAGACGTCGCGGGAGGAGATCATGCTGCGTCGCCCTTTCCGGCCGCTTCGCCGAAGCTCTTGCTGACCGGACGGACATTGCCGACCGGAACCGGCAGCACCCGCAGCCCCTCGGCGATCACGCCGTTCATCGCCGGGCAGAGGAACAGCGCCCCTTTGTGGGCTAGCCTGTCGGCATGCTCCAGCGAATGGGCGGCGGCGCGCAGGAACAGGGCGGCGTCGCGGAACAGATAGGTGCCGGCCGAGGCGTGGGAGGAGATCACCCGTTTCTCCATCGTGCGGACCACCGACCCATCGGCGGCGATCTCGGCATAGCTGTAGCAGGGATCGTCCGACTGGAAGCAGGGCAGGACGCCGCCGACCGCCGGATCGGCGAACAGGCCGGCCATCGCCGGGCCGTCATAGAGGATGTCCACCAGATCGACGCAGACCGGCGCCGACGGGCGGGCCAGCAGGGCCGTTCCGGCCAGGGCCGACAGCAGGGCGCCGCCGGTCAGGTCGGACAGGCGCACGGCGCGCGAGCCGGGAAACCAGTCCCGCAGGAAGCCCTGCACGGTCCGCGCCTCCGGCACGTCGCGCAGGACGAACACCAGATCGGCTGGGCCGAGCGTTCCGTCGCGCCACCAGGGGCGGCCGGTGATCGCCCGGCGGACCAGCGGCTCGCCCTCCACCTCGACCAGCGGGCGGATGCCGAAGCGGGGATGGATGAAGTCCGGCCCGGCCAGCGGGATGATCGCGTTCACGGGGGGCCAGCTCCATCCTTGGCCTCATCCGCGCCGGTTCCGCGGGCCAGATAACGCTCGAGATCCTCCGGCGTGCCGAGGCCGTGCATCGCGCCGGCGGGGATCTCGAAGACGCCGATCCGCGCCCCGGCGGCGATGGCGTAGTTGTAGACCGGGCATGTGTAGAACTCGCCGTTGGTCCGGTCGTTGCGGGCGATCATGTCGACGGCGGCGTCGATGAAGATCCGGCCGGTGCGGAAATGGTAGATGCCCACCGTCGCCAGATCGGAGATCGCGACCTTTTCCCGCACCTCGCGGACCAGCCCGTCCTCTCCCAGCCGGGCGAACGACCATTTCGGGTCGCGGTCCCGGTCGCGGAACACCAGGATGGAGCCGTCCAACCCGCGGCGCACGGCATCGTCGATGTAGGAGCGGCAGTCGAATTCGACCAGCTGGTCGCAGTTGGCGATCAGCAGCGGCTCCTCGCCGTCGATCAGTCCGCGGGCGAGCAGGACGGTGCAGGCGGTGCCCTCCGTCTCCAGATCGACCGGGCACAGCACCACGTCCGGGCGCGCCTCCAACTGGGCGGCCAAATCCGGTTCGGCCTCGAAATGCTCGCGCCGGCCCATCAGGATGTAGCGGGCGCCGGGGATCGCCAGATTGTCGAGCACCCGCTCGATCATGGTGCGGCCGGCGACGTCGATGAAGGGTTTGGGCTTGGCATAGCCGACACGGGCGAAGCGGCTGCCGCGGCCGGCCATCGGGATCAGCACGTTGAGCCGCTTCGGCCCATCTGCGGTGCCGGCGAGGCGGCGGCCCTGCAGCAACCGCTCGTACTGCGGGATCAGCGTCGGCGCGTAGAAGCTGTGGTAGCGGTCGGCGGAGACCGGGCAATGGCCGACCCGGCGGCCGGTCAGCACCAGCTCGTTCAGGGTGGGGGCGATGTAGAAGGCGCCGTCGATCTGCACGTCGTGGCGGATCGTGTCCATCGCCGCCTCGACGAATAGCCGGCCGGCGGCAAAGTAGTAGAATCCGGCGATGGCATGGCGGCTGATGACGCGCTTTTCCGCCGCCTCCACCACCAGCCCGTCGTCGCCGGTGCGGATGTAGGAATAGCGGGGATGGACGGAATCGAAGGTGATCACCGCCGCGTCCAGCCGCCGTCGCCGGAAGCGCTCGACCACCGCGGCGACGTCGGCCTCGATCACCTGGTCGCCGTTGGTGACGATCAGCTCCTCGTCGGTCTCGATGTGCTCGATCGCCATCAGGCAGGAGCAGACCGCCCCCCTGGTCAGGGCGCGGAGCGGAATGACCACCGCCTCCGGGCCGGCGATCTGGCGCAGGACGTCATTCAGGTTGAAGCGGCGGCAGTCCTCTTCCTTGACGATGAAGATGAAGCGGGCGTCCGGGAACCAGCCGCGCAGGGGCTCCACCACCTGTTCGATCATCGGCCGCCCGTCGATCTCGACCAGCGGCTTGGGGAAATGGAAGTCGTCGGTGGAGAAATAGCGGTCGGGGGCCGCCAGCGGGATCAGGATGTTCACGGCGTCTCTCCCTGGGCGCGGGCGATGTGCCGGCGGATTCGGTCGTAGGTGACGTCGTACACGTCCCCGACCTCCATCACATGGGCGCCGCTGGCCTTGGCCGCGCGGATGCCATGCTCGTTGTCCTCGACGATCAGGCATTCCTGCGGCGACAGCCCGAGCCGCTGCATCGCCGTCAGGTAGATCTCCGGGTGCGGCTTGGCCTGCGCCACGTCCTCGTTGGACAGGTAGAACTCGAAATAGGGCAGCAGGGCCGCCTGTCCGAGCATCACCGCCACCGTGTTGCGGATGGAGTTGGAGCAGGCGGCCTGCCGGTATCCTTCCGCCTGGAGGCGGGACAGCGCGTACTGGTGGGGGAAGAAGGGGCGGCAGCGCGAATAGGCCAGCTCGATGGTGCGGCGCTGCTTCATCTCGTTGATGAAGCCGTGCAGCCGGACCGGGAGCTGGCGGCTGGCGCTCAGCATCTCCAGCTTGCGGCGGGTCGGCAGCCCGTCATAGAGCGCCAGATGCTCGTCGCGCTTGATCTCCATGCCGAACAGGGCGAGCGCCTCGTTCAGCGCCTCGTAATGCCAGTCCTTGGCATCGATCAGGACGCCGTCCATGTCGTAGAGGACGGCCTTGATCCGGGCAGGGGCCGGCATCCCGGCGGATGTTCCGGCAGGCGTTATCGACGAAGTCGTTTCAGGGAGCATCGAAGAACTCGCGCGCCTTGTCGGGGAAATCGGTGCAGAGGGCAAGCATGCCGGGAGCGGCCCGGGTCGCGACGGCCTTCCAGCTTTCCCATGCGGCGGCATGGGGGCGTCCGTGCAGTTCGGGCGAGACGAGGGCGACGCGCTTGCCCGCGGCCAAATGCCGCTCGATCGCGGCGGCGTCGATCCAGTCGCTCTCGAAGGCGTCGAGCCAGACGCCGGCGGCCCGCTCGTAGAAGGACGGCTCCCGCTCATACTCGCTCTGCCGGGTGTAGGCGACGGCGCCGCGGCGCAGATAGAGGATGCCGTCGGGCACCGCCATGTCGAACACGAACCAGTCGTCCACGCCCTGGCGCGCCAGGGCGTCGAGCAGCGGCCCCTGAAGTCCGTCGGCCTTGATGTTGAGCGCCAGCGTTCCCGCCCGGCCGCCAGCCTGGGGTGCATGGCGCCCGTACAGCTCCAGCAGTTCGTCGAAGGTCATCAGACCGTCGCCGCCCGGAGGATCATGGGGGGGATCATGGGGGGGATCATGGCTGACGACCAGCGCGCCGTTCCGGTCGCGGATGTCGGTCTCGATGCCGAAGCCCTCGCGGAATGCCCGCTCGAGCGCCTCCCGGCTGTTCTTTTTGGCTGGTTCCGACCAGAACCCGCGGTGCGCCAGTATCGCGATCATGTCTTCCGAGGTTGCCACATATGCCGTCCGCATCGACGGCGCCCATGTTTGGCATAAACAACCATATGGCGACAACAACCGTATGGCGACAAGCGGATAGCGGCGTTCGAGCGTGGAGAGCAGGGGGAGAGGGCACGGGGAAACGGGCGGCCCGGCTTGACAAGCCCGCCCCCCGGCTTCTACCGATAGCCGCCATACCGTCCACCACCCTGCCCCACCCACAACACCGGACCGCCGTGATGAGCGAAGCGCCGCCCCCTTCCGCCGCTCCCGACACCGCCTCCGCGGTGCACAGCGGGTCGGCCGACCGTTTCGGCTACGAGTGGGGCCGTTATGCCGAACTGAAGGACATCTACGAGGAGCAGTTCCGCCGCTGGACGCCCTTCCTGAAGCCGGAGGACTGGCGCGGCCTGAGCTTCGTCGACGTCGGCTGCGGCATGGGGCGCAACAGCCACTGGCCGATGAGCTACGGGGCGGCCGGCGGGCTGGCCATCGACATCGACGAGCGCAGCCTGGCCTCGGCCCGCGCCACGCTGGCGCCGCACCCGGCGATGGAGGTGCGCCGCCAGAGCGCCTATGAGCTGAACGAGGTGGAGCGCTTCGACCTCGCCTTCTCCATCGGCGTCATCCACCATCTGGCCCACCCGGAAACGGCGCTCGCCAACATGGTGCGCGCGGTCAAGCCGGGCGGGCGGGTGATGATCTGGGTCTATGGCCGCGAGAACAACGGTTGGATCGTCCGCTTCGCCGATCCGCTGCGCAAGGCGCTGTTCAGCCGCCTGCCGATCGGGCTGGTCCATGCGCTGTCCCTGCCGCCTACCGCCGTTCTGTGGCTGGCGCTTCGGCTGGGGCTGGACCGGCTGGAATATTTCCGTCTGATCCGCCGCTTCGACTTCGCGCATCTGCGCTCCATCGTCTTCGACCAGATGCTGCCGAAGATCGCCAACTACTGGCGCCGCGACGAGGTGGAGGCGCTGATGAAGGGCGCCGGCCTTGAGGACGTGCGGCTCGCCTGGGTCAACGAGATCTCCTGGGCGGCCATCGGCAGGAAGCCGCTGGCATAGGGCTCCGGACCCGGAAAGGGCAGCCCTTTATTGCCGCCGGCCGGGCTCTTGGGGTAAGAAGCCGCGGTTCCGTGCGGCGGGTCCATCCGCATGGTGGGGCCTTGTTGGGGCCGAAGCGTTGGGGGTTGCCATTTCCGAGTTCTCACCGGCCTTCATCGAGGCCTTCAACCGCGGCGCCGCCCTGTTCCAGGCCGGCCGCTTCGACGAGGCGGCCGAGGCCTTCCGCCGGCTGGCTGAAGAGCATCCCGGCGTCGCCAACCTGCACGGCAACCTCGGCCTTTGCCTGCATGCCGCCGGCCGGCCGGCCGAGGCGATGGAGCCGCTGCGCCAGGCGCTGCGCCTGCGCCCCGCCTATCCGGACGCGCTGAACGCGCTGGGCGGCATCCTGCTGGACCAGCACAACTACGAGCATGCGCTGATCGCCTTCCGGGAGCTTGCGCGCCTGAAGCCGGATCATCCGGGCGCGCTGCTGACCCTCGGCAACCTGTTCATGTTCACCGGCGACGCGGAGCGCGCGCGCACCGCCTACCGGTTCGCGCTTACCGTCGAGCCGGACGTGGCCGTCAACTACAACAATCTCGGCGCCGTCAGCCTCAGCCTCGGCTTTCCGCCGGAGGCGGCGCTGCACTACCGCCGCGCGCTCGCCATCGACGTCGGCAAGCCGGAATACCGCAAGAATCTCGGCACCTGCCTGCTGATGGCCGGCGACTATCCCAACGGCACCGTCGCCTATGAGGGCCGTCTGGAGCAGGGGGTTTGGCGCAAGCGCAACATGCCGGGCGTCCTGTGGCAGGGCCAGCCGCTGGAGGGCCGGACCCTGCTGGTGCATTTCGAGCAGGGGCTGGGCGACTCCTTCCAGTACATCCGCTATGCCGGCGTGCTGAAGCGGATGGGCGCGCGGGTGCTCTACGAATGCCAGCCGGCGCTGAAGCGCGTGCTGTCGACCGCCCCCGACCTGGACGGGCTGTTCGCCTTCGGCGAGCCGCTGCCGGCCTATGATTACTACATCTCGCTGATGAGCCTGATGCATCGGTTGGGCACCACGCCGGACAACGTTCCGGGCGGCGTTCCCTATATCCGGGCCGAAGCGGAACCGGCGGCCCGCTGGGCGGAGCGGCTGGAGCGGCTGGAGGGCGGCAGGCGCCCGAGGCTGCGCGTCGGCATCAACTGGCACGGCAACGAAACCGGCAAGTCGATCCCCCTGGAATGCTTCGAGGCGATGGGACGGCTGCCCGGCGTCCGGCTCTACAGCCTGCAGAAGGTTTCCGGCCTCGCTCATCTGGAGCGGCTGCGCGACCGGGTGGCGGTGACGGAGCTGGGGGCGGATTTCGACGCCGGCCCGGACGCCTTCCTCGACACCGCCGCGGTGATGGCCAATCTCGATCTGGTCATCACCTGCGACACCTCGGTCTGTCATCTCGCCGGTGCCATGGGACGGCCGACCTGGGTGGTGCTGAAATGGTTCGCCGACTGGCGCTGGATGCGCGACCGGCTCGACAGCCCCTGGTACCCGACCATGCGCCTGTTCCGTCAGGCGACATCCAACGACTGGCCCGAGGTGATGGCCAGGGTGACGGCGGAGGTGGCGGCACTCTCCGCCACGGAGGGCGGGCGATGAGCGCCGGGACGACGTCCGCCACGCCTCCGGGAAGCATGACCATCACCGATGCGGCACGCTTGGCGCTGGATCATCTCCGGGCGGGCCGGGCCGCGGAAGCCGAGCGGCTGAGCCGGGCGATCCTGGACGCCGTTCCCAACCAGGGCGAGGTCCTTCAGCTGCTGGGCGTGGCGGTGATGCTGCAGAACCGGCCGCAGGAGGCGGAAACCGTCCTGCGGCAGGCGATCTCCGTCCGGCCCGACCTGCCCGACAGCCACGGCAATCTCGGCACCGTGCTGCAGTCGCTGGGCCGCATGGGCGAGGCGTTGGCGGCGCACGACCGCTGCGTCCTGCTGTCCCCGGCGTCGCCGGAGGCCTATGTCAACCGCGGCTCCGCCCGGCTGGCCCTGGGCGACCGCAACGGGGCGGCGGCCGACTTCGCCCGCGCCCTCCGGCTGCGGCCGATCGACGCGCTCGCCGCCGCCAACCTCGGCGTGGCCCTGCGCGAAGGCCATCGCGTGGCGGAGGCGGAGCGCGCCTTGCGCCGGGCGCTGGTCGTCGATCCCGGGCATGGCGAGGCGATGCTGGGCTACGCCCATGTCCTGCGCGAGCTTGGACGGTTTGCCGAGGCGCACGCGGCCTATGATCGGGCGGTGGCGCTGACCCCGGCCAAGACCGAGGCGCTGTGCTACAATCTCTATCTCAAGCAGACGCTCTGCGCCTGGAACGATTACGACCGCCTTTGCCGGATGGTGACGGACACCATCGATCATGACGGCGGCATCGTCATCCCGCTGGCCGCCCTGTCGATCGAAACCACGCCGGCCCAGCAGGACCGCGCCGCCCGGATGTTCTTCGACCGGCTGATCAAGCGCGCCTCGTCGCCGGCGATGCCGGCACGGCCGGAGCCCCGTCGCGACGGCCGGCTGCGCGTCGCCTATGTCTCGGCCGACTTCCACGAACACGCCACCGCCTTCCTGGCGGCCGAACTGTTCGAGCTGCACGACCGCGAACGGTTCGAGGTGCTGGCCTATTCCTATGGACCCGACGACGGCAGCCCGATGCGCAAGCGGCTGGTCCAGGCCTTCGACCATTTCCGCGACATCCGCAGCGTGCCGCTCGACGCCGTCGCCCGCCGCATGGCCGACGACGGCGTCGACATCATGGTCGACCTGAAGGGCTACACGAAGCAAACCCGGCTCGACCTGCTGTCGCGCCGGCTGGCGCCCATCGAGGTCAGCTATCTGGGATATCCAGGCACCATCGGCTGCCCGCACATGGATTACGTGATCGGCGACCGCTTCGTCACCCCGCCGGAGCATCAGCCCTTTTACGTCGAGCGGCTGGCGATCCTGCCCGACGCCTACCAGATCAACGATCGCCACCGCCCGCTGCCGGACCGGGTGCCGTCACGCGCCGAGTGCGGCCTGCCGGCTGACGGCGTCGTCTTCGCCGCCTTCAACACCGCCTACAAGATCAGCCCGGCCATGTTCGGCCTGTGGATGCGCATCCTGAAGCGCGTGCCCGGATCGGTGCTGTGGCTGTTCGAGGCCAATCCGCTGGCTGCTGCAAACCTGAAGGCGGAGGCCGAGGCCCGGGGCGTCGATCCGGCCCGGCTGGTCTTCGCCCCGCCCCGCCCGCTGCCGGACCACATCGCCCGCTACCGGGTGGCCGACCTGGCTCTCGACACCCTGCCCTATACCGGCCACACCACCACCAGCGACGCGCTGTGGGCCGGCTGCCCGGTGGTGACATGCCTGGGCGGGACCTTCGCCTCGCGGGTGGCGGCCAGCCTGCTGAACGCGGCCGGCCTGCCCGATACGGTCACCCGGTCGCTGGACGAATACGAGGAGATGGCGGTGACGCTCGCCGGCGATCCCGGACGGCGCGCGGCCTTGCGGAAGCGGCTTGAGGAGGGGCGGATGACGGTGCCGCTGTTCGACAGCCGCCGCTTCACCCGAAACCTGGAGCGCGCCTATCAGGTCATGTGGTCGCTGCACAGCGCCGGCCGTCCGCCGCAGGGCTTCATCCTGCCGGCGGGCTGATACCGCCGCATGATATCGTCGAGCGCAAAGCCTGCCCCATCAGGCTTTGCGCTCGACGATATGAGAAGAAAAGCCGGCCGAGGGGAAAAGGGAGTTCAGCCCCCGCTTTCGTCCAGGATGGCGCGTACGCGCTCCAACAGGTTTCCGCCGGTGAACAGGTGGCCGGCGACGCCGGCGGCCCGCGCGGCCGCCATATCGGTGTCGCGGTCGCCGATGACGAAGCTGCTGGCGGTTTCCACCGGCCAATGGGCCATCAGGTCGCGCAGCATGCCCGCCTCCGGCTTGCGCCAGTCGGACGCGCGGCGGTACTGCTCCACCGCTCCCTCGGGATGATAGGGGCAATAGCGGACGTCATCGAGATGGGCGCCGTTGCGACGCAGTTCCTCCCGCATCCAGCCATGGAGGGTGTGGATCGCCTCCTCCTCGTAATGGCCGTGGGCGACGCCCGCCTGATTGGTGATGAGAAAGACGTAATAGCCGCGGTCGTTCAGCAGCTTGACGGCGTCCATCGCCCCGTCGACCCACTCGAAATGCCCCCGATGATGGACGTAGCCGTGATCGAGGTTCAGCACCCCGTCGCGGTCGAGGAAGGCGGCCGGCCGACGGTGCCATTCGGCCGCAAGGCCGTCGGCCCGCGCCAGATCCTGGGGAATGCCGATGTCGATGAAGGCGCCGTCATAGCAGCGTCCGACCAGTTCGCCCCGTTCGGCCAGCCCGGGCAGGACATCGCGTTCCAGCGAACAAGGGCCGGCCGGAATATGGTCGAGGATGCGGCGGTCCATCCAGTAGATGCCGCCGTTGATGAGGCTCTCGCCTCCCCGCTCCGGCCGTTCGGCGAAGGCGCGGATCCGCTCGCCCTCCAGGCGGACCGTGCCGTAGCGCGCCGCATCCTCCACCCGGCGCAGCGCCACCCGCGCCAGCGTCCCGTCGCCGAGCGGTGCCGTCAGATCCAGGTAGTTGATGTCGAAGAAGGAATCGCCGTTCAGCAGCAAAAAGCAATCGTCCAGGGCGTCGCCAGCCTGAACCAGAGCGCCGCCGGTGCCGGCCGGCTCCTCCTCGATCAGGCAGGAAAGCGCGACGCCGAAACGGCTAGACCGGCCGTCGGCAGTGGCCGCCGCGGCGCAATAGTCGCGCAGCACCTCGCCCCGGTAGCCGCCCAGCAGCAGCACCCGCTCGAAGCCGAAGCGGGCGAGGTTGCCGATCAGGTGATCGAGGAAGGGCTTGCCCGCCACCTCCAGCAGGGGCTTGGGCGTCAGGCGCGTACGCTCCCCCAGCCGGGTGCCGAGACCGCCGACCAGGATGACGCATTGACGGGGAAGCGGCGGCAAAGCGGGACTGTCGGCGGAAACGGCTTCGGGCGGCGTGCCGGTGATGCCGTCGATGGACATGCTCATGGGGCGAGGCGCGTTCTATGCCGGAGATGGGACGACCCACCTATCATGGCGCCTTTCCGTCCGTCCAGGCCCCATGCCGCCGCATGCCGTCATGCCCGCCTAAAGCGAATTTGCATTCGCTTTAGATTCAGATGACCTCATTCGCCGGTCGGGCTTCGGCCGCATGAGCGGCCGCGGCCGCTCACCCGCGCCGGCCGGCCGGCATCCACACAGCCCTTGCGCCCTCAATGGTTGCCGGACTAGCAATGCCCGGGTTCGCTCCGTTGGCTTCGCCGGCTTCCGACCGGCCCAGCACTCCCGCCTATTCCGCCGCTCGCCGCGTGCCTCCGTGCCGCTGACGGCGGTTGCTCCGTCTCGTCGGTAGAGGTCACATCATGTCCCAGTCTCTGAACATCCTCGTCACCGGCGGTGCCGGCTATCTCGGCTCGATCATGGTCCCGGCGCTGCTCGACGCCGGCCATTCGGTGACCGTGCTCGACAGCTTCATGTTCCGCCAGGCCTCGCTGAGCCATGTCTGCGCCCATCCGAAGTTCGATCTGGTACGCGGCGACGCCCGTGACGAAGCCACCCTGCGCAGCCTGACGAAGACCGCCGACGTCGTCATCCCGCTGGCGGCTCTGGTGGGTGCCCCGCTGTGCGATGCCGACAAGATCGGAGCCGAGACCATCAACCGCGACGCGGTCATCACCCTCACCAGGATCCTGTCGCCGTCGCAGCGCCTGGTTATGCCGGTGACCAATTCCGGCTACGGGGTCGGGGAACAGGGCAAGTTCTGCACCGAAGACAGCCCGCTGAACCCGATCTCGCTCTATGGCCGGACCAAGGTCGAGGCCGAGAAGGCGGTGCTGGACCGCGGCAACTCGATCAGCTTCCGTCTGGCCACCGTGTTCGGCATGGCGCCGCGCATGCGCATCGACCTGCTGGTCAACGACTTCGTCTACCGCGCCGTCAACGACCGCGCCGTGGTGCTGTTCGAGCCGCATTTCAAGCGCAACTACATCCATGTCCGCGACGTGGCGCGCGCCTTCCTGCACGGGCTGGAGAATTTCGAAACGATGCAGGGCCGCCCCTACAATGTGGGTCTGTCCGACGCCAACCTGTCGAAGTGGGAACTGTGCGAGCGGATCCAGAAGCACCTGCCGAAGTTCGTCTTCCTGGAAGCGCCGATCGGCGAGGACCCGGACAAGCGCGACTACATCGTCTCCAACGAGCGGATCGAGGCGACGGGCTACAAGCCGGCCTTCTCGCTGGATGACGGCATCCAGGAGTTGATCAAGGGTTATCGCATGATCCGCAACGCGGTCTACGGCAACGTCGTCTGAGCGCCATCGGGCTGGTATTCGAGACAGTATGCGGGGCGCTCCACCGGCTCTTGCGGTCGGGCCGCCCCGCATACTGGCGTATTCCTATATTATAATTCCGCAACAATTCCATCCCTTCTGGCATATCGTCCAGTGACAATGGGCAGTGATTATTTGCCGGATAAATGGCGGGCCAGCGGGAACCCTTGATTCATTGTGGAATGGCGAGGTAAAAGCTTCTGGCCTTTGGCGTATGCTATTCGATGTGGCGTGGGATCCGGCGGCGTGCCTTCGACCTTCGACAAGTGGTCTTTGTGTGCAGCCTCATCATCGCGGCCGGATCGTGGCCCTTCTTCATCTCTTCGCGGGATCCGTATAAATGAAATCCCAGTATACCCCGGAGACCATCGCTAGGCTGTACCGCTCCCTCTACTTCATCCGCCATTATGAAGAGCGGGTGGCTGCGATCTACCCTTCGGACAAGATCAAGAGCCCGGTGCATCTTTCCATCGGCCAGGAGTTCATCTCGGTCGGCGTCTGCGACGTTCTGCGACCGGACGATGCCGTGTCGGGCACCTATCGGGGACATGCCGCCTATCTGGCGAAGGGCGGCGATCCGGCCGCGATGATGGCCGAGATGTACGGCAAGGCGACCGGCAGCGCCGCCGGGCGCGGCGGCTCCATGCATCTGATCGACACCAAGGCCAATGTGCTCGGCGCCTCCGCCGTGGTCGGCACGACGATCCCGATCGCCGCCGGTTATGCCCTCGCCTTGAAGCGGCAGAAGACCGACCGGGTCGTCGTCGCCTTCTTCGGCGACGGCGCGTCGGAGGAGGGCTGCTTCTACGAGACGCTGAACTTCGCGGCGCTGCACAAGCTGCCGATCCTGTTCGTCTGCGAGAACAACTTCTACGCCATTCACGAGCCGCAGACGAAGCGCTGGGCGACCGACCGCTTCTGCGAGCGGGTCGCCACCTTCGGAATCGATGCGCGCAAGATCACGTCCGGCGATCTGTTCGAGGTCCGCGACACCGCGGCCGAACTGGTGGCCAAGCTGCGCCGCGGCGAAGGGCCGGCTCTGATCGAATGCCACGCCTATCGCTGGCGCGAGCATGTCGGCCCGAACGAGGATTACGACCAGGGCTACCGTCCGCGGACGGAAATGGAGCCGTGGGAGGCTCGCGACGAAGTGCCGCGCATCGCCGCCCTGCTGCCGGAGGCGCAGCGCGCCGCCATCGAGGCGGAAGCCCAGGCCGCCATCGAAGCCGCCGTCGCCTTCGCCGAGCAAAGCCCCTTCCCCGCCGCCGAGGAGCTGTACCGTCATGTCTTCGCCTAACGCCACGACGCGCCAGCTCCGTTACGTCGACGCCCTGGCCGAGGCGGTTTCCCAGGAAATGGCGCGCGACGAGAGCGTCTTCGTCTTCGGTCTCGACGTGGACGACCACAAGGCGATCCAGGGATCGACCCGCGGCCTGCTGGACCGCTTCGGGCCGGAACGCATCTTCACCACGCCTCTGTCGGAAGATGCGATGACCGGCGTCGCCATCGGCGCCGCCATGGCCGGGATGCGGCCGATCCATGTTCACATCCGCATGGATTTCCTGCTGCTGTGCATGAACCAGCTCGTCAACATGGCGGCCAAGGCCCATTACATGTATGGCGGCGCGGTGAAGGTGCCGCTGGTCGCCCGCTCGATGATCGGCAAGTCCTGGGGCCAGGGCGCGCAGCACTCCCAGGGTCTGCATTCGATGTTCATGCATGTGCCGGGGCTGAAGGTGGTGGCGCCGTCCAACGCCTATGACGCCAAGGGCTGCATGATCGCGGCCATCCGCGACGACAACCCGGTCATCTTCATGGAGCACCGCCTGCTCTATCCGACCGAGGCGCCGGTGCCGGAGGCCCCCTACACCGTCGAGTTCGGCCGGGCCCGCCGCATGCTGGAGGGCGGGGACATCACCGTCGTCGGCGTGTCGAACATGGCGATCGAATGCCTGCGCGCCGCCGAGTTGCTGCGCGAGGTCGACGTCAGCGTCGACCTGATCGACCCGATCACCCTGGTTCCGCTCGACATCGACACCATCGTCGCTTCCGTGGCCCGCACCCGCCGGCTTCTGGTGGTCGACAACAGCTGGACCAACTGCGGCGCCAGTGCCGAGATCGCGTCCCAGGTGTCGGAGCGCCTGGGCGGGGACGGGCCGCTGCAGGTCCGCCGCATGGGCTTCGCTCCCACCACCTGCCCGACCACGCCGGCGCTGGAGCAGCATTTCTACCCCAACCCTTCGACCATCGCCGAGGCGGCCTATGCCATGGCCCGTCCGAACGGCTCTCCCTGGCGCCCGGATCCCGAACATGCCCGGCTTGCCTATCAGGCGCAGTTCAAGGGTCCGTTCTAAGGGAATCCGTTCCAGGGCTCCGTTTTCCAAAGGGGCCATTCCGGGGGCTGTTTCCAAGCGCCCCCCGGAGCGGGTGGTTGCGTGAAAGTGCTTCCCCCGCTTTTGTCACTCACGTCTGCGGCGCGCGGGGACGGTTTCCGTCCCCCGTCCGAACCATCCGGGGATGATCCATGTTCTATGAACTTGCCGCGCCGACTTGGGGCGAGGAAGAGGTTGAGGCGATCCAGCGCGTGGTGAAGAGCGGGCGCTTCACCATGGGCGAGAATGTCGCGGCCTTCGAGGCGGCCTTCGCCAGCTATTTCGGCGCCAAATACGCCGTGATGGTCAATTCGGGCTCTTCGGCCAACCTGGTCGCGGTCGCCGCCCTCTTCTACAAGAAGGAGCGTCCGCTCCAGCGCGGTGACGAAGTGATCGTCCCGGCGATCTCCTGGGCCACCACCTACCACCCGCTGCAGCAGTACGGCCTGAAGCTGAAGTTCATCGACGTCGAACTCGACACGCTGAACATGGACGTTTCCAAGCTGGAGCAGGCTCTGACGCCGCGGACCCGCGCGATCATGGCGGTGTCGATCCTGGGCAACCCGGCCGCGCTCGACGTGATGCGCCGCTTCGCCGACGAGCACGGGCTGTATTTCATCGAGGACAACTGCGAATCGATGGATGCCGAGCTGGACGGCAAGAAGACCGGCACCTTCGGCGACCTGAACACCTTCAGCTTCTTCTTCTCGCACCACATCTCGACCATGGAAGGCGGGATGGTGCTGACCGACGATCTGGAGCTTTACCATCTGGTCAAGGCGATGCGCGCCCATGGCTGGACCCGCGACCTGCCGCACGACACCCCGCTTTACCAGCGCGGCGGCAGCGACCATTTCGAGGCCTACCGCTTCATCCTGCCCGGCTACAACGTCCGTCCGCTGGAGATGGAAGGCGCCATCGGCCTGGAGCAGTTGAAGAAGCTGCCCGGCTTCACCGAGGCGCGCCGCAAGAACCTGGCGCTGTTCCAGTCGCTGTTCGCCGGGGACGAACGCTTCATCATCCAGCGCGAGAACGGCAAGAGCTCCTGCTTCAGCTTCACCATCATCCTGAACCCGAAGCGCCCGCAGGACCGCAAGAAGGTGTTCGCCGCCCTGACGGACGCCGACATCGGTTTCCGCATCATCACCGGCGGCTGCTTCCTGCGCCACGACGTGATCAAGCATTACGATTACGAGGTGGTTGGCGGTGTCGAGAACGCCAATCTGGCGCATGACCAGGGCTTCTTCGTCGGCAACCATCCCTTCCCGCTCGACGAGCAGATCACCCGCCTGCACAAGGTTCTCGACGCGGCCTGCCGTTGAAAGCCTTGTTTTGAAAAAGAAAACGGCGCCCGCTCCCTGATGAAGCGGGCGCCGTTTTCTTTTCGGGTAGCAGGTCAGCCCAGCGTGCGCTTCACGATCAGCGACAGCTTTTCCAGCATCGCCGGGTCGCGGCGCGAGGGGGCGGTCATGATGGCGTGGCCGAGCGCGGTGTGGCAGCCCTGGGCGCACGGCCCCTCGCGCCGCGCCACCTTCGGCGCCAGGGCCGACACCAGCGAGCGCGCCTTGCCGGCATTGGCGACCACCACCTTGATCACCGCATCGACCGAGACATGGTCGTGCCCCTCGTGCCAGCAATCATAGCCGGTGACCATGGCGACGGTCGCGTAGCACATCTCCGCCTCGCGGGCGAGCTTGGCCTCCGGCATGTTGGTCATGCCTTGCCCTCCCCGCTGAAGCTGGTGCGACTATCCGAGCGCACCGGGAGAAGGCAACAGCACACCTTAGGAAGAATGCGGAAAACTCATCGGACATCCCTGGATGCGCGGGCATTCCCGAAGGCGTTTCCCGTGAACCGGATGGCACCGCATCGGTGCCCGTGGATCTGCCGCCTCCCGTTGAAAGTGCATTGATGCCGGGGCATCCACCACCTACTCTCGCCAGTCCGATCTTGGATGGAGTGTCATGTCATGCGGATCGACGGGACGGCCTATCGCACCATCTGGCCGGATGGCGAGGGTGTCGTCGCCATCATCGACCAGACCCGGCTGCCGCACGACTTCGCAATCGTCCGGCTGACCAGCCTGGAGGAGACGGCCCACGCCATCCGCGCCATGCTGGTGCGCGGCGCCCCGCTGATCGGCGCCGCCGCCGCCTATGGCGTGGCGCTGGCCCTGCGGGCGGATGCGAGCGACCGCGGGTTGGAGCGGGCCTGCGCCACCCTGCTGGCGACCCGGCCGACCGCGGTCAACCTGCGCTGGGCGCTGGATCGCATGCGCGGCCGGCTGGCGCCGCTGCCGGAATCGCAGCGCGTCGAGGCCGCCGAGGCGGAGGCCGCGGCCATCGCCGACGAGGATGTCGAGATCAACCGCTCCATCGGCCTGCACGGCGCGGCATTGATCCGTGCCGCGGCGGAGCGCAAGGCGCAAGGGAAGTCTCTGGGCGAGCCGGTCAACGTGCTGACCCACTGCAACGCCGGCTGGCTCGCCACCGTCGACTGGGGCACCGCGCTCGCCCCGGTCTATGCCGCCTTCGAGCAGGGCATACCGCTGCATGTCTGGGTGGACGAGACGCGCCCGCGCAACCAGGGCGCCAGCCTGACCGCCTGGGAGTTGAAGCACCACGGCGTCCCCCACACCGTCATCGCCGACAATGTCGGCGGCCATCTGATGCAGCATGGCAAAGTCGATCTGTGCATCGTCGGTACCGACCGCACCACCGCGACCGGCGACGTTTGCAACAAGATCGGCACCTACCTGAAGGCGTTGGCCGCGCACGACAACGGCGTTCCCTTCTATGTCGGCCTGCCGTCGCCGACCATCGACTGGACCATCGCCGACGGCGTTCGGGAGATTCCCATCGAGGAGCGCGACGGCCGCGAGGTGAGCGAATTGACCGGCCGCACCGCCGACGGCCGGATCGAGACGGTGCGCGTCACCCCCGACGGCAGCCCGGTGGCCAATTACGGCTTCGACGTCACCCCGGCGCGGCTGGTGACCGGTCTGATCACCGAACGCGGCGTCTGCCCGGCCACGCGCGACGGGCTGCTGGGGCTGTTTCCGGAACGGGGGTGAGAGTCTATCCTCAAAGATTATTTTGAGCGCGGCGGCGGAGCATCAGCCGGATCATAGGCATGCGGATTGACCATATCACGGTTGAGTGTTATCAGCGCAAAGGTCAAGGCTAGAGCACATATTAGCGCTAGGACATCATTTAAAAAGGATGAATTATTCTATGCATCAATCGGAAATCGACTTTAAAATGTCCACCCCTATGCTGCTGCCAAACGGCAATACGGTGCCAGCAGAACTGATTAATGAGTGGGTTGCGAAATTACCTCAAGGGAAATTCATCCGCAATGCCCACCAATATTTGCAGCTGCACATTACGGAATGCGGTGGCACCAGTTTTCTAGTAGCGTTCCAACGGGCCTTCCCGGATCGCAACAAACCGCTAACCTTTCAAGGAGAGGTGGATTGGTTTGAAGAACAAGCGGAGTCGTATCGTCATAACTTGAAGTGGGTGCACATCCACGTAAAGCGGAACATCCTTCATCTGCTGTCCGCAAACACGGCCGTGGTCAGCATGGTCCGCGACCCAGTTCAGAAGGTCATGAGTTCGTTCTATTGGCAGGTGAAACACCGGGGCCAAGGGTTGAAATGGGTGCTTCCCGACATTGAAGCCGGGATGCCATTCGAGGAATGGATCACGACCCCAAGCGGACGCAGCAACATCCAGCATGGCACTTTTGCCGCCTGGGTGAAGGTGTTGACGTCTCCGCAGGCCAGATGGGAGACGATAGGCATTGATATGTCCGTTGAAGCCGCACTCGATGCCGCTGATCGGCATTGCGCCTTCATCGGGTTGACCGAAGCTTTTGATGCATCAGTGTTCACGCTGGCTGCGCTGATCGGACTTCCGGCAGCGCCGATGTGGGAAGTCCACTGCTCAAGCAGCAGCAGTCGCCGCAAAGAAAATCTGGGCACCGAGACGCTATGGCTACTTGAGGAAATGCTAGAAGACGATATCAAGGTTTATAATGCCTTGCGACAGCGCTTCTATGACCGTTATGGCCCAGCCGTGGAATATTTCAACGCTAACGTCGGCACGCTGAAGCGATCCTAATTCTTAAAGCCTATTTGGGAAGATGCAGAGCTTGATATCTTTATTACTAATCTGAGAGGCGGCTCCCAGGAAAATGCACTGGGAGCCGCCTTCTCGTCAGAGAGCGCCGGCCAAGACGGCGCGTTCGGCTCGGGTTTGGTAGGTCTCTCCCTGAGCTGCGCGAGTCGCCTCGTAGGCTGGGACGGCACGAATGACCTTGGCATCCAGATGGGCTGCAGCGGCTTCCGGCCCGAACTCATCCAGAACATGGGCGAACCACGCGTCCGGATCCACGACGATGTCGGCTAGCACGGTGCGCTGATAATCGTTCAGCATTCCAGCCTCCCCGCGAAGGACGTGTAGATCGCACTCGCCGTCGTGCCGAACACCGACACGCCTTTGGTACCATTCGAAACCTTGACCCGCATGTAAGCGGTGTCCCCGGCGTCCATGTCCACGAGGCGCGAACCGGTCATGATCACCGCGTTTCCGGTCGCGTCCCGCAGCGCCGCCGCATTAATCTGGCCGAGGAAATGCAGGCGGTTGCTCGTCTCCAGGATCAGTTCGGCGCGCGTGTGCGCCGCGCCGACGATCAGGCAGACCGTGCAGTCGAACCGGTAGCAGCCGGTCACCGGTGCGGTGAAGGTTCCGGTCGCCGGGTTGTGGGCGTTGGTCTGGTCGAAAATCTCGGCATCGCACGGGATGGTGTAGAGCGTTCCATCCCCCGTCACGTTCAGTTGCTGGGACGACAGGAAGGCCAGGAAGGCGGGCTGTCCGGTGTTCCGCACCGCGCCGCCGAAGGTCGCTCCGCTCAGCCGGGCGTAGCGGGCGTCGGCGTCGCCCAGGGTGGGGATCGCGTTGGCCGAGCCGGTGCCGAGCGGGCGCTTGGCGAACAGGGCGGAACCTGTCTGCTCGACCAATCCGACGGCGGCGTCCAGCCCGGCAAGGGCGTCCAGTGTGGAGGCGGCCGGCTGGTAATAGCTGCCGTGACGTCCGTCGAGCAGGTCCGCGTCGCAGCCCGATCCGGCGCCGTCGTTCCCGGCGTGCCAGACAGGATGGTTGTCGACCTGCAAGGCCCCCGCCAGGCCGACGGTTCCGGGCGCGGCGTGGTAGAAGCCGGTGGCGGTGTCGCCGGCGAAGACCAACCCCGGCGCCGCCGCGGTGCCGGCCGGCAGAGTCACCGTGCTGGTGAAGACCGGCCGCTGTGCCGGCGCGCCGGCAGGTGTGAAGCTGTAGCGGGAGGTCATAGGCTGCCCCCCCGATAGAACGTCACGCCGACTTCGCATGCCTGTGCCGCGCTGATGCCGATGGCGGCGATGCCCTTGATGAAGCGCGGCCCCGGATTGAGTTCCGGCGCCCCGCCGCCGAGGTCGTCCACCATCGGCACGGCCGCCGGCCCGTCATACTGAACCCAGACATTGGCCGTGGCGTTGATCAGCATCATCGTGGCGCCGGCCGGCACCGGCAGCGTCTTGCCCTGGCCTGGGGCCATCACCAGGGTGTGGCGGCTGTCCGACACGCCGATCACGTCCAGACACCGCCCCATGTCGTCGGTGGCGAGGAGCAATCCCTTCATGGTGGTCCGCTTCCTTTCCTATATGACGCAATATAGGAGTTTTATCCGGCAATCAGCAGGGTTATCAAGCAATAATTCCTAATTATGGCGTTTGCCCGGTGCCTGTCGGAAGCGGTCAGGATGGCCGAAGACGCGGCCGGCTATCGTTCGGTAAACGGTGCCGGGACGCCTGTGCAGGCAGCGCCTTCTCCTACACCGGCCGCGGGAAAGGGCAGACCGGCCAGACCCCCGCCCGAAACCCGGCCCGCTCGCGCGCGTAGAGCCCCCAAGCCAGACCGAACGACCATGCGTAGCTGTCGGGAATGTTGGCGTAGGGCGTTCCAACCCAGTAATCGACGTTCCGTACATCCTCGAAACCGACCTGATGCATCAGGCCCAGCAGGTTGGAACAGCCATAGTCGGTGAGCGAGCGCAGTTCCTCCCGCTCCGGCAGGCGCCAGCCGTCCAGCCCGCCATACCCGGCGTAGCATCGCGGCACCATCTCCGCGGCGGCGTCCCAGGGCATGGCCAGGTTCAGCGGCGACGCCCAGGCCAGCCCCAGGAAGCGGTCGACCACCACCCGGCCGGACGCCCCGCAGCCGTCCTCGCGCACCTCGAAGCGGTCGGCCGGCCGGGGCGCGCCCAGGCGCAGGTCGCCATCCTGGCCGCGCCCGCTGCCGCCCGGCAGGGGCTGCGGCACGAGATCGGCGCTGTAGCACAGGGTCTGCCCGGTCTGCAGGAGGCGGCGCGGACCGCTGTTCCGGCCACGCACCGGCAGCACGTGATGGGCGCACCACGCCTTGTAGCTGGTGTGGACATTGCCGCTGTTGGTGAAATGAACGTGCCACGCCTGTTCGGGATGACCGTGGCAGGTGGTCGAACTCCAGAAGTTGCAATGGGTTTCGAGGTTGCGGAAGCCGTTCTCCATCAGCCAGAAATGGCTGTGCGGCACCGCCTCGTTCACCAGGCTGGCCAGTTCGTTGACGTTGGGCAGGCGCCAGTCCGTGTAACCGGCGAAGGCCGCGGCGTTCAGCGCGTCGATATAGTCGAACACCGCATAGCCGACCGTCCGGCCGGAAAGGTCCAGATCGGGCAGCGGCCCGAAGCAACCGGTGCGCAGCGTCGGCAGGTCGGCGGGCGGCGCGGAAAGGGGGCCGGACCACGGCTTCCGTCCGCCCGGCACACCCGGCAGATCGGGCGTGCCGCCATCGGCGCGCCACATCAGGCCGGTCTTGGCATCGGTGATTGTCCCGTCTCCATGGTCGATGAAACGCCGACTCATAACCGTCTTGTTCCTTGATCAAGGCAGGGTCTTCGGGGGCGGGGCGGCGAAGCGTGCCCGCGCAACGGCTTCAAACCGGCAGCGCGACGCGCCCGGCCGCCACTTCCGCGGCGTAATGGTCGAGATCGCTTTCGGAATCGACCTCGCCCCAGCCGGGGGCGCTGGGGACCGCCCGGATGGCCACGCCGGCGGCGATCAGCCGCGACAGCAGGCCGGTCATGTCCAGCTTGTCGCGCACCGCCGGCTCCAGCCCGTCGAGATAGCCGGCGACCTGGGCCCAGCCGGCGGGGGTGAATTTCAGCAGGCCCATGTACTGCCCCTGGATCTCGTCGAGGCTCCCAACCTTGCGGCCGATGTCGACGACCCGGCCCGTCCCGTCGAGCAGGAAGCTTTCGGCGTCGGCCAGCGGATCGGCGAAGCGGGCCTGCCACAGGGCCAGCCAGTCCGGATCGTAGCTGATGACGATGTCGCCTTCGGCCGCCATCAGCCGGCGCACCGTCTCCGCCGGGTAGAAGATATCGGCGTAGCTGACCAGGCACGGCTCGGCGCTCAGCCACGGGGCCGCCTGGACCAGCGACATGACCATATTGGTTCCGGCCCAGCGGGGATTGTCGAACAGGGTCAGCCCGCGCCCTTCGAACGCCTCGCCGCGGTAGCCGCGCACCACGGCCAACGGGCCGGCGCCGGCGCCGGTCAGGGCGGCACGCTGACAGTCCAGCAGGCTGCGCCCGGCGATTTCGACCAGACACTTCGGCCGGTCCTCGGTCATGGCCTTCATACGGCTGCCACGCCCGGCGGCAAGGATGATCGCTTTCACGGAAGCACTCCAAATCCAGGAAAAACCAAATTCAGGAAAAGCGGGAAGGCGCGGATGCGGCGGACCCGTGGGCGTTGCAGCAAGCCTCCGTTACCGATCGCCCCTGAAATGACGACGGACCAGTTCCAGGTCCACGGCGCGGTAGGGGGCATTGCGTTCAGGGTGCCAGAGCATGCCGAGCAGCGGCAGCGTGTCGTGGCGCACCGCCTCGACCACGCCGTCGGGCGCGGTCGCCCAGGCGGTGAAGCCGGGCGGAACGCTCCTGAAGCCCCAATTGTGGTAGGAATTCACCGTGTCCGTGCCGCCGCCGTCCAAGGCGACGGGGTGATCGGTGCCGGCGTGGTCCGTCACCCGCTCCAGCCCGATGCCGAAGTGGTGCATCATCATTTGCAGCCCCCGGCAGACGGCGATCAGCGGGATGCGTCGGGCGACCGCGTGCTCGATCAGCAGGGCTTCCACGGCGTCGCGCTCGGGGGCGTCGCCGCCATAGGCCGTCAGGTCGTTGCCGCCGGTCAGCAGGATGCCGGCGGGAGCCACCGCCTCCAGCCAGGCCGCCGCGAGAGCGGGAGACGCCGTGTTGGGCATGGCCACCGGCAGCAGGCCGCAGGCGTCCAGGAAGCCGGTCCACCGCTGGTCCAGGGAGTCGCGCCGCTCATTGCGGCCGGCGATCACGTCCACCCGCTGACTGACGGCGATCAGGCGCCCGGCCACGGGCGGGACCATCGTCATTGCAGGACATCCACCCGGCGGGACGCGCAGTCGATGCGCAGGCGGCGGCTGTCCTTCCACTGGCTGAACAGCGTCTCCCCGGCCCCGATCACCGCAGGAAGGTTCAGTTCGCCGGCGCGGATGGCCATGTGGGAATTGACCCCGCCATAGGCGGTGATGAAGCCGCCGATGCCGTGGGAGAAGATCCAGTCGAACCCCGGGTCGGCGCTGGGGATCACCACCACCGCCCCCTTCAGTTCCGACGACGGCGCCTTGTGGGACCGCACGGGCCCCTCCACCGTCCGTTGGGTGATGAAGTTGGGTTCCGTGGGAGGAATGTGGAAAGCCCAGACCTCCTCGGGCTGGCTGATCAGCGGCGGCAGCACGATGCGTTGGGTTTCCGCATAGCGGGCGCGGCCCTGGTTGATGCTGTGGTGCAACGTCGCCTCGATGTCGCAACTGGACGCGTAGAGATCGTCGAGAAGGGAGGCATCGAAATAGGCCATGTCGTCCGGCGACAGTCCATAGCGGTCGCCCAGGCGGGTCAGCAGGGACAGCACCTCGCTCAGCGAACGGGTGAAGACGAATTTCGAATGCTCGCGGCCCTGGATGCCGGCCTGGAAGAAGTCGAACAGGCTGACCACGTCCATTTCCAGCGAGTGCTGGTTCAAGAGGGCGTCGATCCGGCGCATTTGGGGCAGCGACAGGGCGAAGGTCGGCGCCGCGCCTTCGTCATGTGGACCGGCCCCGTGCTCGGCACCGAGATAGCGTTCCGGATCCTCGTCGTATCGCGGCGACAGGATATCGTAGGTTCCGGGACGCAGATGCCCGTATCTCTCCAGGAATTCCGACCGGGACAGGGCGCGCAGATCGCGGGTCATGCGGCCGCTGACGGTCTCCAGGCTGCTCATGAAGGCATCGTACTGCCGCGGCTCGATCGCGCCGACCGCCACCAGAGATTTCAGCATCTGGACGGCGATGAAGCCGGCGCGGGCCAAACCGGCGAAAGGCAGGGTGCCGTAGCGCTTGCAATCCTCCATCAGCCAATAGATGCGGCTGACGATGTCCATGTCGGTGCTGCTGATGGTCCGCTGCCGCTCCTCCAGTATCCCGATCTTCTTGCTGTCGTTGCGCCACAGGCCGGTTTCACGGTGAATGATCCGGTTGGTCAGCCGGCGCAGGCTGTGGGTCAACTCCTCGAGATCGCGCTCCGAAAAGCCGAAGCCGCGCAGACGCTGCAGACGGGTGTCGAGATCGAAGGTGTAGCAGGAGAAGACGATCTCGAACTCGACCTTGTCGTGGAGCACCGGCGCCGCCGCGAGTTGGTCGATGTAGCAGTCCACCAGACGGTCGGCGAGCGTGTCCGGCACATCGCCCGGAATGAAGGAATTGAAGCTGAGGCGGACATCGATGTACGGCAACCCGTGGAAGGACCGCATCAGCGGAAAGCTGCGCAGGTTCCGGTAGCCGTAGTTGTGACGCTGGTAGGCCCAAACGCTGTCTGTGACCAGCTGCCGATACAGCGACAGCGCCAGCGGCCGCGGCCGGATTCCGATGATTTCGGCCGGGTTCCAGTCGGGCATGACGCCGTACAGGGTGCGGCGGCCGCGCAGGTAGGGGTGCGGCCGATTGGCCTGGGCGATCTTCTGGGCGATGGCTTCCAGCAGCGGCCGGTGCTCGTCGATGTCGACGGCCGTTCCGCAGGCGGCGGACAGCGGCCGCACCTGGAACA
Organism: Azospirillum ramasamyi; assembly: GCF_003233655.1. NCBI lineage: Bacteria > Pseudomonadati > Pseudomonadota > Alphaproteobacteria > Rhodospirillales > Azospirillaceae > Azospirillum > Azospirillum ramasamyi. Next base: position 54,960 of record NZ_CP029835.1, read on the forward strand.
GGTACAGCTCGCCTGTCGGTGAGAACGCGAACTCGATGTCGAGACTTTCCTCCCCGAGCAGCCCTTCCAGTTCGCCGGCGAGCGCCACCACCTGGTCGAGAGGGGACGGGCACGGCACCGTGGCGCCCTTCCAATAGACGAAGGTCTTCAATTCGGCGGCATAGCCGCCGGTGACCGCGGCGGTGTCGCCGCCCTCCTCGTAATTGATGATCAGGTAGGGCGCGCCGGTGTTGGGATCCCGGTTGAAGGCGACGCCGCTCATGGCGGCCGTCAGCATGGGCTGAACGAAGATCTGGTCGGCCGGTACCGGCTCGTTCCCGAAGGAGGCGGCCACCTCGGCGATGGCGGCCGGCAGCCCGGCCGGATCGACGTTGCCGATCGATACGAAATGCCCGGCCAGGGACTGCCCCTCCCGGTCCTCCGCCGCCGCGGAGGACCGGACGATCAGAGGCCCCTGCCTGCCCCACGGCATGGAGGCGATGTGGTCGAGGATCGTCTCCATGCCGCCCGCATTCCAATCAACGGCCCGGAAGCGAACCAGATCGAGGACATGCGCCGTCCTCAAATGCGGCGCGAGGCGCTCCAGGGTTTCGGCTTTGCTGCCGAAGGCGATCCGGAGCGGTAAGGCGGAGGTGTCCATGGGCAGTCTCACCGACGGCGTGCAGACCAGGCACGGGTGCGATAGGTCGTGGTGATCACGTCAAGGCCGGCGATCCGCGCTTCGACGAAGGCCATGAAGGCCGTCCAGCGATCGGGTCCGAGCTGGTGACGCACGTCGTTCACCGAATGCCAGACGCCCAGATACTGTTCGGGGGTCTGGTCGACTGTGTGGCGGCCCTCCAGATAGACCACGTCGTCGAACTGCCGGCTGGCCCAAAGCCGCTCGGTCAGGGTTTCGGTGATGCCCGAACTGCCGGACGATACCCGTTTGACTTCCGGAGCCAGGCGGGTGATCTCCGCCTCGATCTCGACCAGCAGGGGATTGGCATCGATCAGGCGGGGGTTCCAAAGCGCGACGAAGCGGCCTTCCGGACGCAGGATGCGGTGGAACTCGGCCAAGCCGCGCTCGAAATCGACCCAGTGGAAGGACGAAGCCATGCTGACCATATCCACCGAAGCGTCGGAAAGACCGGTCTGCTCGCCGGAGCCGACACGGTATTCGATCCGGTGACCGGCAGAATCGGCGATGCCGAGCCGGCGCATGTCGTCATTGGGCTCGACCGCCGTGACATGGCGGACCCGGTCGGCCACGAGGCGGGTCCAGATGCCGGTGCCGGCGCCGACGTCGGCTGCCTCGACCTCCTGGGCCGGCTTCGGCAGCATGCCGATCAGCGCATCCCGGACCGTCGCTGAATAAGTCGGGCGGTATTTCGAGTATTTTTCCGCCAAACCCGTGAAATCACCATGACCGCGCATATGATCCAAAGTCCTTGTTTTAATGTGATTTATGGTTTTATTTTAAAGCCCGTCTTCCAGGGCTGCAGTCGATAGGCCGACCAGATCTGCATCGGGCGCAATCAATCGCTCCCAGATCAGGTCAGCCGCGCCGTCCGGTTCCATCGTGCCGTAATTGTCAATTACGAGATCGGGGCGATCCGGCTCCTCAATGGAGGTATCCATCCCGACCATATCCACGGCAGCGTTGCGGTACAAGCCCTTCGGGTCACGATCGGCACGATGCTCAAGAGGAACGCGCAAATATATTTCGCGATAGCCTTCCACATTTTCGCGATTCCATTGCCGGACCGCATGAAACATCGAAATGGTGGCGATGACGACGACCAAGCCCTGTTCCGTCAGTTCCCGGCATAGGCGGGCGTAGGAAAAGGCCAGCTGGCGACGCTGGTCGGGGGTGTGACCGGCATCGGGGGCGATGGCGGCACGCAGGCGGTCGCCGTCGAGCAGCACCGTCGGCAGTCCGGCCGCCCGCAGCCGCGCGCACACACGCAGGGCGACCGTCGTCTTGCCGGCCCCGGACAAACCGGTCAGCCAGAACAGCCGCCCCTTTGCGGATGCGTCCGGCAGCAAGGGCGCCGGACGGCCGTCCGATTCCGGCGCGGTGCCCGCCTCCGCGCTCACACCCCGGCCTGCGGCTTCCGTTGCAACCAGATGCCGCAGGCGCGTCCGGCTGCGGCTGACGATCACGCCGGGGAGGTGAAACGTCGCGGGATCGGACAGATCGACGGCCCCGAGGGCCTGAGGCAACGCAACGAAGCGGTCCCGGAACAGGACGATGTTGGTCACGCCCAGGGTTTCGATCAGGTGGGGATCCGGCGGCCGGCGAGAGAGCCAGCGGTCGATGATCTCCCGGCGCAGTTCCTTCAGCGCAACGGCCTCGATGAGGTTTTCCCCCGGCTCCGCCAGCAGGTCTTCCAGACTCCCGGCCCCTTGGTGCGCGCCGTAGTGCCGGTCCTGGTATTTGACCAGATTGTAGTCGGCCAGGCTGTCGATCAGGAACGGCGGCGGCGACCGTAGGGAAAGGCGTCCGCTGCTCTGCAGAGTTTCGAGCAGCCGTACCAGGGACGGAGCGGTGACCGCCGGTCCGCCGGCCGTCGGTTCAGCCCTCCAGGGCTCTTCGCCCACGCCTTCGACGATGCCGAACCCGTCGATCCGCTGCCACTGGAACGGATCGGTGAACAGCGTGAAGAACTGGCGGGCCGTCTGCCAGTCCGTGGCGTGGAGAGAAACGCCCAGCGTCCCCTCGGGATCGCGGTACACCGCGTCGATGCCGGTGCCGGCCGTCCACTCCACGAAACGGTACGCGCCACGATAGAACCAGATCTGGAGATCCCCCTGGCTCTCCACCAGGCTCGGAACCTCTCCCGCCTCGAGCCGTTGCCGGAGCCCTTCCAGCGACCGGTCGAACAGGACGCCCGGGCCGTAGAATGGCCAGAGCCGATCCGGATCGGCCATCTGGTCGATCAGGCTGACCAGCGGCACGGCCAGGAAAGGCGGGCTGTCGCTGCGGGGCGACAGCAGGAAATGCCCATGGACCACGCCGTGAAGATGCAGCTTGAGCCCCGATATGCGGTTCCCCCGCAGGGCGCTGGAGACGGCGACCGGGTCGCGGGGCGGCGGCGGCGCCTGAAGGCGGACGCCCTGCAGAAGGCGATCCGGAACGTCGTGGACATGAAACGGCATCGCGTCCTGCCAGGCGGGGTTCCGCGAGCAGGCTTCGTAGTCCGCGATCTCGGCGGCGCGGGCGGCCAGGATATCGGCATAGCGCTGTTCGAACCCTTTCCGGACGGCGTCGAACAGCTTCCAGTCGTAGGGGCTGCGCTCGCGCACGAAGTCCATGAGCGTGTCGGGAATCGACGCCGAGGCGCGCCAGTTGGACGAAGAGCGCAGCCGCCACGGCGGCAGGTCCGGCCAGTCGAACAGCATGCCCATGACATAGAGCGCCGGACCGAACAGATCGGTCGGCGCAAGAACCGCGAATGCGGTTTCAGTCAATTCAATGGCTTGAGAAAAACTCGCTTCATCAAGAGTGATGCTCGCGGGATCCGGTGGCAGGAGGCTGCCATAATCCTTTGAGAGATGAAAAATATTCTTGGTTTGATTGTTGTCGTGACCAGTATCATGAAGCCAGTGAACAAAGTACTCCAATGACATATTTTTCTTATCTATCATATACCCATAATGCTCTGACGGATCTCCAAGGCTATTCTTTATCGCCCAATAATAAGAAGAAACATACCAGTCAAACGGATTGCGAACAAACCCAACATACGGAACCCCAATTATTTTATGCAGGGAGAAGGCATGCTTCGTCACTGCGCATCCGTACTGGCTTTTTATCAGATCAATTTCGTCAGGCGTCTTGCTGAGCAGGGCCTCGTACGACATATCGAAACGAAGCCCGCGTCCAAGATGCAGCACCCGCGACGCACCATAGACGCGCTCGACACAGTCCATCAGCGAATCCCCGGCGGCACGGGGCAGGTCGAAATGGATAAACATGCTGCTCTCTTTCATCAGCCATCCCCCCGGCCCGAATGGCCGGGGCGCTACTCTACCGAGTGCCGGACCTTTCCAAAGAAGCAAGGCGAAGGTCGGTCAGCGCATCGTCGATCAGCTGAACGCGGGCCGACAGGCTGAGGAGAGTCCGGCCGGCATCCTCCGGCCTGCCGGAATCCGCGAGATCCCACTGGATCGCCTGAAGCACACGAGCCTGTTCGGCCACCTCGCCTTCCAGGGACCGGATGCGCCTGTCCTGTTCGTCCAAGGCCTGCCGGAGCAGCCGATTCTGCTCGCCCACCCTTTCGAGCAGGGCCGACAGCTCCTGGTTCCGCTGGTCTCGCTCGGCCATCCGCTTCTCGACCGTGGCAAGACGCTGTTCAAACATCCTGTGGGACACCCCGCCTCCTCCGCTGGAAAGCGAATGATCTGTTTTTGGCCGGACCTCGGCAGGGCCGCCCCGTCATGCGTGCTGCCTGCGAAGATCCGCCGGGGAAGCTGCGCCTGTACCGGAGGTCAAGCGCAGCCTTATCCTCGAAACGACCAGATCCACATGGCCGTGATGGGCGAGGCGGATTTCGAATTCATGCCTGGCGTCCGTGGGCGCATCGTTCAGTTGGAACACCAGCGAGACCAGCGTGGGCGTTTCGGCGAAGTGCTCGGTGTTGAACGTCCCGACGGTGGTCGTGCCGTTGGTGACCAGTTCCACATTCAAAACCGGCAGACCCGCTGCGGACGCGCGCTGCCTTGCCCCCCAGATGTCGAGCGTGTACTTGCCCTTGTCCAGCGACAGGCGCGGGCCGTGCAGGAAATGGCCGGCCGGCTTGTCGGCGGTGACGTGGATGCCGTCGGCACGGCGCTCCGCGATGTCGGTCGGCGTGAAGGCGTCGAACAGCTCGGCACCGTTCAACCGGAACTGCAAGCTGAACACCTCCCGACGCAGGCGATCGCGCACCTCATTCCAGCTTCGGCTCTCACCCCGCATGGCGGTGATCGTGTCAAGGAAGTCCGCGATCATCGCGTCCTTGGCGGCAAGTTCCGCCCGCAATTGCTCCAGCATCTGCTCCCGGGCACGGCTCTCCACCTCCAGCCGGCTCAGGCGCTGCGCCCGGATCATGGAGTCCACGTCGTTCCATGTCGAAGCCTTCAGGATTTCTGGCAAGGCGCGCTGGGCCGGATCCGCAAGGTCGACCGGCCCCAGCGAGATCGGAACGCCGAAATAGGCGTCGTCATAGAAGACCACGTTGAAGGGTCCGGCCATGCCGACCAGAACCGGAGGGGCCTGGACGCCCTGCGGCCTGGAGGGCTGCCGCACGGGAAGCGTCGCGACGGGAGCGGGGGAGGAACGCTCGGCCAGAAGCGCCTCGATCTCATCGGCCGAGGCCCCCTCGATGACCTGCGGTTTTTCCCGATCCTCCTTCCTGGCCAGATCCACCGGCCCCAGGGAGTGCGGGACGCCATAGAATTTGTCGTCGTAGGACAGGATGTTGTAGGTGGCCAGTTCCCGCACCAGCTTGGTGCCGCCCTGGCCGCACTTGAAGAGCTTGAAGCGGGGCGACTTGGCCACCTCCTCCTGCGTCCAGGCCTTCAGGCAGGCAGGATTGATGAACTGGCCGTTCACCGGCGGGACCCCGTTTTCACGCTCATGGCGGATGACGGGGTTCTCGGTGAGCGGCATGACGCGACCGGTCTCCAGCGCCTCGAGTGCGGTGGAAGACATATGCCGGCCATCGGTAGGCCCGATGTAGTTGAAGTCGCCATCCGATCCCGGATGCCACGTGTGGTACAGAAACTCGCTTTCGTGCCAGACCTCCTTCCGGCCTTTGTTCACGAGGCGGAAGGTCAACTCGTACGGGCCGCAGACATGGCCGAGATAATCCATGTGTTCATCGGCGCCGCCGATGGCGATCAGGTCGGCACGCTTGGCGCACAGGCACGCCCCATAATTGCGGCTATGCAGCGGGTCTTCGGTGTCCCACAGCCCGGTGGTCTTGCCGTCGCGCCAATTGATCGCCCCATCCCCGGTCAGCAGTTCGAACGGCGGATAGTTGAAAGGATAAAAATCCTGCCTGGAATTGCGCACCTCGTCAAAGTGCAGGGCAATCTCAGGCGTGCGTTCGAAGGTTTCGATCACCGTCCGAACAAATGATTTCGTGAACATTGCATCAGAATCACAGATGACGACAATATCACCCCGACTCTTTGCGATGCCAATATTATACATCAGATGTTTGTGATAATATAGATCGTCCGGCATATTCATAATAAGCCAAAGGTCAACAGGAGCCGGACGACTCTTGCCTCTATAGTCTGATATCTTTTGCCTTATCTCTTTTGACCTGTGGGCATAATACTCAATCCAGATGATTTCATAATCGTGTCGCGGAACATCTTGATCCGCCAAGTAATCAAGAGAGTGAAAGCTTTCCCGGCATTTCCAATCAAGAAGAACAAAACTAACCCGGGGGATCTTCTTAACATTGCTTTTGAATTCTGTCTTTACCATGGAAGCCCTGAAATGCACGAGGGTTGAGATCAGAATAATTTCCCAAAGAGGGCGCGCGGCCGATATGCGTTTTTGATATTACGTTACAGGCAAAATGGAAACATCAATTTTTATTGATAATAAACTGGAATGGTGAGAGCAGGGTTCTCTCTTTGTTTATTATCCTAATTTTAAGTGTTCAATATTTCTGCAGCGTCCATCGAGGTGGTGAAAACTGTGATGATTCGGTGGACGGCCCCCCCACCGTCTTGACTCAATGGTACGCCAATGCGGCGGAAGAAGCGGTTACATACTTGGATACTCTCCCTTGGTCGGGTTTCCTGGATAGCGGCATTTGGATTGCGGTGCGCGCAACAGGCCGTTATTTTTGAGCTTTACTGGCCAACGGCATTCGCCCCGGCCGAACGGCATGCCGACGGACAGGAAGGACGCGCCATGGACAGCACGACTGGAACGCAGGCGGCTCCGGTGGCGTATCCGCTTGCCGGAAAGCGGGTATGGTCGGATCGGCCCTGGTCCGTCGACTGACGGCCGAAGGCGCGCAACTGCTTACCGTCGACCGCGGCGCGGTCGATCTGCGCCGCCACGGTGGGCGGCATCCTGGCCAACCATACCCGGCCGGCCGAATTCCTCTATGACAACCTGGCGATCGAGACCAACATCATCCATGGCGCCCATCTGGCCGGGGTTGAGAAGCTGATGCTCCTCGGGTCGTCCTGCATCTATCCCAAATTCGCCGACCAGCCGATCGTCGAGAAATCCTTGCTGACCGGTGCTTTCGAGCCGACCAACCAGTGGTACGCCACCGCGAAAGTCGCCGGCATCAAGCTGTGCCAGGCCTATCGCCGCCAGTATGGCCGCGACTTCATCGCCGTCGTCCCGACCAACCTCTACGGTCCCGGCGACAACCTCGACCTGGCCGCCAGCCATGTGGTGCCGGCCTTGATACGCAAGATCCAGGCTGCGAAGGCGACCAGGACCGGGCCGGTGGGGTTTGGGGAACCGGCCGGCCGCGGCGCGAGTTCCTCTATGTGGACGATGCCGCCGATGCCCTGGTTTTCCTGATGGAGCGTTTCAGCGGCGAGGAGATCGTCAATGTCGGCTCGGGCGAGGATGTCAGCATCGCCGAGCTGACGGGGATGGTGGCCGCGGCCGTCGGTTACGACGGCGGCTTCCACTATGCCGTGGAGAAGCCTGACGGCATGCCGCGCAAAGGCTTGGATGCCTCACGCTGTCTGGCGCTCGGGTGTCGCGCCAGGACATCGCTGCGCGACGGCCTGGAACGGACATGCGCCTGGTGGAATGCGCAACAACCCGCCTGGTCCCGTTTGCCGGGGCTTCTCGTGGCATGCCGTGCCGGCCCGAACCGAAGGCGGCGATCCTGGCTCGGCACCGCCATGACGACGGCAGCCATCCTCCACCCATAAGACATGAACAGATCTTTGATATTGCGCGGAGGCATCCAGAAGTTTTCTGGAATCTGGTTTGTCATACTCCTGTATGCACAGTAAATAATTTCAGGTTTTTAATATGACAGCCCCGCTCTTCAATCGTTAACAGCCCGGATTCTGGTGATACCCACCTTAAATTATTATACAATGCAGCTTGTTTTCCCTAGACCGCCTTTTACCTTCGAACTATGCTGGCCGATACACTCTTCATGACCCGAGTCTGGCAACAATCCTATGAGTCCGAAAGTCGATCTCGTCCTCGTCAACCCTGGTGAGCGGACCAAGATCTATCAGTCCCTCGGGTCAACTCTGACGGCGATCGAACCGCCGCTGTGGTGCCGGCTGATCGGCGGCTATGTCCGCGACCGCGGCCATTCCATCCACATCATCGACGCCGAGGCCGATCACCTGACCGCCGACCAGGTGGCGGAGCGCATCGCCGAACTGGCCCCGCGCCTGGTCGCGATGGTGGTGTTCGGCCACCAGCCCTCCGCCTCGACCCAGCAGATGGTCGGAGCCGGGCTGACCTGCCGCGCCATCAAGGCGCAGGCGCCCGAGCAGCCGATCATCATCGTCGGCGGCCATGTCGCCGCCCTGCCGGAGCGCACGCTGCGCGAGGAGGCGGTGGACTTCGCCTGCAACAGCGAAGGACCGGTGACCGTTGCCCAGCTTCTCGACGCGCTGAAGGAACCGGCTCCGCCGCTGCAAACGGTGGAGGGGCTGGTCTACCGCGTGGCGGGGAGCGAAGGGGACGCTGATGATGGCGCGATCCGCAGCAATCTCGCCCCGGCCCTGATCAAGGATCTCGACGGCGACCTGCACGGCAACGTGTGGGATCTGCTGCCCATGGAGAAGTACCGGGCGCACAACTGGCAGTGCTTCGGCGATCTCGGATCGCGGCAACCCTATGCCTCCATCTACACCTCGCTCGGCTGCCCCTACAAATGCAGCTTCTGCTGCATCAACGCGCCGTTCGGAGTGAACCGTTACCGCATGCGGTCGCCCGACGCCGTCGTCGCAGAGATCGACCGGCTGTACAACGACCATGGCGTCAAGACCTACAAGTTCATCGACGAGATGTTCGTCCTGAACGAACGCCATGTCCTGGCGATCTGCGACCGGCTGATCGAGCGCGGCTATGACCTGAACATCTGGGCCTACGCCCGGGTCGACACGGTCAAGCCGCACATGCTGGAAAAGCTGCGCAAGGCGGGGTTCCGCTGGCTTGCCCTGGGCATCGAATCCGGCAGCGAGCATGTCCGCGACGGCGCGTCCAAGTCCTTCACCCAGGACGACATCCGTGCGGTGGTCCAGTCGATCCAGGCTGCCGGCATCCACGTCATCGGCAACTACATCTTCGGCCTGCCCGACGACGATGTGGAAAGCATGCGGGCGACGCTGGAACTGGCCAAGGAACTGAACTGCGAGTTCGGCAACTTCTATTCCGCGATGGCCTATCCGGGATCGCCGCTCTACGCCATGGCGGTGGAAAGGGGATGGGCCCTGCCGGAACAGTGGAGCGGCTATTCCCAGCACAGCTATGACTGCACCCCGCTGCCGACGGAAAAGATTTCCGCCGCGGAGGTTCTGCGCTTCCGCGATCAGGCCTTTACCGAATATTTCACCAATAAGCGCTATCTCGACATGGTGGCCCAGCGTTTCGGCTGGGAAACCCGCGAGCACATCGAACAGATGACCAAGCATTCCCTGTCCCGCGCTCTGCTGGAAAGCGGCATGGAAGTCCTGGCCGATTAGGGTGCGATCGTTTCGGACGGAATCGCTTGGAACGTAAATCGCACGAAAAATCAAAAGCCTAGCGTCTATCGCCTGCTTCAGTAGGCATCCAATGGACGCTAGAGCGCCCCGGATAAGGGCGAGCAGCTATTCATCGAGCAGGCCGGACATTCTTGAAGCCGGCAGTCCGGCCCAATATTAAGGATATCCGCCTGTGATAATCAGCCGCACCCCTTTCCGCATTTCGCTTTTCGGCGGTGGCACCGACTACCCGACCTGGGTGCGGCACCATGGTGGAGCCGTGTTCGGACTGGCGATCGACAAATACTGCTATCTCAACGTCCGCAGCCTGCCGCCCTTCTTCGACCACAAGTACCGCCTCGCCTATTCACGCATCGAGCTGGCCAAGACCATCGAGGAAATCGAACATCCGGCAGTCCGCGCCGTCTTCTCCGAGATGAACGCCAATCGCGGGCTGGAGGTCCATCACGATGCGGATCTGCCTGCCCGTTCGGGGCTGGGGTCCAGCTCGTCCTTCACGGTCGGCCTGTTGAACGCCCTCTACGCCATGCGTGGGGAGATGATCAGCAAGCGCGATCTGGCGAATGAAGCGATCCGCATCGAGCAGGAGGTGATCGGCGAGAATGTCGGTTACCAGGACCAGGTCTGGGCCGCCTACGGCGGTCTGAACCGGATCGATTTCCACACCGATGGCGGCTTTGCCGTCACCCCCCTGATCATCAGCCCGGAGCGGCGTGCCGAACTTCTGTCCTCGATGCTGCTGGTCTTCACCGGCCTGTCGCGCATCGCGTCGGAAGTCGCCAAGGAGAAGATCGAGAATCTGGAGCAGCGCGAGCGCCAGTTGATGGGCATCCGCGCCATGGTGGACGAGGGGGTTTCCCTGCTCAGCGACGAACGCGAACCCGCCTACCGGCTGGGAGAGCTGATGCATGAGGCATGGCAGCTCAAGCGCCAGCTCGCCAGCTCCGTCAGCAACCCCGTAGTCGACGAGATCTATGCGGAAGCGCGGGCTGCCGGGGCGAGCGGCGGCAAGCTGCTGGGTGCCGGCGGCGGCGGCTTCATGGTGTTCTTCGTCAAGCCGGAGATGCGCCGCCGCCTGATCGAACGGCTGAACCGCCTGATCACCGTCAAATTCGGCATCGATTACGGCGGCAGCAAGATCATCGTCTACGAACCGAGCTATGAGGTCGGGGCAGATTGACCTCCACCCCGGATTTCCTTCCGATGCCGCCCATCCTCACCTCGCGCCGTCTCGTCTACGCGAACAGCAAATGGCGGGCTTATGCCGACGACCTGCGCGGTGACGGCACCTCTGTCAAAGGGTATCTGGTCGTCGAACCCGTGCATGCCGGCCCCGGCATGGTCACGGGCGTGGCGGTGCTGGGTGAAGCGGACGGCCGCTTCGCCCTGCTTCACAACCACCGTCATCCGCTCGGACAGCGCAGTTGGGAGATGGTGAAGGGCTTCATCGACGAGGGTGAGAATCCGGCCGATGCCGCCCGGCGTGAACTGACCGAGGAGACCGGGCTGGTTTGCGGACCGGAGGATCTGGTTCCGCTCGGCTCCTTCACGCCGGAGGGGGCGACCATGGCGGCACGGGGCCTGCTGTTCCTGGCCCGCCGCTGCCGGCCGGATATCGCCGCCACCCCTGGAGCCGCCCCCGGCAAGGACGGCGCGGATGAAATTGAAATAGGTCTCGGCGCCACCACTCTGTTCGACCTGGGAACGGTGGAGCGGATGGCCGACAACTCCGAGATCGAGGATGCGGCGACTCTGATCGGAATTTACCGCGCCCTGGCATGGCTGAAGCGGGAATGCAGAGAAACGACGCCGAACACCTCTTCGTAACGGGGAACTATACCGGGCTCATCGCACTCGGGCGCGACGATCTCTGGCAGCACCATGCCGCCCTCGGCCTGATCGGCCGTACCGACGAAGCCATCGACGGGCTTGGCCGTTTCGACGGGGCCGCTCCGCGTTTCCACGAGGCCGCCGCCCTGTGGATCGCCGGTGACGAGACCGGCGCCATCGCCCTGCTGGAACGGCTGGCCGCCTCGACGCCGCACGCGCCTTCCCCCTCTCCCTGGCAAGCCCATGCGCGCTCCCTGCTGGCCCTGCTGCGCAAACCACGGATCGAAATTCTGTCGCTGCTGCCGTCCCCCTCCTCCGGTCCGCATGTGCTGCTGGCCGGCGGGGCGCAGGATCCGAAATTCGCCCTGACCAACATCGGCCACGCAACGGGTGACCGGCCGAATTCCCCCTATGCCTCGGTGCACCGGCTGTGGCGGGGCGAGGAACCGCCGGATTTCGTCCTGTGCGAAATGGTGGAATGGCACCAGATCCCGCCCGATCTGGACAGCCTGCCCTGTCCGCTCCTGGGCCAGACCGCCGACTACGACATGCACATCCAGGCAATGTTGCCCTGGCTCCGCCTGTTCGACGAGGTGCTTGTCACCGACCATACCGAGCATGCCGGGGTCCGGCCGCTGGTGGACGCGCCCGTCACCACCGTGCCCAAGAGCTTCGGCCACCCTGCCGGCCTGCCCCGGCTGCGGCGGCGGGACCGTGACGTTGACCTGTTCCTTTCCGGCACCCTGTTCGCGCCCTGGCACCCCGACAAGGCGGCGCTGATTCACCAGATTCTGGGAATCGAGGGGCTGCGGCTGTTCGGCTTCAACGGCTTCCTGGACAACGCGACCTATTACGATCTCCTGTCGCGCAGCAGACTGGCCGTCGCCTATTACCGGCGTCCGGGCGGCATGGTGACCCGCGGGATCGAGGCCGCCTGCATGGGCTGCGTCACGCTGGTACAGGAAGGCAGCGTGCTGCCGCTCTATGCCGGCAGCGACCATGGGCTGGTCAGCTACCCGGCCACGCCCGGCGGGCTGGCGCGGACCATCCGTCAGGTGCTCGACCGCTATGACGAGCATGAGGCCCGCGCCTGGCGTGCCGCGCCACGCCTGCGCCAGGCCCTGGCCCCGGACGTCGTTGCATCGCACTACCTGCGGCTCTGCACGGTGCTGGCGGCCCGGCCCCGGCCGCAGCGGCGACCGGGCAGCAGGGTCGGCCTGCGGGAGCGGGTCCAGAAGCGCGTCGTCTTCTGGAAGGGGTGGCAGCCGGGCGGCGGCCGCACCGAGGCTGTCGAAGCACTGGAAGCCGCCAACATCGCGCACTGGGAAGCCTTGCTGGACCGACACGGCCCCTGGGACGATCCCGCGGCGGGCCGGGCGGCGAACGACATGGCCCGCGAGATGCTGATCGGGCTGGGGTGCCGCCTGATGGCGTCGAGCGAGGAGGAGGGCCGGGGCGGCGCCGATCCGGTCCCCGCCGGCTCCGCCGCCGCGGCCTTGCGCACCCGGCTGTTCGCCTTCCAGGATCTGTGGATCGAGCGCCGGCCGCGGGACCTCGTGCCGCGCTTCAACGCCGTGCGGGCACGGCTGCATTTCGGCACGGCACAGGACGTCGCCGGTGCGCTGCTGGCCATGAAGACCGTTCTGGCGGTGAACCCCGGCAGCTGGGCCCTTGCCCCGGAAGACGATGTCCTGCCCTACGACCTGTTCGACCGCTTCTTCAACTACCGCACCTATCTGGACCGGGTCGTCGCGGTGCTGTCCGAACAGGCGCCGGAAGACTTGCCGGCCGCGGAACGGCGGCCGGACCTCGTCCGGCTGATCCGCGCCTCACTGCACCATTATCTGGCCCGTGCCGCAGGAGGCGGGGCGGCGGGACTCGGGCATGCCCGCGAGGCCGTCCGCCTCGACCCCGACTTTCCGTTCTTCCGCCTGGATCTGGCCAAGCGGCTGGCGGTGATGAGCGGGGAAGCGGAACAGGCCGAAGCCGTCGCCCTGCTGACCGGCCTTGCCGGTTCCAGCATGGTCGCGGTCGAGGCGCGGGACATCCTGCTCCGCCTTCGGCGGGAGACCCTTCACGCGGCAGCCGGAAGACCGGCCGAGGAGCCCGCCGCCAACGCCGCGCGCATCGAGCAGGCGCTGGTCGACACGGAGAATTACCGGGCACGGCTGACCAGCCCCTATTTCCGGTCCCAGCAGATCGCCCGCAAAGGCTGGCGCGGCCCCTGGATGCAGCGGATGACCACCGCCTCCCACGCCCGCGCATTGTCGGTGGTGCTGGTGGACAGGGCGCAGCGGCACCAGCGCATCCTGTTTGCCGAATTGGACCGCCAGACATTGGGCCGGGACCGCTGCGAGCGCATCCTGGTGGAACTGTACGACGACGTGCTGGAACACGCGGCCCGGCAGGCGGACCTGGTGATCGCCTGCTGTCAGACCGACAGCGTGCCGCATGCCAACCGCGGGCTGAATGCCGGGCTGATTGCCGCGACCGCCGACGTCACTGCGCTCGTCTCCGGAGTTCCGGCGGACGGCGCCCCGTCAGGCGGCGACGGGATGCCTCCCGACTTCCTGGCCCACGCGCTGGACCGGCTGTCCCGGCCGGATGGAGGGGCGGAGGTCCTGCTGCACCGCTTCTCTGGAACGGGGGGCATCCTGGTCGGACGGACGCCGGACCTGCTGGCCTGGGGAGGGCTGGACGAGCACGAAGCCTTCCAGGGGAACGCCGACGGCATCGCCGACTTCGCCGCCCGGCTGCGCAGGAACGGCGTGGCGGTGCGGGAACCAGCCACGGCGGATCCGCGCAGCCGGGCGGCGACCGGCCCCGACCCTCTGCGCCTGCGGCTGTGGCCGGAACTTGCCGGACCGGACCGGCGGCAGCCCCTTCTGGGCAACCCTCTGATCGTCCAGCGGGCCGACAGCCTCCGGATGGACAATGAGGGGCTGGAATTGCTGGAACGCATGAAGCGCAGCATGGTGGTCGACGACCGTCGGAATGCCGGTCCGGTCCGGGTTCCGGTGGATGCGGCGCCCAGCTATATGCTGCGCGGTCCGTACATCAGGCTTCCCGCCGGTGATTACCGCCTGGTGGTGACGGGGGGCGCCGAGGGGGTCCGCGCTGCCGACCGGCCCGTGCTGGGAATGGAGATCGTCCAGGACGACGACACCAAGCTGCTGTCAGGAGGCCTGACCGCGGCGAGCCTTCCGGAGGGCGCAACCGTCGCCTTCCGGATTCCCGCCCTCTCCTATCGCCCGGACGGCGGGCTGGAGTTCCGCATCGTCCATCTGGGCAATGCCACGGTGACCGTCGACAGCCTCCGCCTGCACCGTCTGAGTGGCGGGGAGAGATGACGGCACCCCATCGGCAGGGGCGATGGGATCGCTCCCGTCCGACCGCCCCCGTCCGTCGCCGACCGCCCCCGTCAGCCGGCCAGCATCAGCTTGGGGTTCTTCTTCCAGTCTTCCATGATGACCTGCGCCTTGTGGCGGTCCTCGCCGGTCAGCGCGGCCCCCAGTTCATGCGCCTTGGCCTCCAGCCCTTCGCGCTCGGCACCGGGCTGGGTGGAGGCGGCGGCCATGATGTACCAGACATAGGCCTGGATCGGGTTGTAGGCCTTGCCGTCACGGGCGGCGTAGAGGGCGCCCAGATTGGTCATGGCGCCGGCATGCCCCTGCGCCGCAGCCTTACGGAGCCAATCCACACCTTCAGCCAGCTCGTGCCGCCCACCCCAGCCATGCGCCAACATCAGGCCCAGATTGACCTGGGCGCCGACATTGCCCTGCATCGCCGCCTTCCGGTACCAAACCGCGGCTTCGGCATAGTCGGGCGGACCGGCCAACCCGTTGGAATGGATCAGGCCCAGGTTGAACTGGGCATTGATGTTGCCCTGTTCGGCCGACAAGCGGCACCATTTCAGGGTTTCGCGATAATCCTTGGGCACCCCGTGCCCGCGGGCATAGAGCAGGCCGAGATTGACCTGGGCCACAGGCTGCCCCTGTTCGGCCGCCTTGCGGTAGAACTCCGCCGCGCGGGCCGGATCGGCTTCCACTCCGGTGCCGTGCTCGTAGATGATGGCAAGCGCCAACTGGGAATTGACAAATCCCTGTTCGGCGGCGCGCCCGTACCAGGCGATCGCCTGTTCGATGTCGCGCTCCACCCCCTGGCCGTTGGCATAGAGGGAGGCGAGCGCGTGCTGCGCCATGGCATGGCCCTGCTCGGCCGACCTCATGTACCAGGCGGCGGCGGCGGCATGATCCTGCGACACCCCCTGCCCGAAGGCATGCAGCAGGCCCATGTGGTGCTGGGCCTCGGCATGGCCGGCCTCGGCGGCCAGCCGGTACCAATGCAGCGCCTGGGAGATGTCCGGCCCGATGCCCAGCCCGTTGGGATAGAGCAGGGCCAGGTTGGCCTCCGCCGCGACCGGGTTGGATTTGGCCACCGTCTTGTACCAGCGCACCGGCAAGGCGGTGTCCTGCGGCGCGCCCTCGCCGTTGGCGTAGCACAGGCCAAGCGAGAACTGCGCTTCTGTATGGCCCTGCTCTGCCGCCTTGCGGAACCAGTGGGCGGCGTCGCCGAAATCGCGCACCACCCCCTGCCCGCGCGCATAGAGCTGGCCCATGCGGTATTGCGCCTCGGCATGGCCGCGTTCGGCCAGCGGCATCCAGTCCGCGACGGCGGCGGCATAGTCCTCCGCCTCGAAGGCGGCGAGGCCGCGCTGGAAGTCCGGCTTGCGGAGAGGGGTGGATTTGCTTCGCTTCAGCAGATTGCCGAACAAGATCAGGGCTCCCGCAGGCTTTCGTCGACCCCGCGCAGGATGGGTCGCAGGAAATAGGTGATGATGCGGCGTTCGCCGACCTTGATGTCGGCCGTCAGCGGCATGCCAGGGATCAGGCGGAAGTTGGACGGCACATTGTCCAGTGTGGTGTTCAGCAGCTTGATCCGCGCCCGGTAGAAGAGGACGCCGTTCGCGTTGTCCTTGTCGGAGAAGGAATCCTCGCTGATCATCGCCACCTCGCCTTCGAGCGAGCCGTGCTGCATGTAGGGATAGGCGTCGAGCTTGATGCGCACCTTGTCGCCGACCTGGACGAAGGAAAGCTCGCGGGCGTCGATGTTGGCCTCGACTTCCAGAGGCGAGCCGACCGGCACCAGGGTGAAGAGCGGCTCCGCCTCCTTGGCGATGGAGCCGGGGGTGGCCTTGGGAGAGACCTCCAGCACGATGGCATCAATCGGCGCATCGAGCTGGACCAGCGCCTGGCGCTTGCGCGCCTTGGTCAGCTGCTCGCGCAGCGCCTCGCGCTCGTTGCGCTGGGTGGTCAGCTCCTCGATGATCTTGCCGTTCCACTGCTGGATGAAGACGTCGCGCTCGGCCAGCAGGGCTTGCAGATCATGGCGGTTTCCCTGCAGCTCGTTCTGGTTCAGGACCAGGTTGCGTTCGATCTCGATGCGGTCGCTGGTGGCCTGCAGCAGGTTCAGCTTGCTGCCGACCTGGGTGGCCATCAGCGAGGAGCGCATGTTCTCGATCTCGCGCACCACCTTCAGCCGCTCGTTCAGATGGACGCGGTCCATCTCGTACTTGGAGACGTTGGACCGCAGCCGCGCCAGCTTCTCCTCGTAATTCTGCATCTGCGACTGGTACTGGGCCTGACGCTCGCGCCACAGCGCCTGCTGCAGCGTGCCATAGCCATAGCGGTCCGCGGCCGGCGCGAAGGAGGTGCCGTCATGCTCGGCCTCCAGCCGGGCGATCTGCGCGTCGGCGTTGGCAAGGCGGGATTCCAGCTGCAGGACGTCGGCCTGGGTGAAGGTCGGGTCCAGCGTCGCCAGCACCTGCCCCTGGTGCACGACATCGCCGGCACGGACCAGGACCTGCTTGATCGCCGCCATCTCCAGCGGCTGAACCATCACGTTGGGCTCGGTGGAGATCACCTTTCCCTTGGAGGCGACGATCTTGTCCAGATAGGACAGGGACGCCCAGGTGAGCAGCCCGATGACGAACAGGGCCAGCAGATGCAGCGTGATGCGCGCCAGGAAGGGATCGGGGGCGTTCTGGATCGCATCCGTGTCCTTCTGGAAGGCGCCGATCGCCGCCTTCCCGTGTGCCTTGGTCCGCTTGTCGTGCGGCTGCCCCGGCTTCTGCTGCGCCACGTCGTTGGCAGGAACGCGCGTCGTCTGGATGGTCGCAAGCTTCTGTGCGGTCAAGGGACGCGCTCCTAGATGTGCCGGTTCTGCTGGTGCCAGAGATGCTGGTAGATGTCGCAGCGTTCGAGCAGCTCGTCATGCTTGCCGCTGTCCACCACCTTGCCGCGGTCCATCACCAGGATGGTGTCGGACGGCACCAGCGACGACAGGCGGTGCGAGATGATGATCACGGTGCGGCCGCGGGCGATGTTCATCAGGTTGGCCTGGACGATCGCCTCGCTTTCGGCGTCGAGCGCGCTGGTCGCCTCGTCCAGGATCAGGATCTTCGGATTGGTCAGGAGCGCCCGGGCGATGGCCAGACGCTGGCGCTGACCGCCGGAGAGGTTGGACGAACCTTCCTCCAGCATGGTGTCCAGGCCCTTGGGCAGCCGCTCGACGAACTCGTCGGCGCCGGCCAGATGGATGACCCTCAGGATCTCCTCGGTCGTCGCCCCCGGCTTGGCGGCGGAGACGTTCTCGCGGATGGTGCCGGTGAACAGGAAATTGTCCTGCAGCACCACGCCGATCGAGGCGCGGAGATGGTCGAGGTCGTATTCGCGCAAGTCGCGGCCGTCGATGCGGATCAGGCCTTCCTGCGCCCGGTGCAGCCCCTGCAGAAGCCGGGTCAGGGTGGTCTTGCCGGAGCCGCTGCGGCCCATCACGCCGAGGATCGTGCCCTCCGCCGCGGTGAAGTTCACGCCGTCGAGCGCCGGCGGCGAGGTGGGAGCATAACGGAAGCGAACCTCCTGGAACTCCACCGTGCCGCGCAACGGCGTGCGCAGGCCGCGGCCGGTGCGCCCCTCTTCCGGCGGATGGTTCATGATCGTGCCCAGCCTCTGGACGGAGATCGACACCTCCTGGAACTGCTGCACCAGCTGGGCCATCTGCAGCAAGGGCTGGGTGACGCGGCCGGCCAGGATGTAGAAGGCGATCAGCGCCCCCATCATCAACTCGCCGTTCAGCGCCAGATAGGCGCCCAGGCCCAGGAGGCAGGCCATCATCAGCTGGTTCAGCGGCATGGCCACCGTCTGGCCGATGATCATGATGCGGCCGACGTCAAAGCGCTGTTCGGCGGCGCGGGCGACGCGGTGGTCCCATTCCTGCTTCTGGCGGGCGTCGAGCGCCAGCGACTTCACCGTGCGCATGCCGTGGATGTTCTCGATCAGGAAGGACTGCTGGCGGACTTCCGCATCATACAGCTTCTTCAGCCGGCCTTTGATCAGCGGGATCATGATGCCGATGTTGATCGCCATTAGGAGCGCGAAAACCAGGACCAGAACTGTCAGCGGCACGCTGTACATGAACATGATCGGCAGGAAGATGAACAGAGAGACCAGGTCGATCAGCGTCATGAAGAGCTGGCCGGTCAGGAAGTTGCGGATGCGCTCCGCCTGCTGGACGTTCTTGACGATCTCGCCCGACGACACCCGTTCGAAATAATGCATCGGCAGGCCGACCAGCTTATTGAAGACCTGGACGTTCATCTTCGCGTCGATCTTCTTGGTCGCGTAGAGCATCAGGTACTGGCGCAGGTAGGAGAAAGCCGTCTCGAACAGGATGACGCCGACCATGCCGACCATCAGCACGCTGAGCGTGCCCAGGCCGCGGTGGACCAGCACACGGTCGATCACCAGCTGGAAGAAGATCGGCACGGCGAGCGCGAACAGGCTCATCAGGATCGCGGCGATGCCGATGTCGCGGAAGATGCGCTTGTGGCGCAGGATCTCCACCACGAACCACTTCAGGCCGAAGGGCTGTTCGGCGTCGGCAAGCCCGTAGTCGCGCTTCAGCAGCACGATCTCGCCGGCCCAGGCCTGGCTCAGGCGGATGCGGTCGACCGGCAGGATGAGCTCCTGCCCGGCCAGCGGATCCTGCAGGATGGCGACCTCGGTGTCGCCCTGCTTGCCGAAGCCGACGACCACCATCGAGTTGCCGTTGCGCAGGCGCAGGATGGCGGGGAAGGCGTCCTGGAGCTTGCCCAGATCCTCCCACTCCAACGTCGTCGCCTCGGCCTTCAGGCCGATCGACTTGGCGATGCGCAACAGACGCGCGGTGTCCAGTTCCTCGTTCCCGATGACATTGCTGTGCTGAAGCCGCTCGGCCGAGACGTCGAGGCCACGCTGGCGCGCGACGGCGGCCAGGGAATGCAGCCCGGTGTGGGCGCAAGGGACTTCCGCAGCAAGGGTCATGGGAACCGCCGTAAAGGATAAGAATTGCGTCGCGAAAGCAAGGTCTTCATACCGTTCGATCACCCGGTCCCGATCGACCATGCGCTCCTTGGGCCGGGGCGCGACGATGCGCGTAGAGAGGCCGTCACTTGCGGACAATCATGAGCACGCGATTTCGTTGAAATAGCAGAAGTAGCCTGACAGCGGCAAGCCATCTGTCCCGGTGGACATCAACCATCCATCATATGTCCCCGCCGGATGTGTCGTTTCGGCACATCCCGATCCGGGACGAGATGTCGCTTGCGAACATCGCACGGTCATTGCTATCGACCGGCAGGGCGGCTCTTCGCCGACAGAGACTTAACGCCAAGCGGTCAGCCAGATGAAAAAGCCTTTACGCAAGCAGGCCAAGGCCAGGCGCCCGGCCTCTCCGGCCCCCTCCCTGCGCGGCGCGGCGCCGGCCGCGGCGGACGCAGACGCCGGTTTCGCCCGCGCGCTGACCCTGCACCGGGCGGGCCGGATTGCGGAGGCGGAGGCCGGCTACCACGCCGTGCTGGCCATCGACCCCGAACATGCGAACACCAACAACAACCTCGCCATCATCCTGCGCAGCCGCGGCGACTGGAACGAGGCCCTTGACTGCTACCGCCGGGCACTCGCCCGCAACGCCACCGATCCCTTCGTCCACAGCAACCACGGCTGCCTGCTGCTCGACCTGGGACGGACGGCGGAGGCGGAGGAGGCGTTGCGCAGCGCCATCCGCCTGAAGCCCGACTATGCCGAGGCCCATTTCAACCTGGCCAACATCCTGCGCCGCCGCGGCGACCGCGAGGCGGCCAAGGCCGCTTACGGCGAGGCGCTGCGCCTGAAGCCGGACATGACGGCGGCGCTGTGCAATCTGGGCGACCTGCACAAGGGCGAGGTTGAACTGGCTCGCGCCGTGGAATGCTTCGTCGCCGCGCTGAAGGTGGATCCGAAATCGGCGGAGTCCTGGAACAATCTGGGCGAAACGCTGAAGGAGATGGGCCGCATCGAGGAGGCGGTCGGCGTCTTCCAGAAGGGGTTGGAGGCACATCCGACCCATGCGCTGATGCATTCCAACCTGCTGCTGGCCCTGCACTACACCCCCGCCATCCCGCCCGAGACCATCTTCAAGGCCCATGCGGTGTGGGCGCAGCGCCATGCAGACCCGCTGCTGCCCACCGGAAAACGCCACGCCAACCCGCGCGATCCAGAACGCCGTCTGCGCGTCGGCTATGTCTCGCCCGACTTCTGCGCCCATTCGGTCGCCTTCTTCGCCGAGCCGCTGATCCGCGAGCATGACCGCGGGCGCTTCGAGGTGTTCTGCTACCACGCGGCGACACGCTCTGACGTGGTCACCGAACGGCTGAAGGGAATGGCCGACGGCTGGCGTTCGCTGGCCGGGGTCGACGACACGCGGGCCGCGGCAATGATCGAGCAGGACGGCATCGACATCCTGGTCGATCTGACCGGCCACACCGCCAACAACCGGCTGACCCTGTTCGCCCGCAAGCCGGCGCCGGTCCAGGCGACGTGGCTGGGCTATCCCGACACCACCGGCATGCGCGCCATCGACTGGCGGCTGAGCGATGCCATCGCCGAACCGCCGGGCGAGGCCGACCGGCTGAGCGCCGAACGAATCGTCCGGCTGCCGCACGGCTTCCACAGCTATCGCCCCCCGGTGGACGTCGCCCCGCCGGCGGAGCCGCCCTTCCGCGCCAACGGCCATGTCACCTTCGGCTCCTTCAACAACACCTCCAAGGTGACGGGGGAGGTGGTGCGCGTCTGGTCGGAGATCCTGAATCGGGTGCCGGACTCCCGCCTGATCATCAAGAGCGCCCAGATGGGCGACGAGGAGACCCGGCGGCGCTACCTGAACACCTTCGTCAAGTTCGGGATCGATGCCGGCCGGATCGAACTGCTGGCCCGCATCGACGCCGCCGACGGGCATCTGCGCGCCTACGACCGCATCGACATCGGGCTGGACCCCTTCCCCTACAACGGCACCACCACCACCTGCGAAGCGCTGTGGATGGGCGTGCCGGTGGTGACGGTGACCGGCGCGAACCATGTCGCCCGGGTCGGCGCAAGCCTGCTGACCCATTGCGGGCTGAGCGAGCTGGTGGCCTCCGACGAGGCGGGCTACATCGCCACCGCGGTGGCGCTTGCCGGCGATCCGGACCGGATGACGACACTGCGCCGGACGATGCGCGACCGGCTGAATGCCGCCCCGCTGACCGACTACAAGGGCTTCGCCCGCTCGATCGAAGCGGCCTACCGCGCGATGTGGCGCGACTGGGTGGCAGCCGCTTCCCAGGCGTGAGATGCTTCACCCGAAACCGCCGGTCCGGCAGCCGATGCACACAGTCGGCCCTACAGGAAAGCCGCCATGTCCGTGATCACCATCAACCTGCCGCTTCCTGACAGGAAGCTGCAGATCAAGCTCGACCTCGACGAGCAATACAGCAACGAAAAGACCATTTCATCCTACGTCCGCAGCGGCCGCTATTATGAGCCTGACGTGTCGATGGCCCTGATCCGTCTGGTCCGTGACGGCGACAGCGTCGTGGACGTGGGCGCGAATGCCGGATTCTTCTCGGTTCTTCTGGGTGCCCTCACCGGAGCGGCCGGGCGGGTCCTCAGCATCGAGCCGGGAGCCCATAACCTGTCCCGGCTGAAGAACAACCTTTCCCTGAACGGCTTCAGCCATGTGACCGTTTCGGACCGCCCGGTCACCGACAAGGAGGGCGAGGTCAGCTTCTTCATCAACAGCGACGACAGCGGCGGCAATGCCCTGTGGGATCCCGGCCAGTTTCCCGGTAACCGGAAGTCTTCGGAAAACCCGATCGCCCATACGCTGTCGGCCACCACCCTGGAACAGGCGGTCGCGGCAGCCGGCCTCCCCATGCCAAGGCTGATCAAGATCGACACCGAGGGAGCCGAGCAGCGGATCCTGGAGGGTGCGGGCTCCCTGGTCAGGGACCGCAAGGTGCCTTACGTCATCGCGGAACTGCATGAATTCGGGCTGAGCAAGATGGGATGCTCGCAGGCCAGCCTGCGGTCCTTCATGGAAGGGCACGGCTATTCGACCTTCCTGCTCTACCCCGACGGATCGCTTCCAAAGCTGATCCCGCGGGGCACCCGGCTCCAATCGGACTATTTCCTGAATCTGCTGTTCAGCACCCAGCAGGATGTCGCCGCCGGCTGGCCCGTCGAATCGTATGTGCCGCAGCTGTGATGCCGGCACCTCTTGCGGAGGCCATGCCCTCGAGCATAAAGCCTGATGCGTCAGGCTTTATGCTCGCCCTCAAACGGCGGGCGCGGCCGTCCGGCCGCTCGCCTTCGCAGGCATGAAGCTGCGGGGCCACAGTCGCGGCCCTTACCGCCGGGCGCAAGTCAGAACTTACGCCCGGCGGGATCACAGCCCCCGCAAGGTGCCGCGGTCGACGTTCTCCAGGAACCAGCGGTAGGTGGCGGCGAAGCCCTCGCGCAAGGCCGTGGGGGCGGTCCAGCCCATCTCCGTCATCCGGCTGACATCCATCAGCTTGCGCGGGCTGCCGTCCGGCTTGGAGGTGTCGAAGCGGAACTCGCCCTCATAGCCGACGACGTCGCGGATCAGCTCGGCCAGTTCGCGGATCGACACTTCGGTTCCGGTGCCGACATTGACGTGCGGCTCGTCCGAATAGTGCCGGGCGAGAAAGACCAGGCCGTCGGCCAGATCGTCGGCGTACAGGAACTCGCGCTTGGGCGCGCCCGTCCCCCACAGCTCGACGAAGGGCTGGCCTTCGACCTTGGCGCGGTGGATTTTGGCCAGCAGGGCGGCGGCGACATGGCCCCCCTGCAGGTCGAAATTGTCGTTCAGGCCATAGAGGTTGGTCGGCATCGCCGAGATGAAGTCGCAGCCATACTGGCGCCGGTATGCCTGGCACAGCTTGATGCCGGCGATCTTGGCGATGGCGTACCACTCGTTGGTCGGCTCCAGCGGGCCGGTCAGCAGGGAGTCCTCGCGCATCGGCTGCTCGGCCAGGCGGGGATAGATGCAGGACGAGCCCAGGAAGACCAGCTTCTTCACGCCGACCCGGTAGGCGCCGTGGATGATGTTGGTCTCGATCGCCAGGTTGTCGTAGAGGAACTCGGCCGGCCGGGTGGAGTTGGCCATGATGCCGCCGACGGTGGCGGCGGCGACGAAGACCGCATCCGGCTTCGCTTCGGCCATCCACTCCTCGACTTCCGCCTGACGGCGCAGGTCGACGCGGTCGCGGCCGACGGTGATCAGCTCGCACGGCTCGCGGTCCAGCCGGCGGACGATGGCCGCCCCGGCCATGCCGCGATGCCCGGCCACCCACACCCGTTTGCCCTCCAGGGAGAAAAGCGATTCCGTCCGCACCCTTGCGCCCCATGCCGCTATGAAAAGCCACCGCTGTCGTAGCATCGGGCTGCCGGGGAATCCAGTCTGCTCCGCTCGACTTGACAAGCGCCGGTCCGGCGCGGGATCGTCCGGCCGCTTGGGCGGGCGGACTTGCGCCCGGAACTGGGGTTTCCATCATGATTCCGAATTTGGCCTTCACCTGGCAGCTCACGGAGGTCCACGGCTGGGGGCTGGTGGGTGTCCATACCGCCCTCTACCTCGCCGATCAGGGCCGGCCGCCGCTGCTGCTGGAAAAGCCGCTGATGGGCACCCTGCGTCCGGAGAACCGGGCGAAGCTGCAGCCGTTGGAAAGCCCCTACCAGCAGGTCGCCGCCATGGCCGACAGCGCCAAGGGCCACATGCTGCTGCTGAAGGAGTTCGATGTCCTGCACGCGCTGGGCAACGGCTTCACCGCCGGCGGCCCGTCCGGGCGCTTCCGCGGGCGCCGCAACATCGGCGTCATCGCCTATGAGGAAACCCGCTTCACGCCCGAGGTGATGGCCCGCGCCCGCCAGTACGACCGCATCGTCGTGCACTCCACCTACAACAAGCAGCTTCTGGAAATCTGGGGCTTCGACAATGTCGGCCTCGCCTTCCAGGGCATCGACCCGACCGAGATGGTGGAGGCGGAGCCGAGCGGCCGCTTCGGCGACCGCTTCGTGATCTTCTCCGGCGGCAAGCTGGAGTTCCGCAAGGGGCAGGACATCGTGCTGGCCGCCTTCCTGCGCTTCCGTCAGCGCCATCCCGATGCGCTGCTGGTCACCGCCTGGCAGAACGCCTGGCCGGAGGTCGGCATGACCATGGCGGAATCGCCGCTGGCGGCGAAGCCGCCGCGGGTCCTGCCCAACAACATGATCGACGTGAAGACCTGGGCGCTGGAGAACGGCGCCGACGAGGAGGGATTCGCCGACCTGGGCTTCCTCGGCCGCCACCAGATCGCCGGCGTGCTGGCCGACTGCCACGCCGCCGTCTTCCCCAACCGCTGCGAAGGGGCGACCAACCTCGTCGCCATGGAGGCGATGGCCTGCGGCGTCCCGGTGGTGCTGTCCAACAACACCGGCCACCGCGACCTGCTGAAGAGCCGGGCCCATGGGGACGACCTGTGCCTGACGCTGGACCGGCAGGTTCCGGTCGCCGACCGCGACGGCAGCCGCTTCGGCTGGGGCGAATCCTCGGTCGACGAACTGGTGGAGGCGCTGGAGCGGCTCTACGCCGACCGTGCCGCCGCCAAGGCGCGCGCGGCCCGCGCCAAGGCCTTCATCCGCACCGAACGCAGCTGGCGCGCCTTCGCCGAGGCGTTCGTCGACGCCACGCAGTAAGGTCCGGCCCCCTCTGCGTCCGCCCGGAGGGCTCGGCCAGAGGGATTCCAGGCCAGAGGGGAGGGAGGATCAGCTCCCCACCCCGTCTAGGGCATCCAGCAGCCGGTGTGCCGCGGCGTCCCAGGTGAAGCTTTCCCTCAGGTGACGGGCGGCGTCGCGGCGCTCGCCTTCAGGGTTCCGGACGACCTGGGACAGAATGTCGGCCGCGGCATCCTCGTCCGGATGCCACCAGTCCAGCCCGTGGAAAGGCGGGTAGTAGGCCTCGCTGTAGGGCATCCGCGCCGGGCCGACGGTGCAGGGGATCAGGTGCGCGACCTCATCGTTGAGATAGGCGGTATAGGCGCTGTGCCGGGGCGCGATCAGGCCGGCCCCCAGGCAGCCGGCCCGGGTGATCGGCAGGTCCCAGCCCTCGCCGTGCGACAGGCTGAAATAATGGGTCGCCATGGCATAGAGGGCGGCGATGCCCTGTTCGTCGTAGCGCTCGGTCAGCAGCGCGATCGGGGCGGCCTCCTCCAGCCGCCGGCCGGTGACACGCATGCCCTGCTCGACCAGCCGGCGGACCTCGCCGACCAGTGACGCCCCGCCCTTCCCCACCTTCAGGATCAGGATCGCGTCGTCATCGGCGCGGGTGGCGCGCAGCCAGACCCGCAGCAGCCCGTCCAGGTTCTTGCGCGCGACGAAGTCGGAGATGTTGAGGACGCGCACCCGGTAGTCCATGACCGCCCGTCCGCGCGGTCCCATGAGGGCCATCGGCCGGGCCGAGGCGTCCGCCGGGTTGGGAGCGATGCCGGGCGGACAGACGCGGATGCGGTCTTCCGGATGGCCGGCGGCGATCCAGGCCAGCCGCGAGGAGTCGGTCGGGACGACCACCAGATCGTGCGCCCGGTTGCAGGCGGCCCAACTGTCGGGGATCCGCGGCCCCTCGAACATGGTGTAGTTGACGGTCGGCACGCCGGGGATCGGCTCGACCAGCAACGGGGTCAGCATGCTGAGCGCCAGCCGGGGACGCAGGGGGTCGCCCAGCCGGCGCGCCGCCGCCTGCAGGATCGGGTCGGCGAAGGAGGGGCGCCAGCTCTCCTCGCCCTTCAGCCCGGCCAGCCGCAGCGTCTGCCCACGCTCCATGAGGCTGCGCACGAAATGCTGGGCGAAATCGCCATAGCCGGACAGCACCGAAAAGGGCGCGCGCACCAGCATCCCGTCCGGAACGTGCGGGCGGCGCGCCTCGTCGGCGATGCGGAGGTAGAGACGGGCGCGGTCGAGGGTTTCGGTCGCACCGCCGGCCATGGGCGCGGCCTCCGCCCCCAATTCTGCCCCCAATTCTGCCGATGCCTTCGACAGGGCCTCATCCGCCAGATCGGGGCGGCCAAGCGACAACCACGCTCCGGCCAGATGGCTGCGGGCGTCGCTATGGCCGGGATGCCGCGCCAGCACGCCGGACAGGATTTCGGCCGCTTCGGCAAAGGCGCCGTTCGACATCAGCGATACCGACAGCAGGACCCGGCGGTTGGGATCCTCGGGCGCCAGTCTGGCGGCATGGCGGAGATGGCGCGTGGCGCCCACATTGTCGCCCAACCCGTGCAGCAGGCTGCCCAGGCGCTCATGCGCTTCCATCTGATCGGGGATCAACGCCGCGACGATGCGGAACTGGGCGGCGGCCTTGATCCCGGCGCCTTTCGTCTGCCGAACCACCGCCAGATTGATGCGTGCCTGCACGAAAAGAGGGTCGAGCGCGACCAGCCGCGACAGCGCGCCCTCCGCCTCGTCCAGGCGGCCAAGCTCGTACAGGATCGCGCCGGCAAGGTTGAGCGCCCCGGAATCGCCGGGATTCCCGCGCAACGCCTGCTCGGCCAGTGCCAGGGCTTCGTCGCGCCGTCCGGCCCGGTACTGCTCGATGGCGCGTGCGGTGTCTTGACCCATGACGTTATCTTGACCGAAAGGTTGGCGATGCGAACGCCCCACCCTGCTCTACGAACGCGTGGGGCAATGCAGAGGGCAGGTGTCCCGAGCAGCTTTTCCGAACCCCATCCATGCAATGGACGGATCTGGAAAATCTGAAAAGCCATGCGACCCGCAGCCTCCTCCTGGTCAGCCTGCTGCCCGATCGAGAAAACTGCTTGAGTGAAACCTCATGGCCAAGACAGACACTTTGCCTGTCTGGTCCCGGCGCATCATCCGCCGCGGATAGCACAGGCCAATTTGGCAGGTCAATCGCTACCCGCCGGCCCATCGATATTGCAACCCTTCAAA
Source organism: Azospirillum ramasamyi (assembly GCF_003233655.1). Taxonomy (NCBI): domain Bacteria; kingdom Pseudomonadati; phylum Pseudomonadota; class Alphaproteobacteria; order Rhodospirillales; family Azospirillaceae; genus Azospirillum; species Azospirillum ramasamyi. The sequence goes on from NZ_CP029835.1 coordinate 82,817, forward strand.
GCCATCCCATCGCTTGGAAAATTCATGATCGGTCGGACGGTGTATCAGGTGGGGAATACCTTCACGAGGAACGGTGTTGTTTCTTCCCCTGGAAAGTCAAAGGTGGAAAGCTTATGAAGCGAGCCAGCCGACGACCGACGACACTTGGCCGCAGGACGATGCACACGTTACCCCGATGAGCATCACTGATCCATGCGCCTCCAGAAAGTTCTTTTGATCATGAAGCTTTTCATCCTCGATCCCTATCAGACGAATGCGAGCGATTCCTATACAGAGACAAAAGGAATGGGAGGGATCATTTCATCATTGGTATATTTTTCTGATTGCCTTGCCAACGAGGGTCATCAAGTGACCCTTTCCATTCTTAGCGAATCCGGATCGCGCAAGAGTGGTGTCCAGATATTGAACTGCATCAACTTAACCGTCTCGGACATTTCCGGGGCAGATGCGATCATCGTCAATAATAATGCGAACAACGCAGCAAAAATAAAGAAACTTCTTCCTTCAACTCCCGTTTTTCTATGGGTTCACATCCACCATGACGTAATGTTTCAGGATCTAGGGATTCTGGCTCATTATCTGGACACTGAACATGCACGCTCCGTCGATGGAATTGTGTTCGTCAGCGAGTCGCAAAGACGGGTCTTCCTGGAAAAGTTCAAGGACACCATTGCCGCTGAGCGGTGCCATGTGATCCGCAACGCCTGCAACCCCTTCATCCTCCGGCCGCAAGACGACGAGGCCAGGCTGTTCGATCGGAAGCGAGCGGCGCTGGAGGTGGCCTATGTCTCGGCGCCGCCGCGCGGGCTGGAAACATTGCTGAAACTGTGGCCGGAGATCCTGGCCGAATGCCCGACCGCAAAGCTTACCATCTACTCCGGTCAGTCGATCTACGGCATCACGGAGGCGAACGAACGCTACAACAGCCTGCTCAGCAACCTGAACGTGGAGGGCGCCGAATATCGCGGCCCTCTCTCCCATGCCCGCCTTTCAGAGCAGTTGCTGAACACCGCCATCGTCGCCTACCCCACTGCCATCGAGGAAACCTCAGGCATTGCGCCGCTTGAAGCACTTGCCGCCGGCTGCAGTTTGGTCTGCACGGATCGCGGCGCGCTTCCGGAAAGCACGGCCGGCTTCGCCACCATGGTTCCCTACGGTAACGGCGGCGACAGCTTCGAAGAGGCATTCAAGAGGGCAGCGCGATAAGTGTCAGCTAAACAACGCTAAGGCAGAACGATCTGAGAACATGGTGGTCAGGCAGCCCGACGTTGGCGCTCAAGGTTGAGCGGGCGCCGGCCGACCGGTGTGGACGCCGCCCGTTCCCACAGGAAATCGCCCGACAGGCCGATGTGTTCCCAGCCGACCGGAGACGTGTGGGCAAGCAGTTCATCAGGCACCGCCTCTCCCTTCGCACGAAGGTGCGCGATGGCATCGGCCATGTAGGTGGAGTTCCAATAGACGATGGCGGCGATCAACAGGTTCAGTCCCGAGGCCCGGTATTCCTGTGTCTCCGTGCCGCGATCGGCAATCCGGCCTTGCTTGAAGGTACAGATCGCCTGGGCCAGGGCATGACGCTGTTCTCCCTTGTTAAGACCGGCGTGGCAGCGCCGCCTCAGTTCCGGGCTCTCCAACCAGTCGAGCATGAACAGAGTGCGTTCGATCCGGCCAAGCTCCTGGAGAGCAAGGTCGAGTTGGTTCTGCCGCTCATAAGCCGCCAGCTTCTTCAGCATGGTGGACGGCGCGACCGAACCGCTCTTCAGGGATGCGACCAGGCGCACGACCTCATCCCAATGCTCGCGGATAACCTCCACCTTGATCCGCCGTCCGAGAAGCGGCAGCAAGGCCTTGTAGGATCCGGAAGGTTCGATGCTGGCCAACTTCCGGTCGGGGAAGTCACGCAGCCGGGGACAGAAGCGGAAACCGAGCAGTGAGCAGAGAATGAAGACATGGTCGGACACGCCCCCGGTGTCCACGTAATGGGTGTCGATCTTCAAACTGGTGCCGTGGTGGAGCAGCCCATCGAGCACATAAGGCGCCTCGTGGGTCGCGGCCGAAATGACCTGGACATGGTAGGGGCCATGCTGATCGGAGACATGAGTGTAGAAGCTGAAGCCGGGATCGACGCCATAGCGGGCGTTTACTTCGCCGGCGACGTTCCCTCGTTTTCCAGAGCGAAAGAATTGTCCATCCGATGAGGATGTCGTTCCACTCCCCCACAGAGCGGCGATCGGTAAGCGGTGCTGCGCCTCGATGATCCGGGCCAGGGCCGCCCGGTAGGTTTCGGGACGGATGTAGGCATCGGCGGTCCACACCAGCTGGTCGCGGGTCACGCCTTGGCTGGCGTCCGCCATGCGTGCCAAGCCCAGATTGGTGCCGTCGGCGAGGATAGCGGCGAGCAGCGCGTTCTCGTTGGCGCAGGGCTCGCCGGTGCGCAGGTTCGTGAACGCCGCCGCGAAGCCCGTCGCGCGGTTGACCTCATGCAGCAGTTCGGTGATGCGCACGCGTGGCAGCAAAGCGTCGAGGCGGCCGGCCAGGACAGTTGCCTCCACAGGCGTCGTCGCCCTCAGCGGCGTGATGTGCAACCGATCGTCTCGGAGTTCGACCCCATCAAGTTGGCTACGCCGGAGCCGCAGAGTGAAGCGCTTCAGCCGCTCGTCGAGTTCCTGACCACGCATTGCTATCCAGGCATCGGCTGTGTCAGGCAACCCCAACTCCGACAGGACCGGCGCGACGGCCATGGTTGGCAGCAGATAACTGTCGAAACGGCGATAGTTGGAGGACCGTTCGACCCAGACATCGCCGGAGCGGAGTTTGTTGCGCAGAGTGGCGACCACCGCCATCTCGTACAGCCGGCGATTGGGTTTCCCGCCATCGACGACCAGCCGTCGCCACTCCTTGCGGAAAGGCATCGGTGCGTCCGCCGGTATGTCGCGCTTTCCGGACTGGTTGAGATCGCGCAGCAGCGCGACCGCTGCGAGCAGCGGGTCGTTGTCCCTGGCAGCCTTGAAGGTGAGAGCTTCGAGAAGAGCCGGGAGGAACTTCCGGATCGTGATGTAGCGGTCGGCGGCACGGACAAGGGGATTCTCCTCCGCCAAATCGGCAAGGCTGGCCACTTCGGGGCGGGCACGCAACAGCTTCGCCCAGCCGACGCTCTCGTCGACGACGGCAAAAGCATCACGGTCGCTGTCCTGGGCTACGGCGAGCGCCTCAATGGTGTCATGGAAGAGCCGCATCAGGCGGCCGACATCGCGTGTGGTCGCGGCGTAAGTCTTTTCCTTGGCGTGCTTGCCCCGTGTGAAGGCGCCACCGATCAGCCGGTCGGCCATGTCGAGCACGGCGTCGATCAATCGGGATTCCAGATCGAACAGCACGGCAACCAGGGTTGCTCGCCGCCGTTGAGCGGTGTAGCGGCCGAGCAGATAGGCGGGCGATGCCTGACCTTCCCGGACGAACTGGCGGAACCGGACTTCGGGAATGCGCGTGTCGATGTCGGATGCGATCCCAATGGCGCGGACGGCCTGAAGCTTGTCGAGCAGGTCACGGACATGTCCGGCTTTCGGCGCGCTCGGCATCGCCTTCAACCAGGAAAGAGGAGTCCCGCCGAGGTCAGGATCGACCACCGGCAGACGATCGAGTTCGGCCAGTTGCTCGTCGGTGAGGCCGGCAAGCAGAGCATCCACCGCCCGCTTGCGGGCACGGGCGCGCCCAGCGGCGCCGGTGCGCTCGATCACCGGCAATGCCGGCAGAATGAGGTTTTGGGAGCGGAGGGCGGAGACGATGGCGGTGACGATCGGTTCCGGCCTGTTCGTGGTCCAGGCGGCCTGGGCGGCCGCTTCGATCATGAAGGGAAGATCGAGATTGGTCGATGGCCGCAACCCGAGCATGGCGGCGAGTTGCCGAGCATGATCGGTCATCGTCTGGGGCCGGCGCGCATAAGCGGTGAACAGGTGCGCCGGCACATGGATCTGGGTGGCGATCCAGTCGACGAGAGCGTCGAGCGGTTCCTCGATCTGGGCAAGCGCGCGGCCGGAATGCCGAAGCAGCGCCAGCTGCACGGCAAAGCCCAGCCGGTTGGCCGTGCCCCGCCGTGTCAGAACGAGGTCCTGATCCGAAGGGGTGAGCGTGAAGCGACGCGCCAGAGCATCCCGATCCGCGGGAATACCAAGAAGCCGCCGTAACTCCGTGTCGGGCAACAAACGATGTCGCGGCACGCCATCTCCCTCTCCAGCCGGTGCCAGACCCCAAGGCCGGCTTATGACGGGGAAGGGTTATGGACGAACGCAGGACCGCCTGTCACGGAACCGCGCTGCCCGCCTGTCCGCATTGCCACCCTTTGACGGACAACCGGCAGCGAGGCAACAGTCCTGGCATCAGGCCGATGGCACCACCCAGATGTCGGTTGCCGACAGCGAACGAACGTTCAGAGCGTCGCCAGCATTGGCTTCCATTATTCAGATCGTGACGGCGGAGGACCAGGTGCCTGGATAGGCCGGTTCCCGCCGGGCGATCCAGGCGCCCAGCCCCTCGCGCAGGTCGGCGGTCGGCGCCATCCGGGCGAACTGCTCGGCCTCCACCGCCAAACCTTCGGCGATGGGCAGATTGATGCCCCGCGTGACCGCGGTGAGGATGGTGGCAACGGCGAGCGGCGAATGGACGAGAATGCGCTCCAACAGCATCCGCGCCGCCGGCAACAGTTCCTCATGAGGAACGACCGCGTTGACGAGGCCCAGTTCCAGCGCCCGATCGGGCGAAAAGGTCTCACCGGTGAGCAGCAACTGCATGGCGCGCTTGCGCCCGGCGAGCCTGGGCAGGCGCTGGGTGCCGCCAAAGGTGGGCGGCATCCCAAGGCGGATCTCGGGCTTAGCGAAGACGGCGCGCTCGCTGGCGATTGCGAGGGGAGCGGCTTCCGTCACCTCGCAGCCGCCGCCATAGGCGAGGCCGTTGACCGCCACCAGGATGGGTTTGCGGAACGCCTCGATGCGGGCGGTGAGCCGCTGGCCGCGCGCCACGAAGTCACGAAGTGCCGCTTCGGGACTCTCTGCCACGGAGCGGGAGAACTCGGGAATGTCGCCGCCGGCGGAGAAGGCGCGCCCTGTTCCGGTGAGGATCACCCCACGTACATGGTTGTCGCCCTCGATGTCGTCGAGAACCCCGAGCAAGGCGTCGATGGTCTCGTAATTGAGGGCATTGAGCTTCTCCGGGCGGTTCAGCGTCAGCGTCGCGATCGCTCCGTCGATCTCCTTCAGGACACACTCGATCATAATCATCCCCTCTTCGTCGGTGAGGAGGGCAGGATGGCCGCCGTGGCGGCTTGAGTATACTCACTGTACGGTATACTTTGGCCATCATGCCAAGACATGCGAACACGCGCGGACGGATCATCCAGGCAGCATCCAAGCTCTTCTATGCGGAGGGGATCGGCCGCGTCAGTGTCGATGCCATCGCCGAGAAGGCGGGCATCACCAAGCGCACGCTCTATTATCATTTCGAGAGCAAGGATGACCTCGTCGCCGCCTATCTTGACGCGCGCGACCAGCCCAACCTGAAGCTGATGGCGAGCTGGTTCGCTGGCGCCGAAGGCGGGGCGGCAGAGAAGGTTGCAGCCATCTTCGCCAGCCTCGCGCGCAACGCACGCCACCCGAAATGGAAGGGCTGCGGCTTCCTGCGGACCACGGCGGAACTAGCCGCCCTGCCGGGCCATCCCGCTGTGAAGATCGGCGCGCGTCACAAGAGTGCCTTCGCCTCATGGCTTGCGGACGAACTGGAGCTTGCGGGTTATAACAATCCGCAAGCCCTCGCACGCCAGATCCTGTTGCTGCTCGACGGCGCCTTCTCCGCATCGCTGGTGCACCGCGACGCCAGTTGGTTCGAAGAGGCCGGTCACGCCGCCCACGCTTTGGTGAATGGCCATCCACGGAAACACGAGGACCAGCAGAGCCAAGCCTGATCGCGCCAGGGCTCTTCTTCTCGCGACACTCTGATCCGCCTGGGCCAGCGTGTCCGATTTCCCGCCCTTTGATGGCCAGCCGCCGAAGTGTCCGTCAACCCGCGTTGACGACGGCTTTCCGGACACATAGTTTGTCGGACGGGTTTCCGGACAAACGGAGCGGGCGGTGGCGAACATCGGCTATGCCAGAGTCTCGACCGCTGATCAGGATCCGGCTCTGCAACTCGACGCCTTGGCCAAGGCGGACTGCGAACGGGTCTTTCAGGATCAAGCATCCGGAGCCAAGGCTGATCGACCTGGGCTGGCGGCGGCCATCGCCTTCGCACGGGCCGGCGACAGTCTGGTGGTCTGGAAGCTGGACCGTCTCGGCCGATCGCTGCCGCACCTGATTGAGACCGTGAACATGCTGGAGGCCCGTGGCGTCGGCTTTCGGTCGCTGACCGAAGCGATCGACACGACCACACCCGGCGGCCGGCTGGTATTCCACATCTTCGGCGCTCTTGGCCAATTTGAGCGTGACCTCATCCGGGAACGGACCCGTGCCGGTTTGGTCGCTGCCGTTGCCCGTGGCCGGAAGGGCGGGCGCACGCCAGTGGTGACCGAGGACAAGCTACGCCGGGCAAAGGCGCTCCTCGCCCAAGGCCTCACGGTTCGTGAAGCCGCTGCGCGGATCAAGGTCGGAAAGACCGCGCTCTATGCAGCTCTTGGCGTAAACGGAAGCGAGGATGCTGATCTCTGAACGGGGTTCTTTGTCCGTTCTGCCTTAGCGTTGTTTAGCTGACACCTGTCGCGCTGCCCTCTTCAAGGCCGCTCTGATCACGAAGCTCAAGCAATGGCGTGATGGGGATGGTACGGATCTGTCTGCTTCACTCCGCCTTCAGCGGCAGGCATTCACAGCCAACTACCGCTGGGAGAACCGGCTTCTGGAATGGAAATCGCTGATCAACCTCCATCGCACCGGATTCTGACCGGAGGAGGTTGCAGAAAGCCTACTCAGGCTTGCCCCACCCCGCTCAGCGCTTGCGCGCCGCGAAGATGATCGGCGTCTCCCAATGCAGGCGCCGGGCGAGCCAGATCGCCGGTTCCAGCAGACCGGAGCGGTGGACGAAGGTGACGATGCGCTTGGCGACCGACAGCGCCGCCCAGTCGCCGAAGCCCAGCGTGCGCAGGCGCTGCTCGAAGACGCCCCAGCCCCAGTCCAGAACCTCCAGCCCGCCGGGATGGCGGCGGAGCCAGCGGTCGAACCAGGGGCGGTCGATCAGGTTGAGGGTGTCGACATAGGCCGGGTCGCGCCCGAACAGCCGGACATAGAGCTTGGCCAGCCCGGCCGGCATCCGCGGCAGCCACAGGATGCCGTAATGCCCCTCCCACCAGGAGCCGTAGTTGGGCACGACGACCAGCAGCAGCCCGCCCGGCTTCAGCACGCGCAGCGCCTCGTCCAGCACCGCCGACGGGTCGCCGACATGCTCCAGCACGTTGGAGGAATAGACGATGTCGAAGCTGGCATCCGCGAAGGGGATCGCCTCGCCGGTGGCGTCGCGCACCGCGTCGGCCGGCAGGCCGTAATGGTCGATCAGCCGGCCGCAGACGTCGAGCGTGGAGCTGTATTCGCCCATGCTGGGCTCGATGCCGTGGATGTCCAGCCCGTGCGCCGTGCGGCCGCGCACCACGGTCATGCCGCAGCCGGACCCGACCTCCAGGATGCGGGCCTTGTCCACATCGACGCCGGCGGCCGCGGCGGTTCGCCGCAGCTCCGCCACCTGCTCGTCGGCGCGCGCCTCCGACAGCATGTCGCGCACGACGTCCTCCACCGGCACGCGGGTGACGCCGCCGATGAAGCCGCTGTCGATGTAGCCGCGGGACAGCAGCCGGCCCAACTCCTCCCAGTCGGGCGGAGCCGTGCGGTGCTCCTGCCCCGCCGCCGCCTCAGGCATTCTTCGTCGCCCGGATGACGAAGATCGTGGCGCTCTTCATCCGGCCCAGCCGGTCCTGGATGCATTCGGCCTTGAAGCCGTTGCGCTCGAACAGCGCGACGATCTCCTCGATCGAATAGAAGGTCTTGTAGGGCGGATAGTACCAGTCCTCGACCTGGGCCTGGATCGACACGTTGTCGGCGCGGCGGTTGATCTCCTGCCCCTTCAACATGCAGGCGACCTTGGTCAGGCCGGTGAAGAAGCCGCCGACCAGCTTGCGCCGGGCCGGCGTGTCCATGTAGGCGCGGCAGAAATGGCGCACGCCCTCATGCACCGGCGACAGCCAGGTCTTCAGGTAGAGGCCGAGATAGACGGTGCCGCCCGGCTTGGTGACGGCCATCAGGTTGCGCATCACCTTCATCGGGTCGGGCGCCATCATCGCCACGCCCCAGCACCAGACCAGGTCGAACGGCCCGAGATTCGTGTCCAGCTCCTGCAGGTCTTGGTGATGGAACTCGATGTTGTCGCGGCCGAAGCGCTGGGCCTGCTGGCGCGCGGTGGCGAGGCTGTCCGACGACACGTCGACCGACACCACCTGTTCGGCCATTTCCGACAGGATGACGGAGCAGATGCCGTGGCCGCAGCCGGCATCCAGCGCCCGGCCGATCTGCCGCTCGGTCAGCGTCTCCAGCATGTACTTCTTGGTCTCGTCGTAGATCGGCACGAAACGGGGCCAGAAGTCGTCGTAGAATTCCTTGGTCGCGAGATCCATGGGGCTGCCCTCCCGCCCGCTGAGGGCGTCGCTTTGATCGTGATGGTGAGTGGTCTTAAGGGGTGCCGGACGAACTCGTCCAGGGAGAATAGGACCTGATGCGCCCCGCCGCCGCATCCGGCTCGACGAACAGGCGGGCGTTGCGGTTCAGCAGCGCCGCCAACTGGCTGTAGCCGCTCTGCGCGCTGACGCCCAGCACGTCGGCGCTCATCAGCACGTGGAAGTCCTGCAGGAACTCCAGCCCCTTCCACGGCTCCACCGCCCCGTCCTTCGCCAGATCGTCCAGCGAGACCGGCGCGAATTCCGCGAAGTCGCCGATGGTGGCCGGGTCGTCGGTGGCGATGTAGAGCACCGGCCGGTCCAGCGTCGGCCACAGCTCCTTCAGCCAGTCGACGTACCAGGAGGTCTCGGTGATGGTGTAGCGGAACCAGACGAAGTCCCCGCGGCGGATGTGCAGCGCCACCACCGTGTTGCCGCGGCGCCTGAGCGCCTGCACCACCGGATCGACATGGGGCAGCCATTCCGGCCGCGGCCGCAGCCAGGACTGCACCCGCTCGCGCCATTCCTCGCGATGCTCGAACAGGAACAGCGGCGACAGGATGTCGACGTCCGGGCGCGGGTCGTCGCGCCGGCCGGCCACCAGATCGTTCAGCATGTGCCGGCCGTAGGACAGCGGCTTCAGCCCGCCCGACGGCTTCGGATCGTCGAGATCGAAGTAACAGCCGCCGACCCAGTCCGGCGTCTCAAGCCGATAGCCGAATTTTTCGGCGTAGAGCCGCAGCAGCACATATTCCAGCACATTGTGGGCGAAGCGCCCATGGGTGGCGAGCGTCGACGAGCAGATGCGCGGCTGCGACGGATCGGGGTTCTCCCGCCGCTCCAGGCGCCGCCCTTGGCGGGCAAGGGTCCGGCCCAGGCAGGCGATCGACTTGACGGTGAAGAAGCGACTGCCGTGCCACTGCACCTCGTCCAGCAGCGCCGCCGCGCGCTCCCAATCGCCGGCGGCCACCCAGCTTTCGGCGATCGCGGTCAGGCAGTCGATGCGGAAGGCGTCGGGGCTGGCCGCATGCGGATAGCGGTATTCGGCGAAGAAGCGCCGCGATTCCTCCAGCCGGCCTTGGCGGATCAGAAGGGTCGACAGCAGGTCGATGGCGCCGGGCACGTCGCCGTCGGGGCTGAACAGCGCCGCGCGCAGGACCTGCTCGGCCTCCGCCAGCCGGCCCAGCTCCATCAGCGCGTGGCCAAGCCGGGGAAGCGCCAGCGTGATGCCGGCCCGCGCCGCCCGCGCATAGCTTTGGACCGCCGCCTCGGCCAGTCCGGCGGCATGCTGGGCATTGCCCTGATTGTAGAGCACCCCGCCCTGCTCCGGCTCCAGCAGGAGGGAGCGGCGGAAGCAGGCCATGGCCCCGTCCGGATCGCCCATCTCGATCCGGATGTTCCCGAGATTCGCGCAGGCACCGCCGAAGTCCGGCTGCAGGGAAAGCACAAGACGCTGACTGGTTTGCGCTTCCTCGAGCGCACCAGTCTGGCGCAATGCGATTCCGAGATCATGATAGGCGGTGATGCGGTTCGGATTGAGTCTCAGCACGCGGCGGAAGGTCAGGATGGCCAGCCCCCAGTCGCGCGGACCGCCACGGCCGCACAGCAGCGCGGCAAGCGCGTTGTAGGCGTCCTCCAGGTCCGGTGCCAGGACCAGGGCACGGCGGTGAGCCGCCACCGCTTCGTCGATCCGACCAAGTTCGGCCAAAATGCTGCCGAGATTGTAGCAGGCGTCGGCCATCCCCGGCAGGATGTCCAGGGCGTTGCGGATCATCTCCAGCGCCTTGTCCGGGCGACCCAGCCGGCGTTCGGCCAGCCCCAGCAGGTGCATGGCCTGGGGGTTGCGCGAATCGACCTCCAGAATGCGCAGATACAGCGCGCGCGCTTCGTCGAAGCGGTCGGCGCGATAGTATCCGACGGCGATCTGCAATGCTTCGGCGACGGTGGTCATGAGGATCCGTGCAGTGCGGCCCCGCCCCGATCCCGCGGCCGCACCCCGGCCGGGGACGCCGGGGACGGCCGGCCCATTCGGCGCGCACCCTATCGTTCCGCGATGGGCGCTTCAACTCCGTTCATGCCGCGGGCCGCCTCCGCTTCAACTCCCGATCCCGGTTCCCGGCCCCGGCCTCCGCGCCGCGCCTTCTCCGGGGTCGGGTCGCAAGCCCCCTTGCCTTGCCCGGACCCTTTGGGGATAGTGCCCGATCATCAACGCCGTACAGATCAAGGGTCGGTCCTTTGCGCAAAGTTGCCCTCATCACCGGCGCCACCGGCCAGGATGGCGCGTATCTCGCCGAGCTTCTGCTGGGGAAGGGCTATATCGTCCATGGCGTCAAGCGCCGGTCCTCGTCCTTCAACACGGGGCGCGTGGAGCATCTCTACCGCGACCCGCATGAGGAGGACGTGCGCTTCTTCATGCATTACGGCGACCTGACCGACAGCACCAACCTGATCCGTCTGGTCCAGCAGATCCAGCCGACCGAGATCTACAATCTGGCCGCCCAGAGCCACGTGCATGTGAGCTTCGAGACGCCGGAATACACCGCCAACGCCGACGGCATCGGCACCCTGCGCCTGCTGGAGGCGATCCGGATCCTGGGCATGGAGAAGACCGCGCGCTTCTATCAGGCCTCCACCTCGGAACTGTACGGCAAGGTGCAGGAGACGCCGCAGCGCGAGACCACGCCCTTCTACCCGCGCAGCCCCTATGCCGCCGCCAAGCTGTACGCCTACTGGATCACGGTGAACTACCGCGAGGCCTACGGCATGCATGCCAGCAACGGCATCCTGTTCAACCACGAGGGTCCGACCCGCGGCGAGACCTTCGTCACCCGCAAGATCACCCGCGCGGTCGCCGCCATCGAGCATGGCCGGCAGGACTGCCTGTATCTCGGCAACCTGGACGCCAAGCGCGACTGGGGCCATGCGCGCGACTATGTCGAGGGCATGTGGCGCATCCTGCAGCAGGATGAGGCCGACGATTACGTGCTGGCCACCGGCGAGACCCACAGCGTGCGCGAGTTCGTCGAGCTGGCCTTCGGCCATGTCGGCCGCGGCATCGAGTGGCGCGGCGAGGGCGTCGACGAGGAAGGCGTCTGCCAGAAGACCGGCAAGGTGGTGGTCCGCATCGACCCGCGCTATTTCCGCCCGACCGAGGTCGACCTGCTGCTGGGCGATCCCAGCAAGGCACGCGCCAAGCTGGGCTGGACCCACACCACCGCCTTCCGTGATCTGGTGCGGGAAATGGTCGAGGCCGACATGCGTCTGGCGGCCAATGGGGACGACCATCACTGATCTCGCCCCGCGACGGACAAGGCGCTGTTCATGACCATCGGACCAACGGCCGGGAGCGAGCCGAAGACCGCGCTGATCTTCGGCGTCTCGGGTCAGGACGGCGCCTATCTCGCCCAACTGCTTCTGGGCAAGGGCTATGCAGTCCACGGCACCTCCCGCGATCGGGAGATGTCGAGCTTCTCCAACCTGCGGCGGCTCGGCATCTTCGGCCGGGTCGCCCTGCATTCGGCCGTGCTGACCGATTTCCGCAGCGTGGTCGAGGTGGTCGCCCGGGTCCGCCCGGCCGAGATCTACAACCTCGCCAGCCAGGCCTCGGTCGGACTGTCCTTCGAGCAGCCGGTCGAGACGCTGAACAGCACCATCACCAGCACCATCAACATCCTGGAGGCGATCCGCTTCCTGAAGCTCGACGCGCGTTTCTACAACGCCTCGTCCAGCGAGTGCTTCGGCAACACCGGCGATCCGGCCGACGAATCGACCCCCTTCCATCCCCGCAGCCCCTATGGCGTGGGCAAGGCGGCGGCTTATTGGGCGGTGGCCAACTACCGGGAGGCCTATGGGCTGTTCGCCTGCTCCGGCATCCTGTTCAACCATGAATCGCCGCTGCGCCCGGTCCGCTACGTCACCCAGAAGATCGTCCGCGGCGCCGCCGACATCGCCGAGCGGAAGACCGACAGCCTGGAACTGGGAACTCTGTCCATCGCCCGCGACTGGGGATGGGCGCCGGAATATGTCGACGCCATGGCCCGCATGCTGGCCCATGACCAGCCCGAGGATTTCGTGATCGCCACCGGCGAGGCGCACCGGCTGGAGGATTTCGTCGAGCGGGCCTTCTCCTATTTCGGCCTGGACTGGCGTCGGCATGTCCACGGCAACGCCGCCCTGCTGCGCCCGTCGGACATCGCCTTCAGCGTCGGCAATCCGGCCAAGGCGGAGCAGCTGCTGGGCTGGCGCGCCGAACGCCGCATGGCCGACGTGGTGGCCGGGCTGGCCGAGGCCGAGATGGCGCGCAGGGCGCAGCGAACCGATGGCCACGCCCAGTAACGGCGAAGCGGCTACTGACGGCGGACCATCCGGTTTGGCGACACGGGTCACGGCCGGGCTTGCCCCGCTGCTGACGGTCATCGCCGGCAGTGGGGCGATCTTCATCGCCTTGCGGAACAACAAGGCCAAGACCGAACTGCGGGCCGCCGTGATCGGCGCGTCGGAGGATGCCCCGCGCCTGCGTTTCCCCCGCCCCTGTCCCGTCAGGCGCGCTGCAATCGCCTGGATGCGCCACGCCGGAACATCCAGCCCCCATTCCTCCATGGAGCCCCGATGGCTGTCGCCAACAAACTCGTCATCAATATCGAGGTGGATGACCGGAGCGTCCTGTTCCCGGACGGCAAGTTCCTGTCCCACATCACGCTGCACGAAGACGAAACGCCCCAAGGCGACGAGGCCGTCCGTCTGGAGGGGATTTTCCACTTCAACGAAAGCCGGCTGGGACCGGAGATCGCCTGTCTGGAGATCGAAGACGCACGTGAACTGGCGCGGTCGATCCTCGACGCCGTCTTCCAGGGGCGCACCCAGCATGTTCTTTCGCAAACCACCAAGGTCGCGGTGGTCTTCAACCCGAACGGCTTTGTTCTTCGCTTCGGTGAAGGGGCGGCCCTGCGCGAACTGTTCATCGGCTCGCCAGCCATCATCCGCCTTGCCCAAGGCATCCTGCGCATGACCGACCGCCTGTCCGCCATGCCTGCCCACTGATATCATCGAGCGTAAAGCCAGAACCAGCTTCGGAACGGATCACCCATCTCCCCTCCGCCGCGATGGCGGTATCGGAAGCGATAAGAAAGAAAGAGGCGGCAACCGGGATGACCGGTTGCCGCCTCTTTCTTTTGCCGTTGCCCGTCCTGGTTCGACTTGAAAGGCCGGACAAGGCACCGGTCAGCGGATCGACGATCTTCCCAAAGAAAAGGGCGCCCTTGCGGGCGCCCTTCCCTTTTACCGTGATGCTTAGGCTCAGTGCCCGTATCAACCGAGGTTGAGGTCGGAGAGCGAGAGCACCTGGCTGTTGTACACGCCGAGCAGGCGAACCTCGGAGGCGGCCACCTGGCCGTCGCCGTTGGTATCGACCACCTGGTACAGGCCGGAGCTGGTGCCGTTGTTGGCCAGAACCAGCGTGCTTGCACCAGCCGACGAGTTCGTCAGCGTACCGAGCGCCGAGCGGAAGTTGGCAAGGCCGGCATCCATCAGGCTGCCGCTGACCACCGAGGACAGGCTGACCAGTTCGTCGGTCATGCTCACCCCGTTGGTCGCCGCGGTCGCCGTGGCCAGAGCCGCGTCGCCGTTCTTGTCCGCATCCGTCCGGGCCGTACCGGTCAACTGCACCTTGTCGGTGCCCGACTGGAAGTTCGACACCGAGATGAAGCCGGTATTCGCACCCAGCGCCGCGATGTCGCTGAAGGACGAGTACACGACCGTATCGGTGCCGCTGCCCGACGCCAGGCTGATGCTGTCGCCAGTACCACCCTGGAAGCGGATCGACCCGCTGGTCACCGAGATCGAGTCGGTGCCCGAGCCGCCGATCAGCATATCGATGTTCCGGACTTCCATGGTCACGCCGGTGTCGCCGGTGGTGATCACGTCGTTGCCGGTACCGCCGATCAGGGTCTCGATGCCGCGCAGCAGGACCGTCGAGCCGCCGTCGCCGAGGCTGACCACATCCGTGGCCGCACCGCCGACGATGATCTCGATGCCGCTCTCGGCCCGCATGGTGACGCCGGTGTCGCCCAGGATCACCAGGTCGCTGCCCGCACCACCGATCATGGTGTCGATGCCGCGGGTGATGACGGTGTTACCCGACGCACCCAGGGTCACGACGTCCGAACCGGTGCCGCCGACCAGGAACTCGACGCCCGAAGCCAGCATCGTCACGCCGGCGGAGCCGGTGAAGACGATGTCGGTGGCGGCGCCGCCGGTCAGGGTGTCGATGCCCGACACGGTGACCGTGTTCGGCGTGTCGCCGAGCGTGATCACGTCGGTACCGACGTTGCCGATCAGGGTTTCGACCGCACGGGTCAGCAGGGTGCTGCCCACGCTGCCGGTGCTCACCACGTCGGTGGCCGCACCACCGATCAGCAGTTCGATGCCCGTGCCCAGCGCCATGGTGACGCCGGTGTCGCCCAGGAACACCCAGTCGGTGCCCGCACCGCCCGACAGCGTATCGATGCCGCGGGTGATGACGGTGTTGCCCGAGGAGCCCAGGGTGACGATGTCGGTGCCCGCGCCGCCGACCAGGAACTCGACGCCCGAAGCCAGCATCGTCACGCCGGCGGAACCGGTGAAGACGATGTCGGTGGCGGCGCCGCCGGTCAGGGTGTCGATGCCCGACACGGTGATCGTGTTCAGCGTGTCGCCGAGCGTGATCACGTCGGTACCGACGTTGCCGATCAGGGTCTCGATCGCACGGGTCAGCAGGGTCGTTCCCGAAGTGCTGATGCTCAGCACGTCGGTGGCGGTGCCGCCGACCAGGATCTCGACATCCAGGCCCAGGCTCATCGTGTTGCCGGTGTCACCCAGGAACACCACGTCGCTGCCCGAACCGCCAACCAGCGTCTCGATGCCGCGGATGGTGGTGGTGTTGCCGGTCGAACCCAGGGTCAGGATGTCGGTGCCGGCGCCGCCGATCACGTAGTCCGCGCCCGAGACGGTCAGGGTTGCCCCCGCCGAACCGGTGAAGATGACCTCCAGGCCCGTGCCGCCGATCAGCGTCTCGATGCCGAGCGCCAGCACAGTACCGCCGGCCGAGCCGATGGTGATGACGTCGGTGCCCGTGCCGCCGAGCAGGGTCTCGACGCCCGACACCAGCATGGCGCCGCCAGCCGTGCCCGTCGTGACGATGTCGGAGGCGGAACCGCCGATCAGCGTCTCGATCCCGCTGACGAGCAGCGAGTTGGCCGTGTTGCCCAGAGTGATGACGTCGGTGCCCACGCCACCGGACAGCGTCTCGATGCCGCGCAGCAGCACCGTGTTGCCGGCCGAGCCGAGGGTGATGACGTCGGTGCCCGTGCCGCCGATCAGGATGTCGATCGCCTGCACCAGGGCCGTCGAACCGGCCGAGCCCAGGAAGACCAGTTCCGAACCGGTGCCGCCGGTGATCGTCTCCAGAGCATTGGCCAGGAGGGTCGTGCCGACCGAGCCGATGGTGATGACGTCGGTGCCAGCCGCGCCGGTCAGGGTCTCCAGACCCGAAACCAGAATGGTGCTGCCAGCCGTACCCAGCGTGATGACATCGCTGCCCGCACCGCCGGCCAGGGTCTCCAGACCCGAGACCAGCATGGTGGTGCCGGTGTCGCCGATGGTGATGACGTCGGTGCCGGTACCGCCGGTCAGGGTCTCCAGACCACGGAGGATCATCGTGTTGCCGGCAGTACCCAGCGTCACGACGTCGGTGGTGGTGCCGCCGACCAGGATCTCGATGCCCGAAGCCAGGACCGTGTTGCCGACCGAACCCAGGAAGATGAGATCGGTGCCAGCGGCGCCGGTGATCGTCTCGAGGGAGTTGGCCAGGAAGGTCGAACCCACCGAACCGATGGTGATGACGTCGGTGCCGACACCGCCCGTGATCGTCTCAAGAGACGTCGCGGTCATGGTCGTACCGGTCGTACCCAGGCTGACGACATCCGAGCCCGCGCCGCCGGTCAGCGTCTCGATGCGCGAAACCAGCAGCGTGCCGCCGGCCGAGCCCAGGGTGACCACGTCGGTGCCGGTGCCGCCGGTCAGGATCTCCAGACCCGAAACCAGCAGGGTGCTGCCCGAGGTGCCGAGCGTGATGACATCGCTGCCCGCACCGCCGGCCAGGGTCTCCAGACCCGAGACCAGCATGGTGGTGCCGGTGTCGCCGATGGTGATCACGTCGGTGCCGGCATCGCCGACCAGGGTCTCCAGACCACGGACGATGACGGTGTTGCCGACGGAACCCAGCGTGACGGAGTCGGTGCCCGCGCCGCCGATCAGGTACTCAAGCCCGGACGCCAGCAGGATGTTGCCCGAGGAGCCGAGGAAGACCAGGTCGGAGCCCGTGCCGCCGGTGATCGTCTCCAGAGCCGAAGCCAGCAGCGTGCTGCCGACCGAACCCAGGGTGACCACGTCGGTGCCGGCAGCGCCGGTCAGGGTCTCCAGACCCGAGACCAGCAGGGTGCTGCCCGAGGTGCCGAGACGGATGACGTCGCTGCCCGCACCGCCGGCCAGGGTCTCCAGACCCGAGACCAGCATGGTGGTGCCGGTATCGCCGATGGTGATCACGTCGGTGCCGGCATCGCCGACCAGGGTCTCCAGACCGCGGACGACGACGGTGTTGCCCAAGGTGCCCAGCGTGACGGAGTCGGTGCCCGCGCCGCCGATCAGGTACTCAAGCCCGGACGCCAGCAGGGTGTTGCCCGAGGAGCCGAGGAAGACCAGATCGGAGCCCGTGCCGCCGGTGATCGTCTCCAGAGCCGAAGCCAGCAGCGTGCTGCCGACCGAACCCAGGGTGACCACGTCGGTGCCGGCAGCGCCGGTCAGGGTCTCCAGACCCGAGACCAGCAGGGTGCTGCCCGAGGTGCCGAGACGGATGACGTCGCTGCCCACACCGCCGGCCAGGGTCTCCAGCAAGGAAACCAGCACGGTGTTGCCGGCGCCACCCAGGGTGACGACGTCGGTGCCCGCCGCACCGTTCAGGGTCTCCAGAGCCGAGACCAGAAGGGTGCTGCCCGAGGTGCCGAGCGTGATGACATCGCTGCCCGCACCGCCGGCCAGGGTCTCCAGACCCGAGACCAGCATGGTGGTGCCAGTGTCGCCGATGGTGATCACGTCGGTGCCGGTACCGCCGGCCAGGGTCTCCAGACCACGGACGACGACGGTGTTGCCGACGGAACCCAGCGTGACGGAGTCGGTGCCCGCGCCGCCGATCAGGTACTCAAGCCCGGACGCCAGCAGGATGTTGCCCGAGGAGCCGAGGAAGACCAGGTCGGAGCCCGTGCCGCCGGTGATCGTCTCCAGAGCCGAAGCCAGCAGCGTGCTGCCGACCGAACCCAGGGTGACCACGTCGGTGCCGGCAGCGCCGGTCAGGGTCTCCAGAGCCGAAACCAGCAGGGTGTTGCCCGAGGTGCCCAGCGTGATGACATCGCTGCCCGCACCGCCGGCCAGGGTCTCCAGACCCGAGACCAGCATGGTGGTGCCGGTGTCGCCGATGGTGATCACGTCGGTGCCGGTACCGCCGGCCAGGGTCTCCAGACCACGGACGACGACGGTGTTGCCGACGGAACCCAGCGTGACGGAGTCGGTGCCCGCGCCGCCGATCAGGTACTCAAGCCCGGACGCCAGCAGGATGTTGCCCGAGGAGCCGAGGAAGACCAGGTCGGAGCCCGTGCCGCCGGTGATCGTCTCCAGAGCCGAAGCCAGCAGCGTGCTGCCGACCGAACCCAGGGTGACCACGTCGGTGCCGGTGCCGCCGGTGATCGTCTCGAGCAGCGAGACGGTCATGGTGTTGCCAGCGGTGCCGAGACGGACGACGTCGCTGCCAGCCTGGCCGGTCAAGGTCTCGATACGCGACACCAGGATGGTGTTGCCGAGGACCGAACCGATGGTGATGACGTCGGTGCCCGTATCGCCCGTCAGGGTCTCGACGAGGGAGACGAACAGCGTGTTGCCCGAGGTGCCGAGCGTGATGGCATCGGTGGCGGTGCCGCCGATGACCGTCTCGATCAGCGAGACCAACGTGGTGTTGCCGGTGTCACCCAGTGTCACGATGTCGGTGCCGACGCCGCCGGTCAGGGTCTCCAGACCACGGACGACGACGGTGTTGCCGACGGAACCCAGCGTGACGGAGTCGGTGCCCGCGCCGCCGATCAGGTACTCAAGCCCGGACGCCAGCAGGATGTTGCCCGAGGAGCCGAGGAAGACCAGGTCGGAGCCCGTGCCGCCGGTCAGCGTCTCGATGCTCGAAATCAGCAGCGTGCCGCCGACCGAACCCAGGGTGACCACGTCGGTGCCGGCAGCGCCGGTCAGGGTCTCCAGAGCCGAAACCAGCAGGGTGTTGCCCGAGGTGCCCAGCGTGATGACATCGCTGCCCGCACCGCCGGCCAGGGTCTCCAGACCCGAGACCAGCATGGTGGTGCCGGTGTCGCCGATGGTGATCACGTCGGTGCCGGTACCGCCGGCCAGGGTCTCCAGACCACGGACGACGACGGTGTTGCCGACGGAACCCAGCGTGACGGCGTCGGTGCCCGCGCCGCCGATCAGGTACTCAAGCCCGGACGCCAGCAGGGTGTTGCCCGAGGAGCCGAGGAAGACCAGGTCGGAGCCCGTGCCGCCGGTGATCGTCTCCAGAGCCGAAGCCAGCAGCGTGCCGCCGACCGAACCCAGGGTGACCACGTCGGTGCCGGCAGCGCCGGTCAGGGTCTCCAGAGCCGAGACCAGCAGGGTGTTGCCCGAGGTGCCGAGACGGATGACGTCGGTGCCCACACCGCCGGCCAGGGTCTCCAGCAAGGAAACCAGCACGGTGTTGCCGGCGCCACCCAGGGTGACGACGTCGGTGCCGGTACCGCCGGTCAGGATCTCCAGACCCGAGACCAGCAGGGTGTTGCCCGAGGTGCCCAGCGCGACGGAGTCGCTGCTCGAACCACCGGTCAGGGTCTCCAGACCCGAAACCAGCAGCGTGTTGCCCGTGTCGCCCAGCGTGATGGCGTCGGTGCCGGCAGCGCCCGTCAGGGTCTCAAGGTCACGCAGAAGGATCGTGTTGCCCGAGGTGCCCAGCGTGACCACGTCGGTGCCGGTGCCGCCGACCAGGATCTCGACGCCCGAAACCAGCAGCGTGTTGCCGGTCGTGCCGAAATAGACCAGGTCGGAACCCGCGCCGCCGGTCAGGGTCTCGAGGCGCGACACCAGGATGGTGTTGCCAGAGCCGCCCAGGGTGACGACGTCGGTGCCGGTGGCGCCGATCAGGGTCTCAAGAGCAGAGACCAGCAGCGTGCTGCCGGCGGAGCCGAGCGCGACGGCGTCAATCGCCGTACCACCGGTCAGCGTCTCGAGCGCCCCGACGGTCAGCGTGTTGCCGGTGTTGCCCAGGGTCACCACGTCGGTGCCGGTCGCGCCAAGCAGGAACTCGACATCGCGGACCAGCAGCGTGCTGCCGGTGGTGCCGAGCGCGACGGCGTCGGTGCCCGCGCCGCCGACCAGCGTTTCGACCGCCGACAGCAACAGCGTGTTGCCGGCCGAGCCGAGATAGACCAGGTCGGAGGCAGTGCCGCCGGTCAGGGTCTCGAGGCCAGTCACCAGGATGGTGTTGCCCGAATTGCCCAGGGTGACGACGTCGGTGCCGGTGCCGCCGGTCAGCGTCTCGACAGCATTGACCAGCAGCGTGCTGCCGGTGGTGCCGAGCGTGATGACGTCGGTGCCCGCGCCGGCGGTCAGGGTCTCGATCGCGCCGACGGTCAGCGTGTTGGAGACCGCGCCCAGGGTGACGACGTCGGTGCCGGTGCCGCCGGTCAGGGTCTCGACCGCATTGACCCGCAGCGTGCTGCCGGTGGAGCCGAGCGTGATGACGTCGGTGCCCGTACCGGCGGTCAGCGTCTCGATCGCGCCGACGGTCAGCGTGTTGGAGGCCGCGCCCAGGGTGACGACGTCGGTGCCGGCGCCGCCGGTCAGGGTCTCGAGGCCAGTCACCAGGATGGTGTTGCCCGAGACGCCCAGGGTGACGACGTCGGTGCCGGTGCCGCCGGTCAGGGTCTCGACCGCATTGACCAGCAGCGTGCTGCCGGTGGTGCCGAGCGTGATGACGTCGGTGCCCGCGCCGGCGGTCAGCGTCTCGATCGCGCCGACGGTCAGCGTGTTGGAAACCGCGCCCAGGGTGACGACGTCGGTGCCGGTGCCGCCGGTCAGGGTCTCGAGGCCAGTCACCAGGATGGTGTTGCCCGAGATGCCCAGGGTGACGACGTCGGTGCCGGTGCCGCCGGTGATCGTCTCAAGCAGGCTCACCAGCATCGTGCTGCCGGTGGAGCCGACCGTGATGACGTCGGTGCCGACGCCGCCGGTGAGCGTCTCAAGCAGGCTCACCAGCATCGTGGAACCCGACGTGCCCACGGTGACGACATCCGTCTCCGAGCTGCCCACCAGGGTTTCCAGCAACGAAACCTGAAGGGTCGAACCGGCAGTCAGAGTGATGAAGTCAATGTCGACCGAACCGATCAAGGTTTCCAAAGCCGAGATCGACAGCGTGCTGCCGCCCGTTGCGATCGTGATGACATCGGTGCCGTCACTGCCGATGATCGTATCATACTGCGATGATGATATAGTTAGAGTAGAGCCCGTTGTTAGAGTAGTTCCAGCCATACTGATCCCCTTCAGGTTTGGTTCGCCGGCGGATGAACCATTCTTTGATGGCTCGCTCTCGCTTGGCTGAGGGCAGGCGAGACTCAGCCCTCGCGCGAACTAGCACACCGTGACCTTGTTATCCGATGGAACCGATGCAAAGCAACGCGTTTTCTATCAAAATGGGTACGGCAAAGCCCCCCATCGTGTGACCGCCCGCAAAAGCGGCTAGCCCCTGGTCCCGACTGGTTTCGCCAACGCTTTGACATGGCTTGAAAAATGACCGGCATGGCGGATCCGCAACAGGCCAGTTGGAACTTGCCTCCACTTGTTTCGGCCGATCGGCCGCGCCCTGTGCCGGGAAGCGAAGAATGCCTGTTGTCGAATCGATGCACAGTGGCGGACCCTTGAATGACTTGCAGAAAAGCCCTGCCTTGGCTGTTTTCAGTCGTTTCTGCTACAGATTTTTAACAAAGACTGCTTTTCGCTCATCGATGCGACGAGGATGGGCTTGGAGATTTCGGCGACACCCGCTATTCCGTTGCGACGGTCGAACGCCCAGGGGGGGCGGAAGCGAGGGCAGGGACTATAGATTCAAGCATGGCGACTATTCAGGAGGCGCTCGCGGCCGCGGTACAGCATCATCAGAGCGGCCGGCTTGCCGTTGCCGCAAGGTTCTACCGCTGCATTCTCGAGATCACGCCCGACCAGACCGATGCTCTCCATCTGCTGGGGCTGGTCGCCCGGCGAGCCGGACAACTGCAGACAGGGCTTCGCCTTCTGGACCGTGCATTGCGCGTCGATCCGGGCATCGCGGAGCCGCGCCTCAATCTCGGCAACATCCTGCGCGACCATGGACATGGGGCGGCCTCCGCGGCTTACCGCAGCGCCATCGCCCTGCGGCCGGATATGGCCGCCGCCTATGAGAACCTGGGCGGGCTGTACCGTGCGCAGGGCCGCTCCGCCGAGGCCGAACGCGCCTACCGCCTTGCGGTCCGTGCCAATCCGATGACGTCGGAAGGCCACAACGGGTTGGCCAACGTCCTTCAGGAACGCGAAGACTTGGATGGCGCCGTCGCCGCCTACCGCCGCGGGCTGGCCATCGACCCGGCCCACATCGCCGCCTGCAACAACATGGGCATCGCGTTGCGCGGGCTGCGCCGGACGGTCGAGGCGATGGACTGCCACCGGCGCGCCGTGACGCTCGACCCGCATTTCGCCGCCGGCCACACCAGCCTTGGCCTGGCCCTGCAGGAGCAGGGGCGCCTGGAAGAGGCCGCCCGCGCCCATGCCCGTGCCGTCGCCATTGATCCGGCCTTCGCCGGCGGCCATGCCAACCATGGCAACGCCCGGCTGAACCAGAACCGGGTGAACGAGGCGGTCTCCGGTTTCCGCCGCGCCGTCGCCATCGACCCGGCCGGGCCGGACGCCCACCGCAACCTGGGCATGGCCCTGCTGGTCGCCGGCCGCTTCGAGGAGGGCTGGCGGGAATACGAGTGGCGGCTGCGCTGCAAGGACGCTCCCACCCACGCCGCCATGCCCACCAAGCCCCGCTGGAACGGTGAGCCGCTGGACGGCCGCCGCATCCTGCTGCACGGCGAGCAGGGGCTGGGCGACGCCCTGCAGTTCTGCCGCTACGTCCCCCTGGTGGCGGCGCGCGGCGGCCGGGTGATCCTGGGCCTGCCGGCACCTCTGGAGCGGGTGATGGCCGGGCTGCCGGGCGTGGAGCGCTTCGTCAGCGGCCAGCTTCCCACCGACGCCTTCGACCTGCACCTGCCGATGCTGAGCCTGGCCGAGGTGTTCGGGACCCAGATGGACACCATCCCGCACCGTGTTCCCTATTTGACGGCGGAGCCCGAACCGGCGGCGCGCTGGGGCGAGCGGCTGAAGGGGCTGGCGGGTCTGAAGGTGGGCATCGTCTGGGCGGGATCGCCGACCCACGGCAACGACCGCAACCGCTCCATCGGGCTGGCCCCCTTCGCCCGGCTGGCCGGCATCCCCGGCGTCAGCCTGGTTTCCATCCAGAAGGGGCCGACCGAAGCACAGGCGGCGACCCCGCCCGGCGGCTTCCCCCTGCTGAACCTGTCGCCCGACATCAGGGATTTCGCCGACACCGCCGCCATCATGGCCGGCCTCGATCTGGTGGTCTGCGTCGACACCTCCGTCGCCCATCTCGCCGGCGCCCTCGGCATCCCGGTCTGGGTGCTGGTCCCCTTCGCCCCCGACTGGCGCTGGATGCTCGACCGCGAGGACAGTCCCTGGTATCCCACCATGCGCCTGTTCCGGCAGGACCGCCCCGGTTCCTGGGACGGCGCCATGGACCGCCTGGAGCGCGCCCTGCGCGAGCGCGCCGCATCTTCCCCCCACCTCCGAACCGGACCTTCCGACATGCCGATTATGGCGCCCGTCTCCTGGGGCGAACTGCTGGACAAGATCACCATCCTCGACATCAAGGCCGAGCGCATCGCCGACGCCGACAAGCTGGCCAATGTCCGGCGCGAGCGCGAGGCGCTGGTCGCCGTGGCGGCGCAGGCCGACACCGCCCGGCCGGAGGTCGCGGCGCTGATCGACGAACTGCGCGCGGTCAACACCACCCTGTGGGAGATCGAGGACGACATTCGCGACTGCGAGCGCGCCAAGGATTTCGGCCCGCGCTTCGTCGAGCTGGCCCGGCAGGTCTACCACACCAACGACCGCCGCGCGGCGCTGAAGCGCGACCTGAACCGGCAGCTCGGCTCCGAGCTGGTCGAGGAAAAATCCTACCAGGCCTATTGAGGCCGGACAGCCCTCATCCCCTCCAAACCGAAGGGTCCTGCTCCATGACCGCCGAAACCGCAACCGGGACCGCCGGCCTTCCGACCGACCGAAGCGCCCCGGAGCACCGTGCCCTGGAACAGCGTCTGTCGCAGGTTCTGGAACTGTGCCGGTCCGGCCGGCCGGAGGAGGCGGAGGGGCCCTATGGCGAGCTTTGCGGCAGCCCGCCGGGCGATGCGGCCGGGCTGCTGTCGCTGGCCGAAACCGCCCGCATCCTTGGCCGGCCGGCCGACACCGTGGCCTGGGCGCAGGCCGCGGTGCGGGCGCAGCCGGGCAGCGCCGACGGCTGGAGCGTGCTGGCGATCGCGCTCGTCGCCGCCGGCCGTGCCGACGAGGGGTTCGCGGCGGCTGCCGAGGCGCTGCGCCGGACGGGGACCGGGGCGGCCGATATCCAGGCGGCTATCCAGGCCCACCGCGCCCAGGCGCTCGCCCGGCTGCGCCGCGGCCAGCTGGCCGAGGCGGCGGCAACCTGCGACGAGGCGCTGCGCCTTGCCGGCGGCGCCGCGCAAGCCCCCCAGGCGCTGCGTCAGGCACAGGCCGAGACGCTGGGCACCCTGGCGCTGGTCCGTATGCTGGAGGGCCGGCCCGAGGAGGCCGAGGCGCTGTTCCGCCGGGCGCTCTCCCACCGTCCGCTCCTGCCGGAGATTCTGGGCAACCACGCCTCGTTTCTGGCCCGGCTGGGCCGCGACGAGGAGGCGCTGGAGCAGGCCGAACAGGCGGTGGCGCTGCGCCCGCGTCTGGCCGGGACCCTGCACCTGATCGGCACCCTGCACCACCGGGCCGGCCAGCCGGAATCGGCGATCGCCGCCTTCCACCGGGTGCTGGCGGTCGATCCCGGCCATCTCGACTCCCGGCTGCGGCTGGCCGACAGCCTGCGCGTCGCCGGCCATTGGGAGGAGGCGGCCACCGTCTGCCGCGACGGGCTGGCCCGCATCGCGAACCCGGACGATCCCGTCCGCACGCCGCTGCTGGCCAATCTGGGCGCCGCCCTGCAGACCGGCGGCGACGCCGCGGGCGCGCTGGAGGCCTACCGCGAAGCCCTGCGCCTCGCCCCCGACCTGCCGGAGGTCCACAACAACCTCGCCCGCCTGCACCAGGAAACCGGCAACCCCGACGCCGCCATCGAGGAGCTGCGCCGCGCCACCGCCGGCCGGCCGGCCAACCAGCCGCTGCCCCTGCCGTTGCGCCGCGCCCTGCTGTCGCTGCTGATCGCCGCCGGCCGCACCGTCGAAGCGGAGGCCGAGGCCTTCGGCATCGCCCGCACGGCACCGGAGGACGCGGAGCTGTGCTTCGGCATCGCGGCCCTGTTCCTGCAGGGCGGCTGGCGCGACCAGGCCCTGCCCTATGTGCGCAAGGCGATCCGCCTCGCCCCCGACGAGCCGCGCAACTGGATCGCGTTCACCGAGGCGTTGCGCGACGCCGCCCCGCCGGAACCGGAAGGCGTGGATGAGGGCCTGCGCGCCGACCTGCTGGCCGCGCTCGGCCGGCCGGAGGTGGAGGGGAGTGGGCTGTCCCGCGCCATCGCCGGCGTCCTGATGGCATCGCCCGTCCTCAAGACCCTCGCCGCCTTGCCGGAGGATGCCGGCCCGTCCCTGGACGGCGCCAGCCTTGCGCTGCTGGCCGACGGGTCGCTCGCCGGGCTGGCGGAGGATGCCCTGCTGCTGGCCCATCTGCGCGCCGCCCCGGTCTGCGATCCCGCTCTGGAACGCGCGCTGACCCGGCTGCGCCGGGTGCTGCTGCTGGCGCTGACCGGCCCCGGCCTGCCCGACCGGCCGTCCTGGCGCGCCCTGTGCGCCGCCATCGCCGAGCAGTGCTTCCTCAACGAATATGTCTTCGCCGAGAACGACGGCGAGTTCCAGGTGCTGGCGGTGCTGGTCCGCGCGGCGGAAGCGGCGCTGGAGCGCAAAGAGCAGCCGCCGGCGGTGCTGGTCGCCCTGCTCGGCGCCTACCGGCCGCTCTACCGCTGGGAGCGGGCGGAAGCCCTGCAGTCCCTGTCCTGGCCCGAGGAGATCGCCCGGCTGCTGAACCGGCAGGTCGCCGAACCGCTGGCCGAAGCGGCGATCCAGGCGGAACTGCCGGCGCTGACCCGGATCAGCCACCCGGTGTCGGTCGGCGTGCGCGCCCAGTATGAAGAGAACCCCTATCCGCGCTGGATGACCACCGGCCTGCTGCCGGAGCCGGTGCCGCTGTCCCGCTTCCTGCATGCCCTGTTCCCGCATGCCGCCCTGCCCGCCTCGCCGGCCTGGCCCTCCGCTTGGAACGCGCCGGGCTGGGAGGCGCCGGAGGTGCTGGTCGCCGGCTGCGGCACCGGGCGCGAGGCGGTGTGGGCCGCCTCCACCCTGAAGAACGCAAGGGTGCTGGCGGTCGACCTCAGCCGCCGCAGCCTCGCCTACGCCACGCGGCAGAGCCGGCGGCTGGGCCTGAACAATGTCGAGTTCGCCCAGGCCGACCTGCTGGAACTGGAGACGCTGGGCCGCCGCTTCGACGTGGTCCACAGCGTCGGCGTGCTGCACCACATGGAAGACCCGATGGCGGGCCTGCGCGTTCTGCGCGGGCTGCTGCGCCCGCATGGCGTGATGGAGGTGGGCTTCTACAGCGCCGCCGCCCGCCGGCCGATCCTGGCCGCCAGGCAATTCATCGCCGAACGCGGCCACCCGTCGACGCTGGACGGCATCCGCCATGTCCGCCGCGACATCCTGGGCCTGCCGGACGGGCATCCGGCGCGCGTCGTCGCCCACTCCCCTGACTTCTACGGCACCAGCGCCTGCCGCGACCTGCTGATGCATGTCCACGAACTGCACGTCACCCTGCCCTGGCTGGCCGGCGCACTCGAGACTTTGGGCCTGGAGTTCCTGGGCTTCCGGCTGGCCGATCCGGCGGTGGCGGCGCTGTACCGCAAGCGCTTCCCCGAAGACCCGGCGATGACCTCGCTCGCCCGCTGGGACCGGCTGGAGGCCGAGTATCCGATGATTTTCGGCGGGCTCTACCAGGCTTGGGTGCGGGCTCGCGGGTAAGGCGCGGCCAAGACGAGGCCGACCCGGTACCTGATCGGCCGCCTCTCCGGTTTCGGTGAGGCAGGACTGGTGCCAGAAAAAATCAGGATGCAATGCCATGTCGAATTTGGAATTTCCTCGAATTACGCTTGTCATGCCGACCTACAACGTGTCGGGTTATCTGGAGGAAGCCATAGACAGCATTCTGTCGCAAGGCTACCCCAACCTTGAATACATTCTGATCGATGGCGGCTCGAACGACGGCACCGTCGACATCATCAAGAAGCACGAGAAGCATCTATCCTACTGGGTGTCCGAAAAGGACCGGGGCGCTCACCATGCGATCAACAAGGGATTTGCGGTGAGCACCGGTGAGATCATGGGTTGGCTGGGTGGGGACGACTTCCACCTGCCACGCTCGCTGTTCACCATCGCCAACGCTTTCCGCATGTCGGACAAGGTGCGGTGGATCTCATCGGTGGTTTGCCCGGTGGCGGACGAGACTGGAGCCATCGTCCATATCGCGCGCCACCCCGGCATCTCGCGGGCATCCTTCCTGGACGGCTGCCACACCGAAGGCATGCTTCCCTGCAGTACCGGTTTTCTGCAGTTGGAGTCCTCCTACTGGCGACGCGATCTCTGGAACGCAGCCGGCGGACGTCTGCGGGACGAACTGGAGTTCGCGGGTGACTTCGACCTCTGGGCCCGCTTCTTCCGCTTTGCGGACATCCACTGCCTCTATCAGCCTATCGCCGCCTTCCGCGTCCGTTCAGGCCAGAACAGCGCCAATCGGTCCCTCTACATCAAGGAAGCCGCCGCATCCCTGGTATCGCTGCTGAGGGAGGTCGGCCACAACGGCACAATCACTCCGCCATCCGGCTACCGGACCTACCGCGGCACCTATATCATCAACACAGCCAACGGCTTGAAAGGTATCGCCAGTCAGGACTACCGTATTCTCGACATGAGCGTCCAAAACGAATTGAAGTCTCTCATCAACGGCGGGCTCATTGGATGATCCCACCGTTGATGAGCCTGCAAAAGCCATATAATGTCAGGAAATACCCAAGAAAATTTCTTGATTTAAATGAACGATTGCTAACTTATCGCATTGATTTTTTTAATTTCTATTATTAAATTAAAAACAAACTGTTACTATAGCTATAGTAACTCATAATCGCGCATTCTCAAAGACTCCCCTCCCACATCAGGCGCGCTCGATGCTTAAAGTTATTATTCCTTGGAAAATGAGCTTTTATGATGGGATCAATGGATATCATCCGTTACTTTCCAGCTTTGTTGAATCATGCCCAGAAGGCGTTGAAACAATATTCCCCGATGTTAATTTTCAATTTCATAGCTCAAGACTAAACAATATCTGCTACAGCCTTATGAACGACGCCTTTATTTTTGGCGAAGGCGCGTTCCGTGGAAGGATCGACCACAAAGCTTATATGACGGTCTTTCTTAATTCCCGAGATCCCGTCAGCCAGATGTGCATCGATTCCTTAAAAGGAAATGCTGACATCGTCTTCCATCACACGGCTCCCTTACATTCCAGCACGCTGCCTTTCATCTTGCATTACGAAAGCCCAATGACATTGTTCTTCCCCTTTCTCTCCATGGGGAAAACACGCAACGTATCGCTGCGCATCCAACCGATTTACCATATGGTCAAGGCTCAACTCGAATCTGACAATTGCCGGGCGATCTTCACTCACCTGAAGAGCAGCCACGAAACCATGCTGCGCTGTTTCGACAGCCCGACCATCGCGGCCAAGGCTCATTACATTCCCCTCGGCGTCGACGCTCCGAAGGCCATGCACGATCGGATCGAGCAGAAGATCCGCTCCATTCCGCAGCGCAAGCCCCTGAACATCCTGTTCACCAACTCCGCCCATGGTCATCGCGACGGCTTCAATCTGCGCGGCGGCATGGAAGTGCTGCTGGCCTTCCAGCGCCTGCGACAAACCGTTCCCGACGCCACCCTGACCATCCTGTCGCCCCAACTGCCTCTGGAATCCCTGCAAGGAATGGATCTTCGGAACGTCACCTGGATCAAGGAGCGTATCGAAGAAGAGGCTTTGTACGAGCTTTTGCTCGCCGCTGACCTGTTCGCTCTTCCAGCGGCGGGGCTGCATAGCTATTCGGCCTTGCGCGCCCTAAAGTTCGGCGCCGTGCTGCTGTGCAGCGACGCTCCAGGGTATGAGGAATACATCACCGACGGCAAGACGGGCATCATCATTCCCGGACGGCGCGAGCAGGTTTACTCGCCCGACCCGCAGACCGGCTGGATGCGCGACGACTATTCGACCGTACACACCCCGCAGCAGCCGATCGCCGACCGCCTGGCCGCGGCATTCGAATGGCTGGCCCAGTTTCCGGAACAGCGCCAGAGAATTGCCGCGGAGGCCTATGTCCATGTCGGAGAACGGCATGCCATTGGCCCTTGGGTCGACAACATCTTGCGGATCATGTCCTGAACCCCGCCCGGAAAAGGCGGAGCAAAAAGAACGGGAACCTCCTTTCGCCATGCACGCGTGGAGGAAGGCGCCACATCGGCGGCATCGCACCGTACAGCAGTCACGCGGCTCGCAGATGGCTGTCGATGCGATACATCCGACCGGCCGCTTGCCTTCGCAGGCATGGGACCGCAGGGCCGCAGTCGCCGCCCTGTCCGCCAGACACCACCTAAGAGCGCCTAACAGAACCATCTCTGGACGAAGCGCCAGCAGATGAGGCTGGCCGCGATATGGTGAAAGGCAGTGAAGATGTCGGCGCGCCGTTCGTAGCGGACGGCGATGCGGCGGAAGCGGGCAAACCAAGCGAGCGTACGCTCGACCACCCATCGGTGTCGGCCAAGACGCTCGCTGCTCTCGACGCCACGCCGGGCGATCCGCGGAATGATCGCTCGTTGGCGCAGCGCCTGCCGGCAGTGTGCAAAGTCGTAGCCCTTGTCGGCGTGCAGCTTGGCCGGGCGGCGCCGGGGCCGGCCCGCACACTGGCGGATCGCCGGCACGGCATCGACCAGCGCCTCCAGCAGCTTGCTGTCGTGCCGGTTGGCTGGCGAGATCCTCAGGGCGAGCGGGATGCCGTTAGCATCGACGAGGATGTGGCGCTTGGAGCCCGGCTTGCCGCGATCCGTCGGGTTCGGGCCGGTCTCCTCACCCCCCTTTTTGCCGGGACGCTGGCGCTGTCCACCGCTGCACGATCCCAGTTGATGGCGTTGGCATAGCCGAGCCGGTCGAGCAGCACACGATGCAGCCGTTCCCACACGCCAGCCCGATGCCACTCGTGCAGACGCCGCCAGCAGGTCATCCCCGAGCCGCAGCCCATCTCCACCGGCAGAAGCTCCCAAGGAATACCCGTGCGCAGCACGAATAGGATGCCGGTCAGCGCCGCACGATCGTCCAACCGGGGCCGTCCGCCTTTTGGCTTGGGCGGCTCCGGCGGGATCAGCGGTTCGATGATCGCCCACAAGGCGTCGGAAACAAGAGGGGCTGCCATGCCCCTACCAACCGTTCCTGGCCGGTTTTGTTACGCACTCTAAATCAACGGCCGCCGATCAGCGCGACGGGCTCTCATTCCCCAGCCGGAATGTGTCCGGACAACAGTATTCACAGTGTTTTGAGACGCAAAATCCATCAGGAACGTCAAAAGCCCACGCATTCTATGAGCATAAA
Source organism: Azospirillum ramasamyi (assembly GCF_003233655.1). Lineage (NCBI taxonomy): Bacteria > Pseudomonadati > Pseudomonadota > Alphaproteobacteria > Rhodospirillales > Azospirillaceae > Azospirillum > Azospirillum ramasamyi. Next base: position 113,602 of record NZ_CP029835.1, read on the forward strand.
GGTGATTTGAGATCACGAAGTTGTGACGCTCCATCACCCCCTCGACTCCAGCCTCATCGAAAACGGCGATTGCCTTGCTTACCGCTTCATTGATCGCCTCCACACCTTGGCTCATGTCATAGCGGATCACGCCTAGACGCTCTGCGGCCTTGGAGTCGATAACGTGGTCGAACGCAAGCAGATGATCTGGAACGATCACTGTATGGCCCCACATCAGACCATCAAAGAAGCGAATGGATAGATCCCTGTTCAATGGAACAACTATAGACGACTTGAAGGAAAACCACCTGATGGCCTTTTCCATGTCGGATAGCTTCTTATAATACTTCTCACTTCTATCCGATGAGTTTGTATAGAAGCAGACAGTCTCTGGAGATTTTCGAACCACATCCTCCAAATATTTTGTTCTTGGGGTTTCATCGTACAGAAAGTAGGGAGCAACCGCCTTCGATATCCTGGGAAATTCATTATACATTCTCATAACGCAATCGACGGTCTCAATCGGAAGGTTTCTGTAGCAGGCCGGCAGTATTGGCCCCGCGATAGAACGCTCGTTCAGCAGATAATCTTCGTGTTCGGCCCCATGATGAGAGCTGAAGTACATATCACCTTCGACAATAGAATTCTTGTTCTGCTGATGAGCAATGTGGTTGTCATGAAGCCAGAAACACAGAAACCCTCTGAAACCGCGCTTTTCAAGGTATCCCCTCAGGCCTCCCAAATCTTCTCCAAATATATTTGCAATTATTATGTCAGCTTCTGCAAAACTTTCCGACAACTCTACTCTGCCGGATACATTCCAATCATCGGTTTCGAATCCGTGCCAAATGCCTCCCGGCGCACCAATCACCCCATTTATGCCCATCAGAGACATGATGCTGAAACGGTCTTTCGCGAATATGCTCTTGACCTTCTCATGTATCTCAGAAAACCGGTCACTCGGCGCATCCGACGGAAGCATAACCACCAAAACCTCTTTGTCTGAATTGGTTCACAAGCAGGAAAGCAGACTTCCCACCGCCATCACTTGGAAGGCTTGGTCGGATTCACAGTGCCGTATCACTTTGCCTGATCGAATTCCCCCCGCTTTCCCTGTCCAGCGGCAAGGCTTCGGTCATGATCGTGATCCGGTCATGGATACCGTCTCATATCATCGAACGTAAAGCCTGACCCATCGGCTTCGTTCGCCCTCAAACGGCCTGCGGGGCCGCAGTCGCGGCCCTTACCGCCACCATTCATGATCGTCGGTGATCTCGGGATCGGGAATGTGGATGTCGCTGCCCGGCGGCAAAGCGACGAGATTGACGGCGCCGATGCCGTCGAACACGTCGGTGGGATTGCCGGCGAAATTGTCGTGGTGGAACAAGCGGGCCGTGTGCCACCACACGCGGTAGCCCATCGACCGGATCAACCCGATGAGCGCGGCCGAGCGGTCGCGCCGGTCGTTCTCGACATACAGCACCGGCCGGTGGCGCATGATCAACCCGGATGCCCCACGCAGCACCTCCGCCTCCATGCCCTCGACATCGGCCTTGAGCAGACGGCAGGACGGCAGATCGAAGCTGTCCAACGTCATCAGCGGGACCATTTCGCCATGCTCCCAGCCACCAAGGCTGAGGGCGCCAAAATTGTTGGAGCAGCGCGGGTCGAGCACCGGCACCCGGATGGTTCCGGTTTCGCTGCCCACCGCGATGCGCCGGGCCCGCACATTCGTCACCCCGTTCAGTGCCAGGTTCGCGGACAGCAGGTTGAACAGCATCTCCTGCGGTTCGAAGGCGAAGACGGAGCCGGACGGGCCGACCAAGCGGGACAGCGGCAGCGTCTGGGCGCCGATGTTGGCGCCGACTTCGACGGCGACGTCACCCGGTCGCAGGACCGAGCGGAACACCGCCACCTCATGCTCGGCATATTCGCCGTAGAGATCGAGGGAACGGCCGACATACTGGTCGTTGCGGTTGTAGACCATCAATCCATGCCGACACGCCCGCATGCGGCTGAAGCCGCCCTCCAGGTCCACCGGTCCGTCGATCATCCGCTTCTTTCCCATCCTGCGCGACCAGAACGGTAACGCGCCACCGCACTGCTGTAATCCAAACCCGGATCCGGAAGCCAGACTTTCCACCGGTGCGCCCGTCATCGCACCCGGTTCCGCCCAAGCAATTCGCCCAAGCAATTCGCCCAAGCAATTCGCCCCGGCATTTCACCATGGCACCCAGTCGGGCGAGACGCTACACCTAGCCCCTGTCGCCACCTTCGGCAGTCCCTTCGGGAGAGCAGCCCCATGTGCGGTTTCGCCGGCTTCGCCGGACCCGGCGGCGAGCGCGACCTCGCCGTCATGACCAGCATCATCCGCCATCGCGGCCCCGACGACGACGGCGTCCACATCGACACCGGCGGCGCCTTGCCGGTGCATCTGGGCTTCCGCCGCCTCGCCATCATCGACATCGAGGGCGGCCACCAGCCGATGGCGACGGCGGAGGGCGACCTCGTCATCGTCTACAACGGCGAGATCTACAACGCGCCCGAACTGCGCCGCGCGCTGGAGCAGGCCGGACACCGGTTCGTCACCGACCATTCCGACACCGAGGTGCTGCTGCACGGCTACCGGGAATGGGGCCTGGACATGCTGGAGCGGCTGAACGGCATGTTCGCCTTCTGCCTGCACGACCGCCGCCGGGGCCGGCTGGTCTTCGGCCGCGACCGCTTCGGCAAGAAGCCGCTGTTCTATGCCGAGACGGCGGACGGGCTGGTCTTCGCCTCGGAGGCGACCGCCGTGCTGTCGCACCCGTCGGTGCCGGATGGGCTGGACCGCAATGCCCTGGTCAAGTACTTCGCCTACGGCTTCATCCCGGCGCCGCTGACCGCCCATGCCGCGGTGCGCAAGCTTCCGGGCGGCTGCAGCATGGTCTACGACCTGACCAGCCGCCGCCTGTCGGTCAGCCGCTACTGGGAATACCGGATGGTGGTGGACGACCAGCCGCCGGGCGGCCCCGACCAGTGGGCGGAGGAACTGCGCGAGCTACTGGACCGCGCGGTGGAGCGCCGGATGCTGAGCGACGTGCCGGTCGGCTTCTTCCTGTCCGGCGGCATCGACAGCGCCGCCATCGTCGCGCTCGCGGCAAAGCACCGCGACCCGGCGTCGATGAAGACCTTCACCATCGGCTTCGACGAGCCGAGCTTCGACGAGAGCGGCTATGCCGCCGACGCCGCGCGCCATTACGGCACCGACCATGCCTGCCGCACGCTGAACCTCGACACCGCGGCGGGGATGCTGCCGGAGCTGCTCGGCCGGCTGGACGATCCGATCGCCGATCCGTCGATCCTGCCGACGCATCTGCTGTCGCGCTTCGCCCGCGAACGGGTGACCGTGGCGCTGACCGGCGACGGCGGCGACGAGCTGTTCGCCGGCTACGACACCTTCGACGCGCTGCGCACGGCGCGGCTCTACCACCATGCCGTCCCGCGCCCGCTGCACCGGCTGGCCGAGGCGGTGGCCCACCGGCTGCCGCGCTCGGACCGCAACATGAGCTTCGACTTCAAGCTGCGCCGGGCGTTGCGCGGGCTGGGGCACCGGCCGGCGCACTGGATGCCGGCCTGGCTGGGTCCGGCCTCGGTGGAGGAGGTGTCGCGGCTGTTCGGCGCCGACCTGACCGCCGACGAGCTGTATGACGAGGCCGACGCCCTGTGGCGGTCGGGAGCCAGCCGGCACGACGTCGACCGCTCCATCGAGTTCTACGGCCGCTTCTATCTGGGCGAAAACCTGCTGATCAAGGCCGACCGCGCCAGCATGTTCTGTTCGCTGGAGACGCGCTCGCCCTTCCTCGACCGCGACCTCGTCGCCTTCGTCAGCCGCCTGCCGGCCGGCGTGAAGCTGCAGCCGAACGGCATCCGGGGCGGTACCCGCAAATGGATCCTGAAGAAGGCGATGGCCCCGCTGCTGCCGCCGGCGATCCTGTCGCGGCCCAAGAAGGGCTTCGGCATCCCGCTTAGCCGCTGGCTGCGCCACCTGCCCCAGCCGCCGATGGAAACGGCGGCGCGCATCGGGGTGGACGGCGCCTGGCTGGCCGCGCGCTGGGACGAGCACCGCAGCGGACAGGCCGACCACCGCGGCCTGCTGTGGGCCTGGACCGCGCTCGCCACCGCGCTGGACCGCCCCGCCAAGACCCCGGCACCGATGGAAAACGCCGCTTAACATCTTCCCCACGGCTGAAGCCGGGGATTTCCAAGAGCAGCCTAGGTCGCTCTCTTCAGTTCGCGCTTCAACGGTTTCCTAACGGAAGACCTCGGCGCGGGCTGTGTTCCAGCCCTTAGGTTGTTGCGGGCGGCGTTGGTATCGGCGTGTGCCGTATGCCCGCAATGTCCACATCGAAAAGTCGCTTGGCTCTCGCGACTTGCTTTATCAATTGTCCCGCATTCGGCGCAGCACTGCGACGTGTATGCCGGATTGACTTTACGCAACTCACCGCCACGTTCGGCGATCTTGTAGGAAAGGAGGGTCTCGAATTGATGCCAAGCGTTGTTCAGGATGGCGCGGTTCAGCCCCGCCTTTTGCCGCACCTTCCTCCCCGGCTCATCGAACGTTCCGGCCGCGCTCGCCGTCATGCTCTTGGTCTTCAGCGCCTCCAGCACGACAACACTGTGCATGGCGGCAATCTCCGTGGTGCGCTCGTGGTTCCAATGCAAACGGATGCGGGCGATCTTCGCTTTGGTGCGTGCCAGGATCTTGCGGGCAGCGTGACGACGGTTCGATCCGCGCTTGCACCGCGCCAGCTTGCGAGCCTGTTTGCGCGCCCGACGGTCCAAAAGGTTCAGCTGCTCCTTCGGCATGTCGCGGAATGTGCCGTCCGACAGAGCGATGGTGTGGACCAGGCCCCGATCGATGCCGATAGCCGGGCCAAAGTTCGGAGGCGCGGTGTGTTCAACCTCGGTCGAGAACACGACGTGCCAGCCCAATGCATCGCTGGTCACGGTGACGTTCTTGACCGTGCCGGGAATGTCGCGGGTCAGCCGAAACTTCACCTCGCCGATCTTGGGCAGTTTCACCACCGCCCATTTGGCATTCAGCTTGCGCCACTGGCAATCGCGCCCGCTGAACCGGAAAGCATCGTTCATGCCCCGCTTGCGTGGTGTCGGGTAATCGGCCCTGCCGGCGAAGAAGTTGCCGAACGCCTTGTCGAGATCGCGGAGCGCCTGTTGCTGGCAGATGATCGACACGGCGGCGATCCAGTCGAACTCGGCGCGAAGCGCGGTCAACTCGCGAGCCTGCGATGGATAGCTGATCGCAATTCCGGTGTTGGCCTTGAACTGGCGCCACCAATCGCGGCGTTGCTCCAGGCCGAGATTGTAAACGAGGCGGCAAACGCCAGCGTACTGACCGAACATGGTTTCCTGTTCAGCGGTCGCATACAGCCGGAATTTGTAGCCTCGGTTCTGCATGGGTCAGACGCTCTTTTGGTTTTCGATGTACCGCTTGATTACGTCGAGCGGAGCGCCGCCGACCGTGCAGACGAAATAGCTGTTGGTCCACAAGCTCGGAAGCCGCGACTTGAGTTGGGGGAACTCGCCCCGCAGCAAGCGGGACGACCGGCCCTTGATCGCTTTCACCAGCCGATGAATGCCGAATTGCGGGTCGCAGCCGACAAGCAAATGCACGTGGTCTGGCATCACTTCCATTTCGACCAACTCGGCGCCCGTCTCTTTGCACACGCCAGCGACGATCTCCTTCAGCCGCCCGCCTATCGGATCGACCAACACCGGGCGACGGTACTTTGGGCACCAGATTGCATGGTACCTGCACGAATAGACGACGTTGTTGTTCGACCGATAATCAACCATGTGGAATTAGATGGCATGGACCTGTCTAACGTCCAAAACCATTCCGCCTGTGGCGATGGCTCGGCTGTCCCCATGCCTAAAGGCAGGGGTTTCCGCCGCTCCGGGAGCGCGTTTCGATGAGCTTAGACAGTCTGGATCGCCCGTTCCCCCAAACGCGTGAGAGCGGGACGCTGGGGGGGGCGGACATGCACGATGCTGCCCGCTCCGATGGTCCCGCCGGCCGCGCCTCGTCATCCGCCCGCATCCTGGTCGGGCTGCTGCTGGGGCTGGGGGGGCTGATCGTCGCCTACCAGTTCGGCATGAACATGCATGCCAGCACCGGCCTGCCCTATTGGGACGACTGGGGCTATTTCTTCGGCGCCGCCCAGGGCGTGCAGCAGCCGCTGACCTTCCATTCGATCTTCGCCAAGGACAGCGACCATGTCGCCCCGTTCTTCAAGCTGCTGACCCATGGGCTGTGGCAGGCCATCGGCGTCGATTTCCTCGCCTTCCGGCTGGTCGGCTGGCTGGCCTTCGCCGCCATGCTCGCCGCTTACGCGCTGGTCCTGCTGCGGGACTGCGTGCGGACGGCCTGGGATGCGGTGCCGGTGGCGGCGGCCGGTCTGTTCCTGACCGGCACGCTGAACAACGAGTATTTCTATTACCAGCACATGGGGCTGGCCCAGCCGATCTTCTTCACCTGCCTGTTCCTGTTCCTCCACACGCTTGCCCGCGGACGGCTGGTGCCGGCGACGCTGTTCCTGCTGGCCTTCGGCTCCACCGGGGTGTTCGGCGCCAGCTATGCCCTGGGGGCGGCGGGAGCCGGGGCGGTGCTGGCCCTGCGCCAGGATGTGAGCCCGGGCGGAGGCTGGCGGGAACGGCTGGGCGGCCAGCTGACGGACGGCCGGACGCTGGTGGCGGTCGGCGGCGGGCTGCTGCTGACCGCGGCGATGCTGTGGATGACCTTCAGCGGCTCCTACGCCAACCACACCGGCCAGCCGCTGGTGCTGCCCTGGCACGGCGGCTTCTGGGCCTTCCTGCTGGGCGCCTTCGCCACCGCCGCCGGGCTGCCGGTGGAGGCGGTGGGAGCGCCGCTGTCGCTGGCGGCGGGGGCGGCGGCCCTGGCGCTCTGCCTCATCCCGGCGGCGGGGCTGCTGCTGGGCCGCGCCGGGCGGGAGAACCGCAGCGCCGCGCTTGCCATTTCCGGGCTGATCGCCGGGACGGTGATCGTCACCATGACCACCGGGCTGGGCCGGGCCGGGCTGTGCGGCGAGGGCATCGCCAACGCCATGCGCTGCGGCACCATCCCGCGCTACGCCTATCCGGTGCTGCTGGCCTTCCCCGCCGCCGTCGCCGGCTGGACGCTGCTGCTGGGCCGCCGGACGGGAACGGGGTTGGGCACCGGCACCGCCGCCGGCGTGGTGCTGGCGGCGGTGCTCGCCGTCGGCCATGGCGCCGGGACGGATGCCTTCTGGCGGCATTGGAGCGTCGCCGGCCTCAACCGCATGATGGCCGAGCGCGATGCCGCGGCGGAGCGCTGCGTCGCCACCCACCTGGACTCGATCCGTACGCCCGCCGGGATGGACTGGAGCCGGCCGCTGGTCTGCCCCTCCGCCTCCCCGCGCAACATCGCGCCCTTCCTCCAGGCCGCCTACGAGCTGAAGGCCGGCTTCGTGCAGTCGATCCTGGCCGATACGGCAAGCCGGCCGGAGCGGGCGACGCTGGCCGCCCTGCTGCGGGCCGGCCAGTTGGACGAGGCGTCGGCACGGCTGCGGCTGGAGGCCCCGCCGCGCGACGCCGGTTTGCTCGAGGGCGGTTTGCTCGGGGGCGGTTTGCTCGGCTCGCTCGACCGCGTCGTGCGGCTTCCCTCCGGCTCGCTGGCCGCGCTCGGCTGGGCGGTCGATGCGGCAGTGCCGGCGCCGGCCGCCTTCGTCCTGCTGGGGGTGGGCGACCGCATCGTGGCGACCGCGCCGACCGGCGGTGCGCGGCCCGACGTCGCCGCCGTGCTGAAGGACGGGCGGATGACCGACAGCGGCTTCAGCCTGCCTATTCCGCCCGAACTGGCCGGCCAGCGGGTGCGGCTGTTCGTGCTGGGCCATGACGGCGGGCTGAAGGAGCTGACTCCCCCCGGCGGGGCGGCGGCGACGCCCTGACAAACGGAAGGCCCCGCACCGGGAACGGTGCGGGGCCTTTTCCTTATCGGCTTCCTTGTGGGCGCCGTCAGTCGCGGAGGCTGCGATCCGGGGGGGGGGGCTCGTCGAAGTTCAGCATGGTCTTGATGGAATAGTGGCTCTTGCCCTGGCTCTCGAAATAGATGCGGACCAGCAGTTCGGCCAGCAGCCCCATCAGGATGCACATCACGCCGGTGACCAGACCCATCGTCACCAGCAGCGGCAGCGGCGTCATGATGAAGGAGATGCCGTCGACCAGCTTCAGGTAGATGGCGTAGATGCCGGCCAGGAAGGACAGCCCCATGAACATCAGGCCGGCGAAGCCGAAGATGTAGATCGGCTTGGTCTCGTACTGGGTCAGGAACTTCACGACAACGAGGTCGAGCACGACCTTCAGCACCCGCTCCAGCCCGTATTTGGACTTGCCGTGGCGGCGCGGGTGGTGGCGCACCGGTATCTCGGTCAGCTTGGCGCCCTGCCAGCGGGCGTAGATCGGCACGAAGCGGTGCATCTCGCCATAGAGCCGGTAGCCCTGCAGCATCTGGCGCCGGTAGGCCTTCAGCGTGCAGCCGTAGTCGTTCAGCTTCACGCCGGAAATGGTCGAGATCAGCTTGTTGGCCATCTTGCTCGGCAGCGTGCGCAGCAGGAAGCCGTCCTGCCGGTCGGCGCGCCAGCCCGACACCACGTCGTACCCCTCGTCCAGCTTGGCGAGCAGGCCGGCGATGTCCTGCGGGTCGTTCTGCAGGTCGCCGTCCATCGGCACGATGACGTCGCCGCGGGCATGGTCGATGCCGGCCATCATCGCCGCGGTCTGGCCGACGTTGCGGCGGAAGTTGATGACGCGGATGCGGCGGTCGGACGACACGCGCTGCAGTTCCGCCTCGGTCCCGTCGGTGGAGCCGTCATTGACGAAGATGATCTCGAAGCTGCGCCCCAGCCCGTCGAGCGCCGGGATCAGCCGGCCGCACAGAGGGGCGATGTTATCCTCCTCGTTGTAGACCGGGATCAGGACCGAGACGGAAACCGTGCCGGTGTCCATGGCGGCGGATCCGGGGGTAAGCAGGAGGGTCATCGAACGGGTCCGGAGGCTGCGTGGTCATCTGTAGGGCGATGCCGGGCCATGGTATGGCGGCTGGATCCCGCAAGCGCAACGGCTAATTGGGCGGAAGATCGGGGATGGGCGCTCAATCGGGCGCCATTCCTTGCAGCAATCACCCATCCGTTAACGATAAGGAGGGGAGTACCTGTTCCGGTGGACGTTCCTTTCACCCCGCGAACTCGACCGGTGCCTCCGCCAGCCCCCAGACAGGATTGCTGGTGCCGCAGATGTAGACATAGCCAAGCGCGGTCAGAAATTCCTCGATCAGCCCAACCACGGCGATATCCTGCTCGAAGATCAGCCAGTTCGGGCGCCTGCGCCAGTCAACGCCCAGAAGAACGTCGAACTCCGCCCCCTGCACGTCGATCACGATCAGCAGATTGTCGATCCCGCCCAACGCGAGGGAACGCAGCGGCATGACATTGACGACGGTTTCGTGGATGGCGGCAAGATAGCGGCCGATGTTCGCCCGATAGGCCTCGCCGCGGAATTGGTTCTGCCGGATCCAGAATTCGATGCTTTCGCGGAAGAAGCTGCCCTGCCCGTGCGCCCAATTGTTCGGCGGCCCGTCGCCATTCATCTCATCGGCGATCTCCGGGAGGATGTGGTAGAATTTCCTCTCGGCCTCTTTCGTGCCCGCCGCCATCTTCAGCATCAGCGTGTTCGGCCGGGCGGCGTGAAGCCTGGACACATTCTCGAAATAAGAGCCCAGCGGCTCGATCAGCACGGCGGAAACGGCGTTGTGCCGCTCGTCGGACAGGTACCGGTGAAGCGGATCCTCCATCATGCCATCGTTGGTGCCGATCTGGATCACACCGCGGGAGCCCGTCATCCTGTTGAAGAAGAGGTCGAGGAAACCCTGTTCGTCCTTCGGCATCGGCAATTGCCGCCTGTCCGCGGGGAGCCGGGCAGGTGCCCAGGATTCATAGGACACGAAGGCATATCCCGTTCCCGCAGCGTCCGTACGAACGCGCTCGACCGGGCAGATCCGGTTGCCGAAGCGCTCCCAAGCCGTGTGGTTGACATAGAGGCGTTCTGGCCGGGTGTTGGCGAGGAAGGTCCCCAGCGTTTCGTATTCGCTGAAGCCGGAGAATTCGGACAGGTCGGTCGCGGACAGGATCGCGTCGTACCAGCGCTTCCCGTGCCTGTTCTCGACGAGCGCGACGAACTCGTCGAGCCACTCCCGGAAGATGGGAAAGCACTGGGCGATGAAGCTGAAAGCCACGCGCTTTTCCAAGCCGGTCAGGGTCCGGATGGTCTGGAAATAGGGAAGGTGGTGTTCGCTTCCCTTGAAATAGACGAGATTGTCGTCCTGGATCAAATTCAGATCACCCAAGGGGATCGTGTCGGCATCCCAGAGAAGCAGCACATCGTCCGGAGCGGAGGGCAGGTGCAGGAGGCTGCCGATTTTCAGGATTTGCTGATAATACCAGCCAGCCCGGGAGCGGCACCCTTCCGGCATCCGCTCGGCGACATAGTCCAGATCAATGTCGGGAACCGCCACGGTTTCGGAGACCACCTCGAAACGGGGGTTGCTCACCGCCTTGAAGATGGGAGCATACTTTTCGGGAGTGACGACAACGTAACGTTCAGCCTTGATGTGCCGGGCAATGGCGTGCGATGCGTGGATCCAGACGTGAATGTCCTTGAGTGTAGCAACGCAGACAACGTTTTTTATGATCTTCGCCATTTTTCCAACCGCATGAAGAGGTTTGTGAAATATTTTATCTGCCGGTCACTGAAATTCATGAGCAATCATGCAGAATACATTGAACACATCGACAAACCATTTGAGTGAAAGAGAGTGACGTTTGGCTCTTTCTGCAAAAAGAGTAGCGTAGTGTCTTCGAGAAAACCATTGCCCAAAGCCTGCGCTTAGGCACCCCCTGCTCTCCCGCCATCCTCAACCAAACGGTTCGATCGGAAGCCCGAGGTCCCGGGGAGAAGCGGCGGCATCCGGGTCAGGACGATGCCCGCTGCTCCCGCAAAACCGTCAGGTCGATGACGGCGCCCAGCAGGGCCACCATCACCTGGAAGGCGAGGATGCCGAATCCCAGCGCCAGCGACTGGGCGTGGGGCACGCCGACCAGATCGAGCAGGCCGACCAGCGACGCCTCGCGCAGGCCGATGCCGGCGAGGGTGACCGGCATCAGCACGATCACCGACATCAGTCCGATCACGGCGCACCACACCGAAAAGGGCTGGTCGATGCCGACCGCCAGCCCCAGGGCCTGACTGCCGGCGACCGCCGCAAGCTGGACCGCGATCCCGCCGGTGATCGACAACAATGCCCGCCCAGGCCGGCGTGTCTGGTCGCGCCAGGCGTCCAGGAAGCGGCGCAACGGCCCGAGGAGCCAGGCTTCGCGCTTCGGCCCGGCCCGCCAGCCGAGCAGAGCCAGCAGCAGGGCGCGGGCCGGCGCCCAGGCCAGCAGCACGGTCGCCGCGGCCAGCCCGGACAGCACCAGCCCGACCGCGGCCAGCAACCCGTCGCCGAAGCGCGCCGATTCCACCGCCAGACCGCCGCCGGTCAGCAGCAGCAGCCCGGCAACCCCCGTCACCTTGTCGAAGGCGACGGCCGAGACGATGCGGCCGCCGTCGCCCTCTTCCCGCCCTTCGTCGCGGCTGAGCCGGTAGGCCTTCACCGCCTCCCCCGCCAGCTGGCCCGGCAGCACCAGCGCGTAGAGCTGCGCCACCAGCGTGTAGGCGAGCAGCCGCCCCGCCCGCAGTTCCGGCAGCAGCACCCGCAGCTTCAGCGCGTTCAGCACATGCATCAGGAAGAACAGCAGCCCGGCGAGCGCCATCAGCCCCGGCGACGCCATCGCCAGCACCCGCCCGACCTCCGCCACGTCGACCCGCCACAGCAGCAGGGCGACCAGCAGCGCGCTGATCAGGGCTTTCACGCCGGGACGCATTTAAAGATGCCTTTTCATGAAGTCATGACGTGATGTGAAGGGATTGCTCCCTCTCCCGAGGCTCCCGGCGGATCTTCGATCCGCCTGGCGCCGCCAGCACAAACGAAGTTTGTGCGAGAGGCGGGAGAGGGGGGAATCCTCACGCCCCCGGGCGGCGGGCCAGCACGTAGATGTAGTCGCCATGCGACCAGGAGTTCAGGCGGAACAGGTGATACAGCGCCTCGGCGATGAGCCGGCGGCCGGGACCGTAGTCGCCTTCCGTGCCCTGGCCGCTGGCGGCGCCCAGCACGTTGCGGTAGAGCGGCGAGAAGAAGGGGAAGCCCCATTCCACCACCCGCTCGATCTCCAGCCCGACCGACTGGATCTTGGCCTGCAACTCGCCGCGGGCATAGTTGCGGTGATGGCCGACCGTGCGCTCGAAATCGCGCATCCGCCCCTGCAGAGTGGAAACCAGCAGGTAGCGGCCGGTCATGGCGGCGAGGTTGCGCAGGGCGGCGACATCGTCCTCGATGTGCTCGACCACGTCGGTGCAGACCACCAGGTCGAAGCGGCGGTCGAGATGGCCGGCGGCGACGTCGAGCAAACCGAACTCGGCGTTCGGGGCGCGGCGGCGGGCGACGTCGATGGCCTTGGCGGCGAAATCGAGGCCGGTGTAGCTGGCCTGCGGCTTCAGCGGCATCAGCGTGGCGAGCAGCGAGCCCTGGCCGCAGCCGACGTCGAGCAGACTGTCGTAATCCAGCGGGCGCACCATCTCGGTGACGATGCGGCGCAGATGCCGGCCGGTCGGGCCGTATTTGCGCATGTCGTTCCAGCGCCGCTCCCAGCTGTCGTCGTAATCGACGCCGCCGGGGTGATCGGCCGCAGCGGCCGGCAAGGGGGCGGCGAGGGGAGTGTTGGCGGACTTGAATGCGTCGTCGCTCATGCGGGCCTCCGGCGCAGGATGAATTCGTTGCAGCCCGTCGGCACGCGCGGCGGGCGGACCTCCAGCATGTCGAAGCCGAGCGCGTCCATCCGCGCCCGCACCTCGTCGGCACTGGCATATTCGTAGGGGTAGCCGCCGAGCCAGTCGGTGACGTCCACCCAGAACTCCATGCCGCGCTCCTTGCGCAACGGGTTGGAGCCGGTGATCGCCCAGGTCGCCAGGAACATCAGCGAGCCCAGCGTCCAGTCCCAGAGCTTCCGAAGGAAGCCCGGCGACAGATTGTAGACGATCTTGATCAGGGTCCAGATCGGCGATGTCCAGTGGCGGTTGTAGAGCGCCAGCACGAAGGTGCCGCCCGGCGCCACCAGCGGGGCCACCGTCTCGATCGCCGGCCACATGGAACCGGTGTGGTGCAGCGAGCCCCAGGCATAGACCACGTCGAAGCGGCCGAGCGAGCCGACGAAGCCGCTGTCCAGCGCCGAACCTCGGCGGAACTCGATGCGGTCGGCCAACTCGGGCGCGAAGCGGCCCAGGTTGCGGCGCGCCACCTCGACCCCGGTGGGGTTGACGTCGAAGCCCAGTGCGCGGCCGACGCCCAGCTTGCCGGCGGCGATGGTGAACAGGCCGGAGCCGGAGCCGACGTCGCAGAAGCTGGCATCCTTCAGCCGGTCGGTCCCGACCAGCCCCTTCAGGCTGTCGATGGCCGCCACCAGCCGCGGCTCGTCCAGCACGGTGCGCGAGTAATGGTCCCAGTTCTCGCCGAAATCGAAGGCCAGGGCGGATGTCCCGGCCGGGGTGCCGTCCCCGCCTTCCGCCGTCTTCACCGGTTCCGCCACGCTGTCCGATCCCTTGCTGTCCGACCCGATCTGCCGCGCCGCCATACGCTCCCGAAAGCCGCCGGATGTCAACAGGACGTCAAGCGATGCCCCTCACTCCGCCCCCCTCATTCCGCCCCCCTCATTCCGCCTGGGCCGGCCGGACCCGTCCCGCCGCGGTGCGGCCGGCGAGCGACAGGTCGCGATAGGCGGCGGCGACGGCGCGCCAGGAGAAATGCTCGACCACCCGGCGGCGTCCGCCGTCGCCCAGGCGGCGGCGCAAGGGCGCATCTTCGGCCAGGCGGGCCAGTGCCGAGGCAAGCGCCGGGGTGTCGTCGGCGTCCAGCATCAGGCCGGTCTCCCCCTCCACCACCAGATCGCGGTTGCCGGCGATGCGGGTCGCCACCACGGGGAGGCCGGCGGCCATCGCCTCCAGCACCACGTTGGGCATGCCTTCGTCGCGGGACGGGAAGACGAAGGCGTCGGCGGCGCGGTAGGCGGCCGGCAGTTCGTCGCGGCCGAGCCAGCCGCGGAAGGCGATGCGATCCGACAGGCCGAGCCGGGCGGCCTGGGCCTCCAGTTCCGGGCGGGCGGGGCCGTCCCCGACGATGGTCAGGCCGATGCCGCCGCGCGTTCCGGCGGGCAGGCTGGCGAGCGCCTCGAACAGCACGTCCAGCCCCTTCTGCCGCACCACCCGGCCGACGAACAGCAGCGACAGGCGGTCGCCGGCGGTCGCCATGTCAGGGGGCGAGAAGCGGGCGGCATCGACGCCGTTGGGGATGATGGCGACCGGCTGGTCGGGGGCGAAGCGGCGGGCGAGCTCGGCCAGCCCCTCGCTGTTGGCGACGACGGCCGAGGAGCGGCGCCACAGCCAGCCGATCACCGGCCCGGCCAGACGGTGGTAGAGCGAGATGCCGTCATACTGGAAGCCCGGCACGTCGCCGCCGCGCAGGCTGACGACATAGGGCACGCCGGACAGCGCCTTGACCATCCAGGCCGCCGGGCCGCAGGGCAGGCCGAAATAGGCGATGGTGGCGTCCGGGCGCCAGCGGGCGGCGATCCAGGGCGCCATCACCAGCGAACTGGCGAGGAAGGCCAGCATCTCCACCACCGAACTGCGGTCGCGGCGGCGGCGCAGGGTGGGGATGCGGCGGATCTCCACCCCGTCGGCCCGGCGCTCCACCCGCGGCAGGCCGCCGAAGGCGGAGGTCAGCACCAGCACCTCCTCGCCCAAGGCGGCCAGTTCGCGCGCGGTGTTGTCGGTGGCGTTGGCCGCCCCGCCGCCCAGCGGCGGAAATTCGTAATTGATCAGCAGAAGCCGCGCCATGCCGCCCGCCACACTCCCCGTTCGACGAGCGCCATTGATGGGCGGTGAGCGGCGGCGATGCAAGCGGTCAACCGGCCCCACCTGCCGCCCCGCCTGTTCCGGCCGTCGCCCGTCCTTTGCAGCGCCGGCCATCTCTGCTACTGATCCCGCCTGTTCCGATGCGATCGGCGGCCAGTTCCTCAACCGGGGCGATGCGGTATTCCATGCACATCCAGCAAGCCTTCGCCACCGCGCTCGGGTTCCAGCAGAGCGGCAAGACCGGGGAGGCCGCCCGGCTGTACGGCGAAATCATTGCCGCCGATCCCCAGTTCGCCCCTGCCGTCAACAATCTGGGGCTTCTGCGCGCCGATGCCGGCCAAGACGCCGAGGCGGCGGCGCTGTTCCGCCGCGCCCTGAGCCTGACGCCGAACTCGCTGAACGGCTGGATGAACCTGGGGGCGCTGCTGATCCGGCTCGGCCGGCCGGAGGAGGGGGTGCGTGCCTACCGCGCCGCGATCCGGCTGAAACCCGACCAGCCGGCCCTGCTCAACGAACTGGGCATCCTGTTGGAACGGCTGAAACGGCCCGAGGAAGCCAGCGACGCCTTCGGCTGCGCCTTCGCCCTGGCGCCCGACGATGCGGAGATCACCAACAACCACGGCGCCATGCTGCGCATAGCCCACCGGCTGGACGAGGCGGCGGCGCTGTTCCGCCGCGCCATCGCGCTGAACCCGCAACATGCCGGGGCCTACAGCAATTTGGGGTCCACGGTGAAGGACAAGGGCGCCTTCTGGGAGGCTCTGCTGGCCTTCCGGCGGGCGACCCAACTGGCTCCCGACTTTGCCGGCGCCCATTGGAACCAATCCCTGGTCCGGCTGCTGCTGGGCGATTTCGTCCAAGGATGGCGCAGCTATGAATGGCGCTGGAAGCATGGCCGCCTGCCCTCGCCGCAACGCAGTTTCGTCCAGCCGCGCTGGGACGGGTCGCCGCTGAAGGGGCGGCGGCTGCTGGTCTATTGGGAGCAGGGCTTCGGCGACGTGCTGCAGTTCGTCCGCTATCTGCCGCTGCTGGCACAGGCAACCGGTGGAACGTCCGGCGGACAGCCGATCTATCTGGAGTGCCAGCAGGCATTGCTGCCGCTGCTGCGCCGCCTGCCCGGCACCATCGCGGTGGAGACCGGCGGGCCGCTGCCCGACTTCGATGTGCAGATCCCCGTGCTGAGCCTGCCGGCGCTGTTCGGCACCCGGCTGGAAACCGTTCCGTCCCGCGTTCCCTACCTGTCGGCGGAGCCCGAACTGGCGGCGCGCTGGGGCGAGCGGCTGAAGGAGGTGGGCGGGCTGAAGGTGGGCATCGTCTGGGCGGGATCGCCGACCCACGGCAACGACCGCAACCGCTCCATCGGGCTGGCCCCCTTCGCCCGGCTGGCCGGCATCCCCGGCGTCAGCCTGGTTTCCATCCAGAAGGGGCCGACCGAAGCACAGGCGGCGACCCCGCCCGGCGGCTTCCCCCTGCTGAACCTGTCGCCCGACATCAGGGATTTCGCCGACACCGCCGCCATCATGGCCGGCCTCGATCTGGTGGTCTGCGTCGACACCTCCGTCGCCCATCTCGCCGGCGCCCTCGGCATCCCGGTCTGGGTGCTGGTCCCCTTCGCCCCCGACTGGCGCTGGATGCTCGACCGCGAGGACAGTCCCTGGTATCCCACCATGCGCCTGTTCCGGCAGGACCGCCCCGGTTCCTGGGACGGCGCCATGGACCGCCTGGAGCGCGCCCTGCGCGAGCGCGCCGCCGGATAAGACCGGATAGGGTTGGCTTCACGCTTCAAATCGATTCCGATTCTACGCGATCCGCTCTAAAGGGGAGCGTAGGGGCTGTCGCGGTGGACCATCACCAGATCGACCTGCCACATCCGCTCGTCACCGGGACGGTAGAGGGGATCGACGATGTCCCAGACCTGGAAACCGTAAGGCGCCATGGCGTCGATGATGCGAGGCAGGCGAGCATCGTTGCCGGCCACCGTCGCCTCGATCACGAAGACGGCGTCCGGCCGCATCAGGGTGACGGCGCCGGCCAGCACCTCCAACTCCAGACCATCGACATCGATCTTCACCAGCATCGGCCCGGCATAGCGGCCTTCGGCACACAGGGTGTCGAGCGAGACGCCGGGCACGCTGCGCAGGTCCGGTTGGGCATCCGCGCCCTCCGGAACGACGAAGGAGTAGAGCCGATTATCGGAAACCGCCAGCGGGACCATGCCATCCCGGCTGGTGACGGCGGCGATGCGGTACTCGGCGCTGCGCAGTTGCCCGCACAGGGCCTGCAGGGCGGACTCGTTCTCGACCACCGGTTCGATCAGCACATGGTGGGAGTCGGGAAAAACCTCGTAAAGCGGCGGAGTGCCGGTCTGGGCGCCGACATCGATCACGGTGGCGGGACGGAAGCCCCGGTCGCGCAGGAGCGCAAGCGTCTTGTGCTTGCTCTGGCGAACCATTGTCCGCTGGGAGCGGATCAGCCCCAGCAGCGTCGCCGCCATCGGATTGCCTGGGCTGACCCGGAGGATGGCGCGATAGAACTCTTCCGCCCGTTCAAGATCCCCGGAGAGATGGACATCGAAGGCGATCTTGAGGCCATCAGCGATGCTCACGGCGTCTCGGACTCCCACGCTGGCCGCCGCATGCGCAGTTCCATTTCCAAGACCGGGTCGGGGAGGATTCGCACAGGGCGTTGTTTGGACGGTGAATTATAAAAGTGCCGCGCCGGAATGAACCGGCACGGCACAGTTTCGGCTGGAACCCTTTCCCGGGTCCATACAAACACTTGATGATATTTGCCCATTTATTCAAGCTCGTTCTCGCTCCACGGCCAGGTTTCCGCTTCGCGCACCCCGCATTTCCTGCAATGCGGAGCGGCAGGCTAAGCCTTTGGCTTGCCCTTTCCCACCAAACGCCGCATTCCGCAGGATGATCGGTTGCGACTCGGCTTGCCAGCGGCGGGGCGCCATGGGATGAAGCGCGTCCCCTTGTGCCGACCGGTCCGCGCCATGCCACGCCCAGCCTCCGACGCCACCCTTCAGGCCGCCCTTCAGGCCGCGCTCGACGCCGAACGGGCGGGGGACCGCGAGACCGCCAGGACGCTCTGCCTCCGGCTGCTGGAGCAGGCTCCCACCGGCCGGCAGGCGCCGGCGGCGCATGACGCGCTCGCCAGGATTCTGGTCAGCCACGACATGGCGGCGGCGGCCGTCCATGCGCTCGCCGCCTGGCGGCTGGCGCCCCAGGATCCGACCCGCCGGTCCAACCTTTGGCAGTTGCTGACCCATCTCGGCGAGGCCGGCGACGTCGCCCGCTTCCAGGGACGGGAGGACTGTGTCGGGCTGGTGGCGCTGGGCAACGCGCTGCGCCGCGACGGGCAGGCGCTGCGGGCCGAGCGGGCCTATCGCCGGGCGCTGGAACTGTATCCGGAGGTGTCCTTCACGCTGAGCCGGCTGGCCTGCCTGTGCGCCGAACAGCAGCGGCTGGAGGAGGCCGACGCCCTGTTCGCCCAGGCGGCCGAACGCCATGGCGGACGCGACGCCGTCACCCGCACCGATCCCGCCTTCCTCCAGTCCCTTCGCGAGGCGCCGCCGCCCGCCGGCATCCGCGCCACCATCCAGGAGGGCGCCGGGGCCGCCGCCCGGCCGCTGGTGGTCTATGCCTGCTGCGACGCGGTCTATGCGCGCAAGTTCCTGCCGACCATGGTGCGCTCCATCGCCGAGGACAGCGGGCTCGACTGCGCCATCGCCCTGCATCTGGTTAACCCCGATGCCGAGGCCGAGGCGACGGTGGCGGCCCTGGCCGCCGCCCACGGCGCCGACCGCTTCATCATCCTGCGCGAGACCATCGACCTGTCGCCGCTGGGCGGCAATGCCAAGACCTATTACGCCTGCAGCCGCTTCCTGGTGCTGCCCGACCTGCTGGTCCGCTGGCGGCGGCCGGTGCTGATGCTGGACGTCGACCTGCTGGCCATCCGCGACCTGAACCCGCTGCTGGCGACCTCCGCCCGGTCCGACCTGGGCATGATGAGCCATGCGCTGAAGCGGCTGGACATCTGGAGCCTGCTCTATGCCGATGTGCTGCACATCCGGCCGACCGCGGGAGCGCTGCGCTTCCTCGACCTGACCCGGCGCTACATCCGCCACTTCCTCGACCGCGGCCTGCCGGTCTGGTTCCTCGACCAGGCGGCGCTCGCTGCCGTGCATCTGGCCGGCTTCACGGCGGAGGCGGCACCGCGCCTGACCGTCTATCCGGCCGACATCCACAGCAGCACGGTGATGGTCGACGGCGAGGGCCGGTACTGGACCGACGACAGCGCCTATTTCTATTCGGTCCGCGCCACCGGCGGCGGCCAGCATGCGGTGCACCGGCTGAAGCGCCGCGCCGGCACCACCGCCGAGGTCAAGCAGGGCTGATGCCGGGCCCGGCCTTCGGCAGGCGGACGGCAGCCTCAAGAAACAACAGGTCATGATTTCATGAATCATGATTTCATGCTTCTTCTTCATGACGTGAAACCACTTCCATCTTTCCTGATCTTGCGTGTAAATCCGCGAAGCTCCCGCTCGGGGCAGCGTTTTTCCCATCCTCCGCTACCGGGAACCACCGCATGGCTCGGATCATCAGTTTCGCCTCCACCAAGGGCGGCGTCGGCAAGACCAGTCTGGTCATGGCGCTCACCTCCGAACTGCGCCGGCGCGAGGCGAGCGTGCTGCTGCTCGACTGCGACCCCAACCGGCATCTGGCCGAATGGGCGCGGCGGCGCAACGATGCCGGCGTGCGGGTGCTGGACGAGATCACGGAATCGAACGTCCGCCAGACGGTGCAGGAGAATGCGCCGAGCTTCGACTATACGCTGATCGACCTTGCCGGCTTCGGCAACCTGACCATGCTCTACGCCTTCTCGGTCAGCGACGGGGTGCTGATCCCGACCCAGCAATCCTTCATGGACGTGAAGGAGACGGTTCGCACCTTCAAGGTGGTGGCGGATTCCGTCGGCGTTCTGAAACACACGCCGGCCTCCAGCGTGGTGATCGTCCGCACCCAGGCCGCCATCGAATCCCGCGTCGACCGCCATGCCCGCGGCCTGCTGGACGAGCATGGCGTCCCGGCCTTCCGTACCGAGCTGATCGAGCGATCGCTCCTGAAGGAGATGACCTACACCGGCCACGGCCCGGGCGAGGTCAACCCGGACAGCAACGCCGACCTGAACGTCCGCGCCCTGACCGACGAATTCGTCGCCTTCCTGGAAGCCTCCCCGGCCAACCCGCTGATTCCGCGGGGGTGAGAGAGCGGCGGCTCCAGAAAAAATCATGAAGCAATGTCATGGTATGATATTTTGATTTTATGTCATGATTTCTTTGGGTTCGAACCGCAGGGGTAGGGATGTTGCGGGCGGAAGTTTGGGAGCCGTTCACCGGCAGCGGCTCTGAACCGGCCGGACAGGGGCGATGGCAGACCAAAGCGCCCCCAAACAAATCATGCCATGATACTTTGTCATGATTTAGAGCATCGCGCCTGAAATCTGAATCGACAGTTGCGCTTGGGCCGTTGACGTGATTCACCGTTGTTGGAGGTGGATCATGGGGCGCAGCTATTCGTCGGACCTTCGGGTTCGGATTTACGGAGAGGTCGAGAAAGGCGGTTCGCGTCGGGCGGCGGCGCGCCGGTTCGATGTGAGCGCGAGCACGGGCGTGCGGCTTGCTCAGCGCATGGCGGCAACGGGCTCGCTGGACCCGGCCCGGCAGGGGCGCCCACCGGGCGGTGGCAAGCTGGCCCCGCATGCCGAACTTCTGATCGGCTGGGTGGAGAAGCAAGGCGACATCACCATGCCCGAACTGGCGGCCAAGCTGAAGGCCGAGCGCGGGGTCACGGTCCACCCCGCCTCGCTGTCGCGCTTCCTGCTCGCCCGCGGCTTCACTGTCAAAAAAAACGGTGCTGGCGAGCGAGGCCGGTCGCGCTGACGTTGCTGAGGACCGCCGGAGTTGGCGCAGCCACCGTCAGCCCCGGATGCGCGAGGAGCCGGATCGGCTGGTGTTTCTCGACGAGACCGCAACCACCACGAAGATGACCCGACTGCGCGGACGGGCCAAGCGCGGCCAGCGGTTCAAGGCCACGGCGCCGTTTGGCCATTGGGGCACCCAGACCTTCATCGCTGCCCTGCGCTGCGACGGGCTGACCGCCCCGTGGATCATCAAGGGCGCGATGAACCGGACGCTCTTCGAGACCTATGTCGAGACACAACTCGCCCCGACCCTGCGGCCGGGCGATGTCGTCATCCTCGACAACCTATCCAGCCATAAGAGTGAAAAGGCCAAGGCCATCCTCAAGGAACGTGGCGCTTGGTTCCTCTTCCTGCCGCCCTACAGTCCCGACCTCAACCCTATCGAAATGGCGTTCGCCAAGCTCAAAGCTCATCTCCGCCGCATCGGCGCCCGTACCATCGAGGAGTTGTGGAGGGCTGTCGGCTCTATCTGCGACCTCTACACACCAGACGAATGCTGGAACTACCTCAAACATGCAGGATATGCGTCAGATTAAACGCTCGAAACTCTAAGGCCCTGCTCTGAGGGCAAGCCGCTCACCCTGCCCGTCCACCGGAGAGGACTGATCGGCTGTTTGCCCACCGCTGGATCACGGCCTCTGTAAGAAGACCGCGTTGGAACCGTGACAGGATTTGCCGATCTTCATGCCAGCGGCCCCGCAGGCCCGTGCCTGCGAAGGCAAGCAACCGGACGGCCGCGCCCGCCGTTTGAGGGCGGGCGTAAAGCCTGATGTGTCAGGCTTTACGCTCGATGATATCAGTCGGCACGGATACCAGCCGCCACCATCAATGACCGCCGATATCACACCGCCTGCCACCCGCCTTCCGATGACCAGCGATGGGGAGAAGGGACGGGGGATGGAGTACGCGGAAACGCTCGGGCGGCGATTGCGGATTTCCTGGCGAACCGAACCGCCCATGGAACGGCTCGCCTTCACCCTCACCGCCTCATGTCCTTATTTCATGTGTTTTCATGATATCATGAATTTTCTTGCTGTCCGCCCTGTGGTTCCCACGCCACGCCTTCCGGCTTTCCGCGATGGCGAAGCCCACGCCCACCACATGCCGTGAAGACAGGACACCAAGTCATGATATTGCTTCATGGCTTATCCGTCCGGCTCCTCTGCCGGCAGCGCCTTCTCCCGGAGTGCCCATGTCGACCGACAGCCCCGCCAAGCCGCCTCTGAAGCCTGCCGCCAAGCCGGCCCGTCCTCCGCTGGGCGGGATCGGGATCGGGATCGGCGGGCTGGGCACGGACGACATCGACCCGATCCGCCAATACGGATTGAGCAAGGGCTTCCTGCCGACCGAGACGGAGCCGCCCGCCCCAACCCAGGCCATCGTCCCTCAGGCCACCGCCCCCCAGGCCGCCATCGCCCAACCCGCCGTCCAGCCCGTCCCGGCACCCGCTCCCGCCATCGTCCGCCCGGCGCCGACCCGGCCGTGGCAGGCGATGCTGCCGGACTATCTGGTGGAGGAACTGCGCCAAGCCGCCGCACGCGAAGGCACCGCCCAGAAGGTGATCGTCCTGAAGGCATTGCGTCAGGCCGGCTTCCGGATCGACGACATCGATCTGCAGGACCTGCGGCGGCGTTGACTCCCGGCCCGACACACAATGCACACAGGCGTGGCCGAAGGGACGGTTTGACTCTCCGGTAGTAGCCGTCTATCCCCTGCACACGCTCCAGACCGACTGCCGACCACCAGCGACGACGAGATGAAGGCACACATTACCCTGGCCGCCCCGGCGCCGTCCCCTGCGGCAGCCTCGCCCCGTCCGGTATCGTCCGTCGCGGCGCCTGCCCAGACGGCTGCTCCCAAGGCGGCTCCCCAGCCCTCCGCCCAGGCGGGAGGCCACGGCCTTACCATCGACATGCTGGAACGGATGCTGGAGCAGCAGCCGAAGGATCCCAACGTGTGGAGCGCGCTCGGCGCACTGTTGCGGCAGGCCGGCAAGCCGGAGGCGGCGATCGCCTGCCAGCGGCGCGCGCTGGAGATCGACCAGCGCCATGTCGGCGCCTGGACCAATCTGGGCAACGTCCTGGGCGACGTGGAGCGCTATGACGAGGCCATCGCCGCGCAGGAGCATGCGGTGGTGCTGTCGGGCGGCAACGCCAACCTGCTGTCCAATCTGGTGGTGGCGCTGCGCCACGGCTGCCGGTTCGACCGCGCGCTGGAGATCCTGGACGCCGCCCTGCGCGCGCGGCCCGGCGACCCGAACCTGCTGTGGGACCGCGCCCTGACGCTGCTGCAGGTCGGCCGCTATGCCGAAGGCTTCCGCGACTACGACTCCCGCCTGTCGCTGCCCAGCTACCAGAACCGCATCGCGGACGGCCCGATGTGGGACGGCGGGCCGCTGAACGGCAAGACCATCCTGCTGACCACCGAACAGGGCTTCGGCGACGTGCTGCTGACCGCGCGCTATGTGCCGCTGGTCAAGGCGCGCGGCGGCCGGGTTCTGCTGGAATGCCATCCCGAGCTGCAGCGCCTGCTGTCCGGGCTGGAGGGCATCGACGGTTTCGTGCGCGCCGGCACCGCCTATCCGGCCTACGACGTCCATTGCCCGCTGATGAGCCTGCCGCACCGGCTGGGCACGACCATCGACACGGTGCCGCCGCCCACCCGTCTGAGCGTTCCGGCCGAAGCGCGCGAGAAGGCCGCCCGGCTGGTGCCCGGTCCCGACGGCACGGTCAAGGTCGGCATCATCTGGTCCGGCCGCGTCACCTTCAAGGACAACGCGCGCCGCGCCACCACGCTCAGCCGTTTCCTGCGCTTCCTCGACGTGCCGAAGGTGCGGCTCTACAGCATCCAGAAGGGACCGCCGGAGGCGGAGCTGGAGACGCTCGGCACCTCGACCCTCATCACGCCGCTGGGACCGCATTTCAACGATTTCGCCGACACCGCGGCGGTGCTGGAACGGCTCGATCTGGTGATCATGACCGACAGCTCGGTGGCGCATCTGGCCGGCTCGCTCGGCCGTCCGGTGTGGAACCTGCTGCAGTTCATGCCCTACTGGGTCTATGGCGATAAGGGCGACACCACCCCCTGGTACCCGTCGATGCGCCTGTTCCGCCAGACCACGCCCGGCGACTGGGACAGCGTGTTCGCCGCCGCCGAACAGGCCCTGCGTCAGGTGGTGGCGCTCAAGACCTGACCGGCGCTTCCGCAGCTCCTCATTCGTCGCCACAACCACGCTCCGCTGCCTTCGTCATGATGACCCCGGTTTCAAGAAACGGGGCATCCAGAAATCCCCGCGACGATCATCCTGTGTCAGCGGGCCCTGCCGGTCGGGACTGCTTCATCGTCTTCAGGGGACAAGGCGTTGAGCCTTGCTGTCACCCGGGCCGATGTTGCAGCCACCTCGGCCAGAGGGCCGGTGAGGTCGAGCGCCGGCGCGCTTGGTTGGGCTCGCCGCCGGGCTGAAGGGAGCGGCGCTCGCCCCACGGCTTCCGGCGAGGCCGGCGCCCCGGCGGGGGTGCCGTCGAGCACCCCGGTGTCGGCCAGCCCCATCGCCCGCAGATCGTCCAGATCGGGCAGGTCGGCCAGGCTTTCCAGGCCGAACCGGTCGAGGAAGGCGTCGGTGGTGACGAAGGTCAGCGGCGCCCCCGGACGCGGGCTGCGCGGCCCCGGCCCCACCAGCCCCGCCGCGCGCAGGCGGCCGATGGCGTCGGCATCGACGGTGCGGCCGAGCAGGCGCTCCAGATCGCGCCGGGTCAGCGGCTGGTGATAGGCGATGGTGGCGAGCAGCAGTTGGTCGGCCGGGCCGAGGACGGGCATGCCGGCGCCGGCGGGGCGCACCGCCCGCAGCACCGGGGCGAGATGGGGGCGGGTGCGGTGATGCCAGCCGCCGGCGACCGCCACCACGTCGTAGGGGCGCAGGCGCAGCTCGTCCCGGATGTCGGCGATCACCGCGTCGAGCGGGCAGGCATCGCCGACCACCCGCGCCAGCACCGCCCGCGGCACCGGCGTCGGCGAGGCGAAGATCACCGCCTCGACCCGGCTCATCCACTCGCGCCACCGCAGCTCGGGCGGCAGGTCGGCCAGTTCCCGGTCGAACGGCAGGTCATCGGCGGAAGTCGCAGGAGGCGGTGCCATGGGTCCTCGCTCAGAGCCCGTAGAGGCGGGCAGTGGGGCGGCCGGTCAGCTCGCGGACGGCGCCGAGGGCGACCAGCCGGTCGAACAGGCGGCGGGCGGCGCGCTCGGGGATGAGGTCGCGCACCCCGGCCACCGACAGCGCGTCGCGGGCGAGCAGGCGGTCGACGACCCGCCCGGCGGCACGGGCGCGCAACCGCGGCCGCACCGCCTGGAGGGCGGCGGCGCGGTGGCCGAGCAGGACGAAGCGGTCGAGCGCCCGGGCGCTGCCGCGCAGCATCACAGTGGCGAGCGTGGCCCCGTCCAGGGCGCTGAGATCGACGCGCCTGTCGCTTTCTCCTGAAAATCTTCACGCTGCCTAACCAAGGTCGTATCGACGAATCAACAGGCTCAATGCAGAATTTGCGGCTGAAAAGCTTCTTGCTGCCGAACGCTTTCGCGGGAGGGCCTCTGGGGCATGGGACGGCGATCCGACGATCCACCCGATGACCCGCGCTGGTCCGAGGCCGAGCGCCTGGCCACACAGCTCGACCGCATCCTGGACCGCACCTCTCCGAAGAGCGAAGCACGGGCCGCCGCCGTCAATGATCTTGCCGCCCGCCTCAAACGGACGCCTCAGACGATCCGCAGCCATCTGCGCAAATACGGCCGGCGCCGCTTGGTCCGCGACCTGCTGCGCGACGATTCGGGGCGCGGTCCCAGATTGCCGTCAGAAGCCGAGACCATCGTCCGGACCGTCCTTGACGACAAGTATCTGACCCCGGAAGGGTGCTCCCTGAACGAGGCCACCATCGTGATCAACGGGCGCCTGGAAGGCGCTGGGCTGAAGCCTGTCTCGTTCAACACGGTGAAGAGCCGTCTCTGGAAGCATTGGACGGCCGAAGAGGTGGCGCGTCGGCGTGGCGAGACCATCAGGGTGCGCAAGCATCGGCACCGGGGCGGTTCGCTGGTGCCGGACTATCCTCTGCAAATCTGCCAGATCGACGAGACGGAAATCGACGTGCTCGCTGTTGACGACGCGGGCCATCTGCTGAAGCGGCTTTGGCTCATCGTCCTGGTCGACGTGCTGACCCACATGATCCTGGGCTTCTGGCTGTGGCCGCGGTCGGCCAACCGGGAGGCGATCGGACTGTGCCTTCAGCACGCCATCCGCCCGAAGGGAGCGTATTTTCAGAAGTTCGGCATCGAAGCCACGGATGTCTTCGGCCGACCGGAGCGCATCATTTCGGATCGGGCGGCCTGGTACAAGGCTCTGAAAGGCCACCGCGGCCTGGAGGATCTCCGCATCACGGTGGATCCCCGGCATGGCGAGCCGCATATCCGCAACGTGGTCGAACGCCTGCAGGGATCGATCAACCAGCAGCTCCGCAAGGCTCGCGGGCAGACCGGCCGGTCCGTCGCCGACAGAGGCGACTATCCCGCCGAGGACCGCGCCTGCCTCACCTATGAGCAGATCGAGAAGGCGGCGGCCATCACCGCGTTCCGCATCTGCAACGGGGAGATGGATGAGAAAACCCGTAAACGCCCTGATCTTGAATGGAGCAAGCACGCCTCCCGCATTCCCGAGCATCTCCTGACCGTCGACTGGGAGGAGGTGCAACTCGCTTTCCTGCCGGAAAGCACATGCAGCTTGTCCAGCAAAGGCATTGCGGCCTTCGGCCTCTTTTACTGGAAGCCGGACGATGTCCGGCTGGCCGAGCTTTACGCCAACCGCGGACGCGAAAAGCTACGGATCAAGGTCAACCGCAATGACGTCAGCCACATCTATCTGTGGCACCCGACGCTGACGCAGTGGCTCACGGTTCCCCGCGCCGATGGCGTGCTGACCCCCATGACGGCCTGGGAACTGGACGCCCAGAATGGCCGGGAGCGCGAGGAGGCGGGCACCTCCTGGGCGGAGCGAGGGAAATCACGCGAAATGGTGGACGAGGCGCTGACTCCGCCCCCACGGCCTCGCAAGGCGCGGGTCAGCCGGAAGGCGGCCAGCGACGCCTTGGCGGCGCGCGTCGCCAGTGAGGCCCCCAAACCCTATGCGGCGGATATGGAGATCAACCGTCTCAAGACCACCGGAGACGGTTTGGGGCATTTGCCGGCGACGGATGACAGTTTCGAGGTCGAGCACTGGGGGGCATCATGACCGACCATCTGAACGAGGACGCGCGACAGCGGCTTGAAACCCTCAGCGATGAGGAGCGCTGCCTGTACCTGGGGGAAACGCGGTGGATTGGCTATCCGGCCGCCGTGAGAGCCCTGACCGACCTCGTGAGACTCCGGGAGCGACCGAAATCCACCCGAACCACGGGGGTCGCGGTGTGCGGCCCGTTCCGCAACGGCAAAACCATGGTTGCGGACCGCTTCCTGAAAACGCCGTCGGTCCAAATGCGCCCCGTCTACTACTACCAGATGCCCAGCGAACCCTCCCGCGCGGAGTTCCTGTCCGGCCTCATCCGGGCGATGGGCCGCGTGCCGGACCCGACCAACCGCACGATCGATGGCCGGCGCCAGCAGATGATGGATCTGTTCGGAGAATACGAACCCCGCGTCATCATCTTCGATGACGCGCACCACGGCTTCCGCGGCAGCGGTGCCAAGGAATTTCACACCCTGCTGCGCGTGATGGGGCATGAGTGGGATATTTCACCCGTGCTGATCGGTGACCGGTCGCTGGCGGAGGTGATCCACAACGACGGGGAACTGCGCACCCGCCTGACAAGCGCCCCACTGCCCCGCTGGCAATACGATGCCGATTATGCCCGCCTCCTGAACAGCTTGGTCCTCAGCCTGCCACTGCGCCGGAAATCGGACTTGACGGAGGACACGCTGGCCAAGCGCATCTTTCTGACATCCGAAGGGTTGATCGGCGACATTGTGCAGACCGTCACGGCGACCGCGGTCGAAGCTGTGCGCCGCGGCGAGGAGCGGATCACCGTGGCGCTGTTCGACGACATGAAGTTTCGTCCACCCTCCAAACGGTTTTCCGCCCAGGATTTGCTGGGGCTGGGGTGATGGCACCGTCGCCCTCCCTCCCGGACACCGGACCTTTCCCGGTTGAGCTGTTGGAACGGGGCCGTCCGACCGGAGAGCGCTGGGCCACCGATCCCGTCCCGTTTCCAGACGAGCTGTTCAGCAGTTGGCTGGCCCGGATGGCCCACGCCAACGCGATGGGTCCGGACAGCTTCCTGACTCATCTGCGACTGAAAAGCCGGATAGCGGTCGCCGATCCGGATCGTGAACAGGCGCCGCGCCTGATCGCCTACCTGGAACGCCAGACCGGTCATCGCGGCCGGATTGGCCCGCTGCAACGGTTTGCCCATCCGATTGGCCGGCCTTGGGCCGGCGCGGTTGTCGCCCCCCGCTTCTGTCCGCTGTGCTGGCGCGAGGATGCCAGCCCCTACCTGCCCTGGTTCTGGCGGGTTGACGTGGCAGCCGTGTGCGTCCGGCACAACCGGTTCCTCCACGACCGTTGCCCGCGGTGCCTTGCTGAACTGGTGCCGCTCCACGGCTCGGCGCGTCGTCCATTGTGGCGCTGCCACGCCTGTGGCACCGATCTTCGCACCGTCCCGGCCGCGAAGGCCCCGCGCACCGTGGTCCGGGGACAGCAACTGCTCCTGGAGCTGGCAGCTCTGGCCGAAGACATCGACCGGCCGGACCTGATCGAGCATGCGCTGACCGCGTTCCGGGCTTTGGGCGACAAACCGAACGACGCAGCCTGGCCCATTCGTCAGCGATTGCACGCGGTGGGCGCCTCCTTGGCCGCCGCCCATGGGGTGTTGGTGGCGTCGGCGACAGGGTCCACCCGCACTCTCCTTCTGCAGCTCCTGACGGGGGGATCGCTGGATGCTCTCGACACGGCGGTTCTGCTGCCGGCCCGCTGCTGGCCGTCCATTGAAGAGGCCATGCGGCCACCGCAACGACGACGGCGGCCGGTTGGAGCTGACCGTTCAGCCTTGGTGGGCGCCTATGCTCGGGTCTGGAGCCGGATAACCCCCGCCCGCGCCCTTGCCATCGGCCTGACCAGCGACGTCCGCTCTGCACCCGTGACCGAGGTACGGAGCGCGACTGTTGCGGACGTGAAAGCCGCGGCGCAGTTGCTCGACCGACGGTCCGCAGCTGGCTCCGAAATCAAAAGCTGGATGGGGGTCATAAACGGGTGGCTGAATTCCCCCCGGGCTCACCTCACCATCGGCACCATCGACACCCGGGTCGTTCAGCTGGCCCTGTTCGTCGACGCCATCCTCACCGTTCTGGTGGTGGAGGCCGCGTTGGAGGATCAGCTCCCCACCTTTCTGCGGGTGCTCCGACAGGCGGTCCATCGACGGTGCCTTCTGGCGGGCGCCCAAGCCATGGATACCGGGGTCTCGCCAAACCGTGTGGTCCTGTTCGAAGCCGCCGGCTGGCGGCGTCATGGACAGGCGCCTTACCGGTTTGCCTGCGATTTCCTCATGGCGCCGCGCCACGGTCCGCCGGTCCACATGCGCTATGGCCTGTTGGATGAAGCCCAATCGTTCAGCGGCCGGGCGGCAGGAAGCTGAGATCGCAAGCCCAGACCCGCTCACCGCCGCGGTCGGCGATGTCGCGCACCACGCCGGCCTTGGCGAGCTGCTCCACCAGCAGATGCACCCCGCGCAGCGACAGGCCGCAGCGCCCCTTCAACTCGCCTGCCGCCCGGCTGATGGTGAAGGCCGGCCGGTCGTGCAGCCAGTCGAGCACGTCGGGCAGGCGCGAGCTGCTGCGCCGCGGCGTGGCGGCCAGCCGCGCCTCCCAGTGTTCCTGGACCAGATCGAGATGGCGCAACCGTTCCAGCTCATGCGCCACCAGCTCGGGAACGCTGTCGAGGACCCAGCGGGTCCAGGCACCCTCGGTCCCGGCCAGGGCGAGGCGGTAGCCGGTGACGTCGCGGGCGAGCGCTGCCGTCAGCGGTGGCCAAGCGTGATGCAGCCGGCAGGCCTCGCGGATCAACTCGGGGGCGGCGAGCCACACCACCACGCTCCACCAGGAGGTCGGCGGCCGTTCCGCCGCGACCGCGGCCCGCAAGGCGGCACTCTCGGCATCGTCGTCCGGACCGCGGCGCTCCGGCGCTCCCGGATCGGGCCGCAGCGCCAGGGCGCGGATCGCCGACGCCGCCCCGAGCAGGCCGGGCGCAGCTGCCAAAGCCTCAGCCACCGCCTCCAGCGCCGGACCGGCATCGGCGGCGCGCGCATCGCCGAGGCCGACCGGACGGCCGCCCTGAGCAACACTCCAGCGCCGGTGCAATTCGTCCAGCCAGGGCCGGGTCCAGGGCGTCAGCGGCGGCGGGGTAGTACCGGCCGCATCGCCTTCCACGTCCTCCAGATCTTCGCCGTCCCCGAGGTCGACCGCCTCCAGGGCGGCGATCGAGGCGCGCACCGCGGCCACGACGTCCCCTGGGTCTACCTCCCTGGCCGGGACCGCTGCGGGCCGGACGGAGGTGCGCTCCGGCGGCAGGGCGGCGGTCAGGCCAGCCGGCAGCTGGGCGAACAGCGGCACCAGCAGGGCGGCGCGGGCAGCCTCGCCCTGGGCGTGCTCCGGCGCGGCGAGGGCGCGCTGGAAGTCGTGGGCGTCGAGGCGGTGGCCGTCGAGGCGGATCACCGCGGCGGCCGAGCGGCGGGCGGCATCGGCGGCGAGGCGTCGGCGCCGCGCCGGGTCGGCGAGGGCCTGGTCGAGGCGGCCGAGCGCGCGTTCGGCGGCGAGCAGAGCGGGGAGAAGGGAGAGGAGGATCATCGCGGCTCCAGGAAAGCCGCGTCAGGTTAGCCGATTGCAGTGATTTTTACTAACTGCACCGACATCGAAGGGTAGGAAAAACCGGCTTTTGATAACACGTTGATAATGACAGTTATCATGGCGTTATCAACAGCCGATGGACCCGCAGGCGCCGCGCCGCTAGGATGGCGCCATGCCCACAGACCGCACGCTGACGGCTACAGAGGCCGCCATTCCCTTCGCTCTGGTCCCGACCCTGACGCCGGCCGAGGTCGAGCGCCTGCGCACGGCCTTCGCCGCCCGGCCCATGGCGGCGTCCACCCGGCGCGCCCTGCTCGGCGACGGTCGCCTGTTCGTGACGTGGTGCGGGCAGACCAAGCGCCAAGCGATGCCGGCCAGCCGGGAAACCGTGGCGGCATTTCTGGCCGCGGCGGCGGCTGAAGGCCGCTCGCCGGCCACCCTGCGGCGCTACCGCAGCTCGCTCGCCTGGTGGCACGCCGCCGCCGGCTTCGCCAACCCGTGCGCCGGGTCGGCCGTGGCCGTGCCGGTGCCCGGACCAGACCTTGCGGATGCCGCCATGGCGGCGCTGCGCACATTTATGGACGTTGCCCAGCACGGCTATGCCAAGGCGACCCTGCGAGCCGCCGAGGCCGACGTTCGGTTGTTCGCCGGCTGGTGCGGGCAGCAGGGGCTGTCCTGGTTGCCAGCCGAGCCTGCGACGGTCGGGCACTACATCCGGGATCTCGGCGGCTCCCGCAAACCGACGACCGTGGCGCGCTATCTGGCGTCGATCGGCCTGATCCACCGCGCCGCTGGGCACCCCGACCCCTGCCGGCACTGGAGCGTGACGCTGGAGCGGCGCGGGCACGCGCGCGCGGTGGGCTCCGAACGGCGCCAAGCGGCACCGCTGACCGACGCGGTGCTGGCCCCGATCCTCGATCGGCTCGATCCGGCCCAGCCCGACCGATCAGACCCGCTGAAGCCAATCGATCTCCGCGACCGCGCGCTGTTGCTGGTCGGCCGCGACACCCTGGCCCGCGCCGACGAGCTGGTGGTGCTGCGCTGGGCCGACCTGCGACCGGTCGATCTCGCCTTGAACCCGGACGCGCAGCCGGGCGAGGCAACCATCCGGATCCGCCGGTCCAAGACCGACCAGGAGGGGCAGGGCGCCGAGGCTTGGCTGTCGGCCGAAGCGGTGGCGGCGCTCACCGCCTGGCGGGCGGTGGCGCCGCGGTGGCCGGCCGAAGCGGACAGGGAGGGGCCGCTCACCAGGGACGGGGCTTTCCTGTTCTGCCACCTGTCGCGCAGCGGCGCCGGCGAGCGGATGAGCCCGGCGGCGGTGCGCCGCGTGGTGGAGCGGCGCACCGGCGAAGCGGACCCGCTTGCCGTCGGCTTAAGCGGCCACAGCTTGCGCGTCGGCGCCGCCCAGGATCTGCTGGCCGCCGGCGTCGACTTGCCCGGGCTGATGCAGGCGGGACGCTGGTCCTCGCCGGTGATGCCGGCGCGCTACACCGAGCGCCTGCGGGCGACGCGGGGCGCGGTGGCTCGGGTGCGGCGTGGAAAGGATGGGAGGAAGCCGCTGTAACGGTCCGGGATCATTGACGATCGGGCTTGGGCGATCGGGCTTGAAATTCGATTGAACAGCGCGTCACTCCTTGGCGTGCTCCTGCGGCTGCGCACCACCGTCGTCATCCCAGCCACGAAGCCGGGCGCCACGCTCCAGTCGGCGTTGCCGCTCATCGGCAATGGTCACGGCAACCGGGAGCACCGAAGCGGTCTGAATGAACATTTTCCCGCGCAGAAAATGGACCGACGACGAACGCTTGCTCGGGTGCTTGCTCGGGTGGGTGGCTTGCATGACGGCCTCTCCTCTCCGGTGCGGTCCAATAAGACCTGGACTGACTGCACCGCTCTCGTGTGTTCCTCGCCGTGACAGTCATCCCGGCATGAAGGCACCCAACCGGTCCTGACCCGATTTCACGTGCCCTGCGAACCATGCCCCTGCGAACCGTACCCCTACGAACCGTATCCGGGTTCCGCTTCCGCCGATGCCAGGATCTTGTCCAGTTCATCCGGATCGATGAGCGCTGTCTGCGCCATACCCATCCCTCCATTGGAGCGTCCATCGGCATGCGGCAGATGGATCCAGGTCGCAGTACGGCGATACACAGGGAAAGAGAGCGAGTCGATCAGCTCCTCGTCGGTTTCCACGACGTAGCTCCCCGCAGGTTGCACTCCGTCCATGCCGTTCAATTCAAAGGGACGGGTGACCGTCACGGTCCTGGTGGTTGTGCGGGTGAATGCGGTGCTCATCGAACGGTGCTCCCGTGCGTGTCCGGCGGTTTCTGAAGGTGCTCTCCGGGTCAGGTCGCCGGTTGGACGAATGACCTGGTCATCGCATTTTGATGGCGAGGTAGGTGCCCGTTCGAAGTGACGGGCTTGCGGCGGATGGCATCCTGCAGATGCGCACCGGGTGGTTGGGCGCAGCCGCCGTCGCAGCCGTCGTCTTTGCAGGACGTTCATCTTGCAGCAGACACTGCTATCCGCTGAAGCCCGAGAACGCCAACCCTGCGAGAAAGCCGACTGACATGCCAAGTGTCAGATAGGCCATGCTTTTCCATTTCGGCGCGGACAAAGCCCAGGCCGCACGCTCTGAAGCGGTCCACTCTGATAGCGTCGTATTCCTGAGCGTCATCGCAACCTCCCGCTACGGGTTTCATAATCAATATGGTGGCAATAATTTACATAACAATAATCGTCTCCAAATATTTACACCGAAGCTCATTTGATATAAAATCACATGCACTTTGATTGTCTTAATCAATATGCGGTTTTTCTGCCTCAATTTGGAATGCGATACTTTCCTCCGCTCCATCGGGGCAGGTCGCGGCGACGCCGTTGCGATGCCCGGCTCAAGACGTCATGAACCGGACTGCCTCAACCGATTGCCAGATGGTGAAAGTCGCAACGAAGAGAACGGTGGCGGCGGCGGTCAGGGACAGCGCCAGCAACACCCCGTCCTCCTCGAGGTAAGCCAGGGCGATCAGCATGATCGTCACGGCCGGCACGATGTTGCTCAGGGGAATCGGGACGAAGAAGACGCTTGTCAGCGCGAAAACGACCAGCCCAACAACGCGCGTCGTCGCGTCGAACGGCGTCTTCCAGCGCGGGTGTATGACCGTCTCCATGCGCCTCAACACCGGCACGGCACGATCGATCAGTTGGACCAGGCGCCGTGTCGAAAAGCGCCGGGACGTGATCATCCGGGGAAACACCGGACTCGCGCGCGCCAGGATCATCTGGATCGCGGGAATGGTCAGCAGCAGCCCGACGACCGGCGAGGTTCCCGGCGCCAGCCCGATCAGCGCCAGCAGCAGCAGAACGATGCCGAAGGAGCGCTTGTGGAGTTTTTCCAGCAGCCAGCCGAGCGTGACGCAGTCGGCCGGAGCCTCGTCCAGCAAGCCACGCAGAACCTCGGATGTCGGGATATGCAGCGTCATGGCCGCCTCGCTCCGGCCGTTTGGGATCGTCGCCATCGGGCGGTCACGCCGGGATCGACACCGTGACGGTGGTGCCGGGGCCGGAGCTGACGGTCACGCCGCCCTCGATCTGCTTGGCCAGCAACTCCATCAGGGTGAGGCCGAGCGAGCCGGTCCGCCGTTCATCGGGCATGCCGACGCCGTTGTCACCGATGGTCATGCACAGAAGGCTGCGCGAGCTGTGGCGGAACGAGACGGCAATGCGGCCGGGGCGTCCATCGGGGAAGGCGTATTTCAGCGCATTGATCATCGCTTCGTTGGCGATGAGGGCCAGCGGGATGGCCTGATCCGGCTTCAGAAAGGCCTCGTCGGCGTCGACGTCCAGCACGATGTTCGGGCTGGGTGCGGCCCCGAAGGACGCCAGCAGGTCACGGCACAGCATCGCCAGATACCCGCCGAACTCGATCTCCTGCAGCCCCTGCGCCCGGTAGAGCTTCTCGTGGATCTCGGCCATGCGGTCCAGCCGCTCTACCGCACTGCGCAGCGCCTCCTGCACGGCCACTTCCTGGCTCTGAGCGATGCTCAGCTGGATGCGCAGAAAGGACGAGGCCATCTGCAAGGTGTTCTTGACGCGGTGGTTCACCTCCCGCATCAGGTCGTCCTTGTCGCGCAGAAGTAAATCCTTGTCGTGCAGTGTGTTGCGCAGCACCCGTTCCACTTCGATGCGGCGCTCGACTTCACTGGCGAGCTGGCGGTTGAGTTGGTCCAGCCGCTCGGTCCGCGACGAGACACGGCGGTCGAGTTCCTCGCTGAGCTGCCGCAATTGGTCTTCCGCCGCCTTGCGCTCGGTGATGTCGACAAAGGAGGCGAAGTGGTAGCGGATGCGTCCCTCCTCGAAGACGGGGGCGACATGCTGGAGCACCCACAGCAGCTTTCCGTCCTTCCGGTAAAGCTGCACCCCGCGCACGATGGCCTCCCCGGCGCGCACGGTCAGATCGATGGCGCGCCCCACCTCCGGGTCTGTGTCGGCGCCGGACAGGAGGTGATAGCTCCTGCCCAGCACCTCCTCCCGCGCGTAGCCGCTCAGCTTGATGAACGCGGCGTTGACGAAGACGACCGGCACATCCGGCAGGGTCGGATCGGCGATCAGCATCGGCATCAAAGTCGATTCCGCGGCCACCACGAAGGGACCGCCACGCGCCTCCTCCGCATTGACCATCTTCTCTGCGTCCTTCTGGTCGCGGGGATTACCGGGCATGCAACGCTCCCTGCGTTTGGCATTTCTTTCAAAAAGATACAGGTGCGGATCACAGGCTCATTATGCGCAAAAGTGGCGCCGACACATCGCCCGATGCCCCATCTGACAGTAAAACATATTAACTGCCCAGAAAAATAACTTCCTCGAAATCACGAATTTAAAAATACCGATCACATGCCTTCGAACATCTTCTCCTTTTAGCTTACGATTTATAGTGATTTTCTCACAATTATATTTCTGCATCGATTGAATTTTTACAGCGCAGCATAATATTTGCCTAAGTCATTCAGGTCGAGCCCGGCGCTCCCTGCCAGCACCCGACCACCATCCCGAACAGTCACGGAGACGACATGGACGACGGCACGCACCCGACTCCCACCACCCGCCCCACCATTCACAGCGCCAGCGACGAGGCCGCGGCAAGTGCCGAGGCATCCAAGAGGCCCAACATCCGCCCCAGCATCCGCAGCGCCAGTGAAGAGCAGGCGCCGAAAGTCGGCGCAGCGGCAGCGCAGGCCTCCCGCAGCGTCGGCCAGCAGTCGAGGCCCTGGCCGCCGAAGCTGCCCGGCAGCGGCAGTATGGCTGGTCTTCCGGATGCCGGACGGGCGATGGAATCCGGCAATGCTCTGGCAGCGGGTTATGGAGGGGTCTTCTCGGAGGCCGTCACCTTCATGAACCAGGCGGTCGACCGCCAGAACGAGATGATGAGCGGCATGCTCCGGGCCCGTGGCCCGCAGGACATCATGATGGCGGGCAGCCGCTACCTGCTCGGCGGCTGGCTGGCCTTCTTCGAGGTCAATGTCCGCATTTCCCAGGCTGCATCCCGCTTTGCGGAAGACGCCAAGTACAACCCGGCTCGGCCCGGCCTCTGACACCGTTGGGATCCAGCCGCCTCGTTCCAGCTTCCTGGCCCCGCGGAACCGCGGCACCAGCACCGCAGGAGGACCTCCGTTGACCAGTTCGGAAAACGGGCCGCGAACGCTTCTCGCCGTCGAGGAGCGGGTGAGCGTGCACAAGCGCACGCAGGTGACCGGAGCGGTTCACGCCCGCACCCTCAGCCACGAACACGAGCAGCCTGTCGAAGCCGACCTGTCGGTGGAGACGCTTGAGGTCGAGCGGGTCGCTGTCGGTCGCTTCGTCGATGGCCCGATCCCCGACCGCCAGGACGGCGACACGACCGTCATCTCGGTGATCGAGGAGGTGGCGGTCGTGGAGGTCCGCCTGAAGCTGGTGGAAGAGGTTCGCATCACCCGCCACACCACGAGCCGCAAGATGATCGACCACGTCACGGTGCGCCGTCAGGAGGTGGTCGTCGACCAGGACCCGCCACCGCACGCTCCCGCGGCCTGAGCGGCATGACTTACCTCAAGACCCTGAAATACTTTAAATCCTACTGGAGACTATCATGAGCACGATCGTCGTCGGACTTTACAAGGAAAGCGGTTCCGCCAAGAAGGCCTTCCAGGCATTGGTCGCGGCGGGCTGCCAGAAAGCGGACATCGAGACCTTCGGCGGCGCCGACAGCGCCGACAAAGCGGCCCAGGGTCTGCTGGAGCACGGCTTCGACAAGGAACTGGCCGAGCAGTATGGCGCGGCCATCCGGCAGGGCCACACCCTGGTGGCGGCCGACATCGCCGACCAGGATGCCGACGCGGCGGAAGCCATCCTCGACGAGAATGGATCCGTCGACCTGCCCACCCCCTCGGCGGCGGGTAAGCCGGCCCAGAAGGCGGCCAACGGCGGCAGCGTCGAGCAGGAGACCCTCCAGTCGGTGAAGGAGGAGGTTGAGATCGGCAAGCG
Source organism: Azospirillum ramasamyi (assembly GCF_003233655.1). NCBI lineage: Bacteria > Pseudomonadati > Pseudomonadota > Alphaproteobacteria > Rhodospirillales > Azospirillaceae > Azospirillum > Azospirillum ramasamyi. The sequence goes on from NZ_CP029835.1 coordinate 151,057, forward strand.
CCGGGTCGCCAAGGGCGGGGTGAAGGCCACGTCGGAGGTCACCGAGACGCCGGTCCGGGAAACCGTGACGCTGCGCGACGAAACGGTGGATGTGGAACACCGCAAGGTCGACCGGCCTCTGAGCGCCGACGAGGAGAAGGCCGCCTTCGGCGAGAAGACCATCGAGCTGACGGCGACCTCCGAAAAGCCGGAGATCACCAAGGAGGCCCGCGTCGTCGAAGAGGTCGTTCTGTCCAAGACGGCGTCCGAACAGGAAAAGACCGTGGAGGCCGTCGCCCGCCGCACCGATGTCAAGGTGGAGCCGGTCGGCGGCAAGGCGGGCAACAAGCGCTGATTTGAAAAGCGCATGAAAACTGCGGACCTGAACCGCACATGAGGACGACAAGACAGCCTTCGCCTTGGTCACAACCATCTCGGTTGTGGTCGAGGCGAAGGCTGATCTGCCGAATGCCTCCAGAAGAACGCCGGCTCTTGCAAGTTCTGGAAAGATGCTGGACGACGGGAACAGTGCGATCCGCTCTTGCAGGTTGTCAGTCCTCCAAAAAACCATCCTTAATATTAATTGAAAAGTCCTTGTTCAATCACCAGATAAATTCTTCTGAGGCCACTCCAGGCTCTCTTCTTCATGCTGATGTTTCCAGGTCTGAAGCTCTTCCTGGCGTGACTCGATCCAGACGGCATGATCGCCGCCGTCTTTGCCGACAGACCGGCCCAGATCGGAGAGCACCCATGGATGCCAGGACAAGGCTCGCCTTCTTCATCTTGAAAACGCATTCCGGCTGGATTGTCCGGGCGGACGGCTTCGTCTATCCGCCCTGCACAACCCAAGCCGATGCGTTCGCCAAAGCCATTCGCGAAGCCAGAGCAGCGGAACGCCTCGGCTTCGCCAGCGTCGTGCTGGCACAATCGGCGGCGGGGGAACCCTGTTCTGTCCGCTGGTCCTGTGCCGGCGCCGCCGGAGTGCCAAGGGCAGACACCGAAACTCTGCAATCGGCAATTCCGCCCATGGCGGGCATCCCGCTGTTCGCACACCGACCGGAGGACCGCCGATGACCACCCTGTTCCACTCCATCGACGGGCGATACCCCCAAGGCGCCGACGTGCTGCGTGAACAGCTGCGCTGGGGGGACGCCGAACGCCGTTGGCATCCGGCACCCCACAACGATCCATCCGGCCGGCTGCCACCTGGCTACCCACCGCCGGGCCACGCCTGCCTACCGCAGGGCGCCCTGCTGACCCGTCTCACCATGGCTTGTGCCGCGGTCGGCACGACCGCCACGAAAGGGTGACCCCATGAGCCTTGTGGCCCATTACATCGTGTCATTCCAAGCGGATGGCTGGTTCATCATGCTTGAAGGGGAGCGCTACGGCCCCTTTCTCGACGGTCAGGTCAGCGCCCTCATCGTCGCGGTACAGGCCGCCAACCATGCCGGAAAGGATGGGCACGATGCCCGTGTTCTGCTGCACACGAAGGACGGAGGCGTCTCCACCGCCTGGATCTTCGGCACCGACAGCTACCCGTCACCCTGGGTGGAGGAACTGCATCGGATCGCCTTGCTGCCGCGCCGGGAGCGTGCCCGCGCGTCTGTCCCTCCGGGTCCCTCGATGACGCTGGATGTTGCGGTCGCCGGTCAGGCGTGACCGGACGGCGATGCCCACGGGCAGAGGGGGTGGGGAATCAGGTGGCCACCTCATCCGTCCAGACCTGGAACTCCGTCAGCGTGTTGGGGCCGAAGGTGTGGGTGAGCGGCACGTCGGCCGCGTCGCGCCCCTGCGCGATCAGGGTGCGCCCGATCCGGGGGGCATTGTTCCGCGGGTCGAAGACATGCCAGCGGCCGCCCAGATACACCTCCATCCAGGCCGCGAAATCCATCGGCGCATAAGGCGGCGGCAGACCGATGTCGCTGATGTAGCCGGTGCAGTAGCGCGCGGGAATGTTCATCGCGCGGCAGAAGGCGATGGCGAGATGGGCGTAGTCGCGGCAGACCCCGCGCTTTTCGGCATAGGTCTGGGCGGCAGTCCGCGTCGGACGCGAATGCTCGTAGCCGAAGGTCACATGGCTGTGGACGAAGTCGCAGATCGCCTGAACCCGTGCCCAGCCCGGCGCGGTGCCCGAGAACAGCCGCCAAGCCTCATCCGACAGGACATCGGTCTCGCAATAGCGGCTGCCCAGCAGGAACAGCAGGGTGTCGGCCGGCAATTCATCGACACGGTGCTGGACGGCGCCGGGCTCGGCCGGATCCGGCACTCCACTGTCGCGGATGATGCTGTCGGCCCCGATGGTGACCAGGCCGGCGGGCGCCACCAGCCGGCTGCACCAGTTGCCGAAACTGTCGCGGTAGCCCTGGATCGGCACCGGAACGCTGGTGACGATATGGTCGGGACGCTCCAGGTCGCCGACGCGCATGTAATGCACGTTCAGCATCACGATCATCGGCGTGGGGGCGGGAAAGCTGAAATTCAACTGATAACCCAAGCGTATGCGCATGATGGCCTTCCGATGAAAAGACGTGCCGGTGACATACCGGTGCGTGTCGGCGCCGATCAGTAGCTGGAGGGAAAGGGGCAGGAATCCGGCTCTATGAGTGCGGACGTCCGGCCCCGGTTCCGGGATCGAAGGCTGACGCTGGGTGGTAACGGTCTCGCAACCGGAGCAACCGGCAGTTATGGTATCGAGTACAAGAGCGCGTTGAAGCGCTGTTGTGCCTTCTAGCTGTCAAGACAGAACTGTCTGCATCGTCGCGCCCGGTACACTCAAGGTCCTTTGACCGCGCTTGGTGATAGCTTCCGAAAGGTACGCCTGGGTCATCGCGCGGTTCCTGGTTTTTTCATCGATCAGTTGTCGTCTCCTGGCGGGGCAGGAGAGATCTGACGTGATGAACCAATGTGGAAAGACTGTAGGGCTTGCGCAGGACGATCAGCCGTCCCGGCACCTCCTGCGGAATGTATTCGCTGTAGCCGGTCATGATGATGACCGGCAACTCGGCGTTCCGACGCCGGATCATTCGGATCAGAGCCTCGCCGCCCATGACAGGCATCCGCATGTCGGTCAACAAAATGGCAGCAGGATCCTTTTCATCAACCTCCAGCGCCTGCACCCCATTTTGAGTGAGGGTGACCCGGTAGCCTTCAGCCTCGAGGAACTCTGCCAACGCTGTCGCCGTAAGATTTTCATCCTCGGCGATGAGAAGGTGAGGATGATTGAGCATGCTTCGATACCAACACACCCGGAATGATTTGGACAGCCATTAATGCTCATGTGCCGCTCTCAGAGCGGAAACCTGCATGGCTCTTTTGCTCCAGGAGCGCTTTATTGCAGCGGCAATGGCGACAACGTTGCCTTAGCGCGACCGGCGTGAAGCGTTTGCTTCAAACGATCTGCTGTAATATCATCCGACGGCAGGCCGTCACCGCGTCGCAAGACACTCCCTGGTCGCTGGGCTGACCACCGCCACGAAGACCGAGGAGTGCGCCGTTCCCGATCCAGGAAATGGCGATGCACCGCAGGGCAGGTTCCCTCCATGCAGCGGCACTTCCATACGCTTCGAAAGACGTATCGCACATGATTTCCATCACCCGGACGGAAATCACTCCATCATCACTTCGGAATGTCTAAAATATTGACCGCTCCAGATCGGCGTGAACACAATGCCGGAGAAGCCACTCATCTGCCGATTTTCGGTGAAACTCGACGGAGAGTTCCATACGGTCACGGCCTCTATTCATCTCGACGTCCCTACATTCGTGAGATTTGAGATGAATGCTCCATCAGGCAATTCCCCATCCATGGTTGTGGCCATGTGGAGTGACGGGCAATGGAATGTCTTCGAGGGTGATCGAAGTGCCGACCCACGGCACCTGCTGGCCATCACCCTGGCCTTCGGCACAATGACCTTTGGTCCTCCTGGCGGTGATTGGCTGCTTGTTCGGGATCTCCTGATCAACCTCACCCAGTCGGCTGTGGTTCATTACCGCTGACGGGCGCCGGTGGCGATGCCAGGACTGCGCACCCCGAGCATCAGGCTCATAAACTCGTGGATCGTCGGTCTGCAATTGAAAGGTTTCCCCAAGAAAAATCCTTTTCATTACAGTGGCCTACGACTGCAACCCGATCGACTCAGCCTGACCGGGGCACTTATTTTGACGCCCAAATCTTGCAAAGAAAATTTTCAAAAGAAAGCGACAGCGCCCCTGCGGCAGGCCGAGGCCGACCAGCGGCAGGCCGTGGGGCCAGCCGAGCCAGCGGGCAAGGACGAGGTCGGCCGCCCACACCGCGAGGGCGTCGCGGCCGGGACGGACCGCCAGCACCGCCTGGAGGGCGGCCGCCGCCGCGGCGAGCGGACAGGGGCGGTCGGCAGCGGCGGCGAGCGCCTGGGCAAGCTCATCCGGCAGGCCGCCGCTGCGGGCGCCCAACCCGGCGATCAGGCTGGGGAGGTCGCTCCAACGGGGCCCCGGCGGACCGGCGGCCAGCCAGAGAGAAGCGCCCAGCACCGGACCCGCCGGACCCGCCGGCGCCCCCGGAGTGACGGCGACGAGATCGCGTAGCGCCGCCTCGTCCTCGGGGCGTCCGCTGCGGGCGACGGCCGCCGCCGCCGCCGTGAGGGCCAGACGGTCGGCCCAGGCGCCGGCATACGGGACCGCGGCGGTGACCGCGGCATCGAGCACGGCGAGGGCGGCGCCGGTCTGGGCGGGTCCGGCGGGGACGGCCCGATCCGTTCCACCGCGCTCGACGAGACAGCGGGTCGCCCAAGCGGGGAGGTGCAGCGGGAGGACGGCGATGGGCGAGGGCTCAGGCGGCATCATCGATCAGGACGGGAAGAGGGCCGGCCGGGGACGGGTTGTCCTGACACCGGCCGGGCGGGCGGCGGCGCTTATCGGGTTCTATAGCACAGGAAAGCGCCGGGGCTAAGGGAGAGCCGCTCATGTCCGATAAGCTTCCCTTATCGGACATGAGCGGCGGAAGCCGCGCCGCATCGGATGCAGATGAGGTCGGCGCGCCAGATGTCGGTTGCCGGCGCGGGTGGCGAGCCATCGGTCGCGGGTCGGACCACGGTGTCTCCCGGCACGGCTCGTCGATCGGGCGCATCAGCGCCAAGTTCAACGCACCCCGTGCTTGACCATCCGCTGCGACGCTGTGAGCGCCCCCGGATCGCCTCCGGCGCCGCCTTCCCCTTAAGCTCTGCCGAATACCGCTTCCAATTCCCCGCCATAGGCTCGTCCTTTCCGTCGGGCGAACCAAGCTTATCCAAATTCCCTGAAAACGAGGGCCTTATCAGGGTCCCCTCTACGGCAGAACCACAGCAATGGTCAAGCTGGTGAGAATGCTGTCGGAACCTTACATCGATCCTGAATTCAAAGGACAAAGGACCTTTGCCATGAAAAGCAGAGTGGGTCGTGTTGCCGCACTTGGGCTTGTCGCCGCTTTCTTTGCAACAACACTGGCCGATGATGCATCGGCCTGCTCCCGTATCCTGTCGAATACGAATGGTCAAGCCAATGTCGTGGCCCGGACCATGGATCTGTACCGCTCGGATGCTGCGAAGATGGTCGTCTATCCGCGCGGATTGGAGAGGGTTTCGAAGACCGGGGACGGCAAGCCCTTCACCTGGGCGTCGAAACTGGGAAGCGTGGCCGTCACGTCGTTTGGAGCCGCGGCAAGCGACGGCATGAATGAAAAGGGGCTCGTGGCGAACCTGCTCTATCTTGGCGACACCCGATACGAGCCGCGTGACAGCCGGCCCGGACTGTCGAACCTGCTGTGGGCCCAATACGTGCTCGACAACTTTGCTTCCGTCAAGGAAGCGGTGGAAGGGTTGAAGGACGTTCAGATCGTTCCCGTTGCACTCGATGGCAAGCAATGGCCGCTTCACCTCGCGATATCGGATGCGGAGGGGGATTCAGCGATTGTCGAGTTCGTCGACGGCAGGATGGTCGTTCATCAGGGCAAAGAGTTTACCGTGATGACCAACGAGCCGCCGCTGGAGACTCAGCTCAAGAACCTGCGGAATTACAAGTCTTTCGGCGGCTTGAGGCCGATGCCGGGCGATATCGATCCGGAAAGCCGGTTTGTCCGGGCCGCTTCGTATTTGAAGACGTTGCCGCCAGCCAGGAGCGTGCCGGAAGCCATCGCCGGCGCTCAATCCATTGCCCGCACCGTAGCCGTCCCGCCGGGTGCCAAAGACACTTCCGGCGGCGGTGCCGAGGATGCATGGCCGACGCTGTGGTTCACGCTGGCTGACTCGACCAACAAGACCTACTTCTTCCACTCCGCCAGTTCTCCCAACCTCTACTGGGTTGATCTCACGAAGATCGACTTCGGGTCGAAAGCAAGCGAACGGGCCATCGACGCGTATGACCGGGCCCTTGTCGGGGACATCACGCAGCGCCTCACCAACGTCCCTTGAAGGAGCGGCCCTCAGGCTCGTGCTTCCGTGTGCGTTCTCGGCATCCGGTCAACACTGTTGCTGCGGGGCCAAGTGTTTGGACATCAACGTTTCGCGGGTTAAGCTCGTTGAGAAGACCGACACCGGATGCCCGCTCGGCCATGGCCTCAGACACCGCCCCCGTTCCCGCCCTTTCCCAGAACCAAGCGCTCGACCACCTGTCGGAGCTGGCCGACAAGGCCCGCGCCTATGCCCGCAACGCCAAGGCCGGGAACACGCAGCGCGCCTACGCCGCCGACTGGCGCCACTACAGCGCCTGGTGTCTGCGCCGCGGCGTTCCTCCAACGCCACCCAACCCACAGGCGATCGGCCTCTACCTCGCCGATCTCGCTTCCGAGACCTCACCGGCGGGCCGGCGCTCCCGAAGCGCGGCGACGGTCGAGCGCCGGCTGTCCGGACTCGCCTGGAGCTTCCGCCAGCGGGGCTGCCCGCTCGACCGCGGCGACCGCCACATCAAGGAGGTGCTGGCCGGCATCCGCCGCAGCCACGGCCGCCCGCCCGTCCGGAAGGAGGCGCTGCTCGCAGCCGACCTGCTGCGCATGCTCGGCTGCCTGCCCGGCGATCTGCGCGGCGTGCGCGACCGCGCCATCCTGCTGCTCGGTTTTGCCGGCGGGCTGCGGCGCAGCGAGATCGTCGGTCTCGACCATGGCGCGGGGGAGACCGACGACGGCCGCGGCTGGGTCGAGGTGCTGGAGGGTGGGCTGGTCCTGCACATCCGCGGCAAGACCGGCTGGCGCGAGGTCGAGGTCGGGCCGGGAACCACGCCGCTGAGCTGCCCGGTGGCGGCGCTGAAGAGCTGGATGGAATTGGGCCGCATCGCCCATGGGCCGCTGTTCCGCCGCATCGCCCGCGACGGCAGGCGGGCCCTGACCGACCGGCTGTCCGACAAGCATGTCGCCCGCCTGGTGCAGGCGACGGCTCTTGCCGCCGGCATCCGCGGCGACCTGCCGGAGGGAGAGCGCCGTCAGCGCTTCGCCGGCCACTCCCTGCGCGCCGGGCTGGCCACCGCCGCCGAGGCGGAGGAACGCTTCGTCCAGCGCCATCTCGGTCATGCCTCGGCCGAGATGACCCGGCGCTACCAGCGCCGCCGCGACCGCTTCCGCATCAATCTCACCCGGGCCGCCGGCTTGTGACGCTTTTCATGTCATCGAGCGTAAAGCCTGATGTGTCAGGCTTTACGCTCGATGACATGATATGCAGGCCAAGGCTCGCAGATGCTCACCTTCGGCATGCGCCGGAACCAGCAACAGGCAGGCCGGTGTCAGTCCGGCGTGCGCAGCCGGTAGCCGACCCCCGTCTCGGTCAGGATGTGATGGGGCCGTTCCGGATCGGGTTCGATCTTCTGCCGCAGTTGCCGGATGTATATCCGCAGATACTGGATGTCGGTTTCACCACCCCACACCTCCTTGAGGATGAAGCGGTGGGTCAGCACCTTGCCGGCATGCGCCACCAGAAGCCGCAGCAGGTCGTATTCGCGCGGCGACAGCTTCACATCCTCCCCTTTCACGGTGACGATGCGGCGGACCAGATCGACCGTCAGGTCGCCGCTGCGGAACAGCGGCCGTTCCCCCTGCTGCTGCAGCTTGTGACGCATCGCGGTGCGGATGCGGGCCAGCAGTTCCTCGACCCCGAAAGGCTTGGTCACATAGTCGTCCGCCCCGAGATCGAGCGCCTCGACCTTGCCGGCCTCGTCCACCCGGCTGGACAGCACGATGATCGGCAGGGTCACGCCGCTCCCGCGCAGGCGCCGGATGACCTCCAGCCCATCGATGCCCGGCAAGCCGAGATCGAGGACCAGGAGATCGGGGGACCGCCGGCGCACGTCCTCGATGGCCTTGCTTCCGTCCTCCGCCTCGATGATGTCGTATCCCTGGGCAGACAGGCTGGTGCGCAGAAAGCGCCGGATGGGCGGTTCGTCGTCGACGACGAGCACGCGCAAGGGGATGGAGTCCGATTTCATGCGGCGGCTTCCTCTTCATATCCGGGCATATCGGCGGCCTTCGGGAGGGTCAGGGTGAAGACGGCGCCGCTCCGGTCGTGGCGGTTGCCGGCGGTGACCGTTCCCCCCATCGCCTCGACGAAGCCCCGGCAGATCGCCAGTCCCAGACCGGTGCCGGCGCGCTGCCGGTCCTGGGCGTGGACACGATAGAACTTGTCGAAGATCCGCTCCACATCCTCCGGCGGAATGCCGCCGCCCTCATCCAGCACCTCGATGCGGACCAGCCCGCCGTCCCGCCGCCCCCGCACCGTGATCCTCGACCCGGCCGGCGCATACTTGCCGGCATTGTCCAACAGATTGAACAGCGCCTGCTCGATCAGCACCGCGTCGATGTCCACCATCGGCAAGTCGGCGGGAAGGTCGACCTCCACCCGATGGCCGGCGAGGATGCGCGACACCCGCTCCAACGCGCTGCCGACCACCTCGGACAGGTCGACCGCACCGGTGCGCGGCCGGATGGCCCCCGACTCCAGCCGCGTCATATCCAGCAGGTTGGCGATGAAGCGGTTGAGGCGTTCCGCCTCCTCCTGGATCGTCGCGGCCAGGTCGCGCCGGCCGTCCTCGCCCATCATCGGGCCATAGCTGACGAGGCTGGTCGCCGAGCCGAGGATGGACGCCAGCGGCGTGCGCAGGTCGTGCGAGATCGACGTGAGCAGGGCCGAGCGCAGGCGCTCGGTTTCAGCGGCCAGCCTGCTCCGGTCGACATCCTCCGCCAGCGTCACCCGCTCGATCGCCAGGGCCGCCTGATCGATCAGGGCGTCGAGAAGCCGCCGCTGGTCGGGGGTCAGGAAGCCGTTCGTCCGCCCCTTGCCGCCGCCGGTATCGATGCCGACCACACCGACGGCGCCCCGCCCGGTGCGCATCGGCAGGAACAGCCACTTGGCGCCGGGCAGCGTGTCGGAGCCCTTGCCGGTCGGCCGGTTGTTTTCCCAGGCCCAGACCGCCGCCGCCAGATCGGCATCCCCGATGACGTCCTCCGGCGGATATCCGGCCCGGACCGCAACACCGCCTTCGCCGGGGCCGCCCCCATGGCCGCTCTCGGGCAGCAGCAGCACGACATGGACCTTCAGCATGGCGGCGATCTGATAGGCGGTGGCCCACAGCAGATCGTCCATGGTCACCACGCCGGCCAGCTTCCGGCTGAACCGGTAGAGATCCTCCGTCGTCTTGGCGCGCAGCCGCGCGGTCACCGCCTGGGCGCGGACACGGGCGGTCAGGTTGCTGGCGATCACCGAGACGACGGCGAAGATCAGCAGGGCTACGATGTTCTCGGGATCGGAAATGGTGAAGGTGTAGAGCGGCGGCAGGAAGAAGTAGTTGAAGGCCAGAACGCTGATGACGCTGGCATAGAGCGACGGCGCCAGCCCGCCGGTGACGGCGCTCGCCAGCACGGCGGTCAGGAAGACCAGCGCCATGTTGTTGAGGGCCAGCACCCGATGCAGCACATGGCCGGCGCCCAGCGCCGCCACGACATAGCCCGTGCTCGCGACATAGGGCCACCAGGAAAAGGCCCGCTGCCGGGATTCTTCCGTCCTGACCGTCTTGGCGGGAAGCGGGGCGCCGGAACCGGCGGCGATGACATGCACGCTGATGTCACCGGCTCGACGGATCAGACTGTGCGCCACGGAGCCGTGCAGCAGTTCGGACCAGCGCGGACGCGTGGATTTGGCGATCACGATGTGGGTGACGTTGTTGGCCCGTGCATAGCCGACGACGGTGTCGGCGACATCGCTGCCGGGCACGGTGACCGCCTCGCCGCCCAGCCGCTCGACCAGGCGCAGCGTGTCGGCGACGCGGTCCCGCTCGGCCTCGCTCAGGCGCAGCGCCCGGCTCGTTTCGACATGGATGGCGCCCCAGCGGGCGCGCAGCCGTTCGGCCTGGCGGCGGGCATAGCGCACCAGGGCGCCGCCGCCGGCGTCTTCATTGATGCAGACCAGCAGGCGCTCGCCGGCCGCCCAGGGCCCGGAAATCGCATGCGCCTGCATGTGCGTCAGCAGCTGCTCGTCGACACGGTCGGCGGTGCGCCGCAGCGCCAGCTCGCGCAGGGCCGTCAGGTTTCCGGGAGAGAAATAATGCCGGATCGCCCGCTCGGCCGTGCGCGGGACATAGACCTTTCCCTGCTGAAGGCGCTGGATCAGGTCGTCGGGCGCGATGTCGACGACCTCGATGTCGTCGGCCCGGTCGAGGATCGAGTCCGGCACCGTCTCGCGGACCCGGACACGGGTGATCTTGGCGACGACGTCGTTCAGGCTCTCGACATGCTGGATGTTCAGGGTGGTGTAGACGTCGATGCCGGCCGCCAGCAGTTCGTCGACGTCGAGATAGCGCTTGGGGTGGCGCCCGCCGGGGGCGTTGGTGTGGGCCAGTTCGTCGACAAGCACGATCTTCGGCCGGCGGGCGAGAATGCCGTCCAGGTCCATTTCGGTCAGGACATGGCCCTTATGCTCGACCGTGCGGCGCGGAACGGCCTCCAACCCGGCGACCAGCGCCTCGGTCTCACGCCGGCCATGGGTTTCCACCACCCCGATGACGATGTCGACGCCGTCGCGGCGCTTGGCCTGGGCGGTTTCCAGCATCTCGAAGGTCTTGCCGACGCCGGGGGCCGCGCCAAGAAAGATCTTGAGCCGGCCCTGCCCGTCCTTCACCGCCTGGCGCAGCAGCGCGTCGGGAGATGGCCGTCCGGTGCGGTCGCCGTGTTCGTCGGTCATGGCATCGCTCCCCTCCGGTTCCCGGCTTCCGCATCCTGGATCGGCATTTCCAGCCGATAGTCTCCAGCCGATAGTCTAAAGCGAATTCGCATTCGCTTTAGATTGATACGACCTCATTCGCCGGTCGGGCTTCGGCCGCATGAGCGGCCGGGGCCGCCGTCACGGCCGCCGCCGACCACCAGGATATGGGGACCGGTGTCGCGCATGCGGTCATCCACCCTCCTACCGGCCCGCCGCCGCCTTGCCGGCCGCCTGGTCCAGAGCGAGGTTCAGCGCCAGGACATTGACGGTCGGCTCGCCGAGGAAGCCGAGCGGGCGGGGCGCGGTGTTGTCGGCGACCAGCTTGCGCACGGCCTCCTCCGGCAGGCCGCGCGCCTTGGCGACGCGCGGCACCTGGAAGTCGGCGGCGGCCGGCGACAGGTCGGGGTCGAGGCCGCTGCCCGAGGCGGTCACCAGTTCCACCGGCACCGGGGTGCCGGGGTTTTCCGCCTTCAGCCTCCCGGCCTCGGCCTGCACCCGCTCGACCAGGGCCTTGTTGGTCGGGCCGAGGTTGGAGCCGCCGGAGCTTGCGGCGTTGTAGGGTGTCTCGGCGGTCGCCGACGGGCGCGGGTGGAAATAGCGGTCGGCGGCGAAGGCCTGGCCGATCAGTTCGGAGCCGATCACCGTGCCGTTCCGCTCGATCAGGCTGCCGTTGGCCTGATGCGGGAAGAGGCTTTGCGCGATGCCGGTGACGGCCAGCGGATAGGCGAGGCCGGTGACGGCCGCCAGGGCGACGGTCATCACCAGGGCGGGGCGCAGTTCCTTCAGCATGGTCGGAGTCCTCTCACACGAGCCCGAGGGCGGTGACGGCCAGGTCGATGGCCTTGATGCCGGCGAAGGGCACCAGCAGCCCGCCCAGCCCGTAGATCAGCAGGTTGCGGCGGAGCAGGGAAGCCGCCCAGACCGCGCGGTAGCGCACGCCGCGCAGGGCCAGCGGGATCAGCGCCACGATGATCAGCGCGTTGAAGACGATCGCGGACAGGATGGCGCTTTCCGGGCTGTGCAGGCCCATCACGTTCAGCGCCTGGAGCTGCGGGTAGAAGGCGAGGAACATGGCGGGGATGATGGCGAAATACTTCGCCACGTCGTTGGCGATGGAGAAGGTGGTGAGCGCGCCGCGGGTCATCAGCAGCTGCTTGCCGATCTCCACGATCTCGATCAGCTTGGTCGGGTCGCTGTCGAGGTCGACCATGTTGCCGGCCTCGCGCGCCGCCACCGTGCCGGTGTTCATCGCCACGCCGACATCGGCCTGGGCGAGCGCCGGGGCGTCGTTGGTGCCGTCGCCGCACATGGCGACCAGCTTGCCCTTCGCCTGCTCGTCGCGGATCAGCTGCAGCTTGGCTTCCGGCGTCGCCTGGGCGAGGAAATCGTCCACCCCGGCCTCGGCGGCGATGGCGGCGGCGGTCATCGGGTTGTCGCCGGTGATCATCACCGTGCGGATGCCCATCTGGCGCAGGGCGGCGAAGCGCTCGCGGATGCCGCCCTTGACGATGTCCTTCAGGTGGATGATGCCCAGCAGCCGGCCGTCGCGCGCCACCGCCAGCGGCGTGCCGCCGGCCTTGGACACCCGATCGGCGATGGCGAGGATCTCGCGCTCCACCGGGCCGACCGCCGGATGCAGGGCGGTCCCGAGGGGGATGGCGCCGCGCCCGCCGGCCGCCGAGACGCGCTGCGTCCCGGTGACGTAGGCCAGCACCGCATCCACCGCGCCTTTGCGGATCACCGTGTCCTCGGTATCGATTCCGCTGATGCGGGTCTGGGCGGTGAAGGGGACGAAATGGGCGTGCATCTCCTCCATCGCGCGGGCGCGGATGCCGTATTTCTGCTTGGCCAGCACGACGATGGAGCGGCCTTCCGGCGTCTCGTCGGCCAGCGAGGCGAGCTGCGCGGCGTCGGCCAGATCCTCCTCGCCGACGCCGGCGACCGGCAGGAACTCGGCGGCCTGCCGGTTGCCCAGCGTGATGGTGCCGGTCTTGTCGAGCAGCAGCGTGTCGACGTCGCCCGCCGCCTCCACCGCGCGGCCGGACATGGCGAGCACGTTGAAGCGGACCAGACGGTCCATGCCGGCGATGCCGATGGCCGACAGCAGCGCGCCGATGGTTGTCGGAATCAGGGTGACGAACAGCGCCGCCAGGACCAGCACGCCGACCGAGCCGCCGGCATAGGCGGCGAAGCTGGGGATGGACGCCACCACGATGACGAAGACGATGGTCAGCCCGGCCAGCAGGATGTTCAGCGCGATCTCGTTCGGCGTCTTCTGGCGCTGGGCGCCCTCCACCAGCGAGATCATGCGGTCGAGGAAGGTCGAGCCGGGGGCGGCGGTGATGCGCAGCTTGATGTGGTCGGAGAGCACCTGGGTGCCGCCGGTGACGGCGGAGCGGTCGCCGCCGCTCTCGCGGATGACGGGGGCGGATTCGCCGGTGATGGCGGCTTCGTTGACCGACGCCACGCCCTCGATCACCTCGCCGTCGGACGGGATGATCTCGCCGGCCTCGACCAGCACGAGGTCGCCGGGCTTGAGAGCGGTGGCGGGCACCATGCGGACGGCGCCGTTCTCCAGCTTCCTGGCGGTGGTCTCGGCGCGGGTCTTGCGCAGGCTGGCGGCCTGGGCCTTGCCGCGGCCTTCCGCCACCGCCTCGGCGAAGTTGGCGAAGAGCAGGGTGAACCACAGCCAGACGACGATCTGGACGGCGAAGCCGCTCACCCCGGCGCCGGTCAGCGCGTCGCGCAGGACCAGCAGCGTGGTCAGCGCCGCCACCACCTCGACGCAGAACATCACCGGGTTGCGGATCATCTGGCGCGGGTCGAGCTTGGCGAACGAACCGCCGATGGCCGGCAGCAGGATGGCGGGATCGAGCAGGGTGCTGGCCGCCGATCTGGCCGGTGCGCCCCGGCCGGACCGTTTGCTTTTGACGTTCATGGGAGCGTCCCCGATCAGAAGAGGGTGCCGGCGTTCAGCGCCAGATGCTCTACCACCGGGCCGAGGGCGAGAGCCGGGAAGAAGGTGAGGCCGCCGACGATCAGGATGACGCCGACCAGCAGCCCGACGAACAGCCCGTCATGGGTGGGGAAGGTGCCGGCCGATGCCGTTGCCCGCGTCTTGGATGCCAGCGAGCCGGCGATCGCCACCATCGGCACGATGACCAGGAAACGGCCGACCAGCATGGCGATGGCGATGGTGACGTTGTACCAGGGCGTGTTGCCGGCGAGCCCGCCGAAGGCGCTGCCGTTGTTGGCGGCACCGGAGACATAGGCGTAGAGCGCCTCGGAGAAGCCGTGCGGGCCGGGGTTCGCCATCGACGCGGTGCCGGTGTCGAGCACCACGGCGGCGGCGGTGAGGCCCAGCATCATCAGCGGCAGGCAGAGGATGGCGAGCATGGTCATCTTGACCTCCTTCGCCTCCAGCTTCTTGCCGAGATACTCCGGCGTGCGGCCGACCATCAGCCCGGCGACGAACAGCGCGACGATGGCGAACAGCAGCATGCCGTAGAGGCCGGCGCCGACGCCGCCGACGATGATCTCGCCCAGCATCATGTTGATCATCGGCACCATGCCGCCCAAGGGCATGAAGCTGTCATGCATGGCGTTCACCGCGCCGCAGGAGGCGGCGGTGGTGACGGTGGCGAACAGGGCGGACGCGGCGATGCCGAAGCGGGCCTCCTTGCCCTCCATGTTGCCGGCGATGCCGTCGATGCCGAAGGCGGCGAAGGCGGGGTTGCCCTGGGCCTCCGCCCAATAGGCGACGGAGACGCCGACGGCGAAGAGCAGGCCCATGGCGGCCAGGATCGCCCAGCCCTGCCGCTCGTCGCCGACCATGCGGCCGAACAGGTTGGTCAGCCCGGCGCCGATCGCGAAGATCGACAGCATCTGGACGAGGTTGGTCAGGGCGTTGGGGTTCTCGAAGGGATGGGCGGAGTTGGCGTTGAAGAAGCCGCCGCCGTTGGTGCCCAGCATCTTGATCGCCTCCTGCGAGGCGACGGGGCCGAGCGCGATGGTCTGACCGGCGCCCTCCAGCGTGGCGGCGTCCACCGCGCCGGCCAGCGTCTGCGGCACGCCCTGCCACACCAGGAACAGCGCATAGACGAGGCAGATCGGCAGCAGGACGTAGAGCGTGGCGCGGGTCAGGTCGACCCAGAAATTGCCGATGGTGCGGGCCGACGCGCGGGCGAAGCCGCGGACCAGCGCGACGGCGAGCGCGATGCCGGCGGCGGCCGAGACGTAATTGTGGAAGGTCAGCCCGGCCATCTGGACCAGATGGCCCATGGTGGTCTCGCCGCCGTAATTCTGCCAGTTGGTGTTGGTGGTGAAGCTGGCCGCCGTGTTGAAGGCGAGGTCGGCCGGCACCGCCGCCATGCCCTGCGGGTTCAGCGGCAGAACGGCCTGGAGCCGCTGCAGGGCGTAGAGCAGCAGCATGCCGGCGGCGCTGAACAGCAGCATCGACACGGCGTAGCTCACCCAATGCTGTTCGGTGCGCTCGTCCACGCCGGCCAGCCTGTAGAGACCGCGTTCGACGGGTCCGACGATGGGGGAGAGCAGCGTGCGCTCGCCGGTGAAGACGCGCGTCATGAAGCCGCCCAGGGGCCGCGTCACCGCGACGACCAGGGCGATGAAGACCAGGATCTGGATCCAGCCGTTGACGGTCATGGGATGGGACTCCTCAGAACCGTTCGGGCCGGACCAGGGCATAGACCAGATAGGCCAGCAGCCCGACGGTCACGAGGCCGGCCAACGCGTAATCGAGGATCATCGCCGCCTCCTCACAGCCGGTCGCAGGCGTGGACATAGGCCACCGCCGCGGCGAAGAAGCCGACGGTGAGCGCCAGGAACAGAAGGTCGAGCATGGTTCGGGTCTCCGGGGTTGCCTTCCCCTTGGCCCCGGTCATCGCGCCGGCTCAGCGCCGGGGGGATAAGCTGGATCAAGCGGAACGGGGCCGGACCTCTCCCGCGCGGTCATCGACAAGGAAGGCGGGCGGGGAAAACTCCAGCCCGGCAAGGGTGCGCCGGAGCCGCGTATAGATTCGATGGGGGGCGGCGATGCCCGAAAATATACGCGCCATATATTTCGTCAGCCTGTCGGAGCCGTCGGTCCGTCGGTCCGTCGGGCGACGGAGCGACCGGCGGCCCTGAAGTTCGCGTGGCCGCCGCGCGATCCTCATGCGGCGGGCGGAAGTCGCAGATGGAGGCGGACAGGGGCTGGCGGCCTGCCGGCCCCCGTCTTTCCACCCCTTTCCTGTTCTTCTGCCATAACCTCCTGTCCGAACGCGCGGACTCCCTGCCGTCGGGGCGGATTTATGCTCGTCGTCTTACCGGCGTCCGCCGGCCTTCGGGAACCCTGACAGCAGTGAGGGGACGACATGAATATGGTTCGGCGCAGTTCCGCTGAATTTCTCGGGACATTCTGGCTGGTCTTCGGCGGCTGCGGCAGCGCCGTGCTCGCCGCCGCCTTCCCGGAGGTCGGGATCGGACTGCTCGGCGTCTCCTTCGCCTTCGGCCTCACCGTCCTGACCATGGCCTATTCCATCGGCCACATCTCCGGCTGCCACCTGAACCCGGCGGTGACGGTCGGGCTGTGGGCAGGGGGGCGGTTTCCGGCCAAGGACATCCTGCCCTATGTGCTGGCCCAGGTGGTCGGAGGCTTCGCGGCGGCCCTGGTCCTCTATTTCATCGCCACCGGCAAGGCCGACTACAGCCTGGCCGTCAACGGCCTCGCGGCCAACGGGTATGGTGCGCATTCGCCCGGCCAGTACAGCATCACCTCGGCCATGGTGATCGAGCCGTTGCTGACCTTCTTCTTCGTGCTGGTGATCCTCGGCTCCACCGACCGGCGGGCGCCGGCCGGCTTCGCGCCGCTGGCCATCGGCTTGGCGCTCACCCTCATCCACCTGATCAGCATCCCGGTCACCAACACCTCGGTGAACCCGGCACGCAGCACCGGCCCGGCGCTGGTGGTCGGCGGATGGGCGCTGCAGCAGCTCTGGCTCTTCTGGGTCGCCCCGCTGGTCGGCGGCCTGGTGAGCGGACTGGCCTACCGCGCGCTTGCCGAGGACATGCCGACGAAGCCCGCCATCACCGGCGAGGCGGAAAGCTCCACCTGATCCGCAGCGGCGGGCCGGTTCGCCGGGACCGGCCCCGGATGCCGCCCGTCCTTCATGCCCTGGCCCCCCTGGATCCTCTGAATCCCCCATGCCCCGCCGATGTCCCAACGCCGCCGCGCCGCCGACTGCTATTCAGGCAGGAAAGACGGCGCAAAAGGCGTACCCATGCGGCAATTCGACCCCGATTCCAATCCGATGACCGATGCCGATTACGGCATCGTGCTGGGCCTGTTCATCGGCATCTATCTCGGCCTCCTGCTGGTGTCGGCCCTGCCATAGGGCGCCTCTCATATCATCGAGCGTAAAGTCTGACACATCAGACTTTACGCTCGCCCTCAGACGGCGGGCGCGGCCGTCCGGCCGCTTGCCTTCGCAGGCATGGGCCTGCGGGGCCGCAGTCGCGGCCTTTACCTCCGAGCATAAGTCAGGACTTACGCTCGGCGGTATCACCCCCGCCGTTCATGTCCCGGTCTCCGGCAGCATCAGGCAGCGGTTGACCAGGTTCATCAGCTCGCTCTGGCGGGTGGTTCCGGTCTTGGTGAAGATGCTGCGCAGCTGGCTGCGCACCGTGCTGATCGCGACGCCGCGGCGGCCGCCGCTTTCCGCCGGGGTCAGGTCGGCCAGCAGGTCGGCGACCAGCCGGGCTTCCACCGGCGTCAGGCCGAACAGGGCGCCCAGCCGGGCCTGCAGCCCCGGCGCCACGGCGGCCGGGTCGACGATGTAGACGGCGGCCCGGGTCCGCTCGCCGCCGCCATACGGCTCCGCCGCCTCGTGCGACAGCGGAAGGACGGTCAGCAGATAGGGCGCCCGGCCGGAGGGGCGCGACACCCGGAGGTCGGCTCCCTGCAGGCCGAGGAGTGAATGCGCGGTTCCGGCCCGGCCGGCCGCTCTTCCACCGCCCGACAGCGACGCCTCCAGCATATGCGCCAGCCGGCGGGCGTCGCCCCCCTGTTCCGCCTGCAGGCGGCCCTGCACGATCCGCAGCCCGTCGCGCGCGTCGATCATCGCCTGTCCGGCCCGGTTCACGGCGACCGTCCGCCCGGCGGCGTCGAGCAGGACGACCCCCATCGGCAGGCCGTCGATCATGCGGGCGCTCCAGGCGGTCTCCTCCTCCCGGCCGTCCCGGCGCGCCCACAGCCGGACGCGCAGCCGCATCGCGCGCTGAAGATGGGGGGCGCAGTCCTGCAGGAGCCGCACCGTCTCCTCGGGGAAGGGCGGCCTGTCGGCGGAGCGGAACAGGCTCAGCACCGGCTGCATCGGCGTCAGCTCCCCGCCGTCGGCCAGCGAGACGGAGCACAGCCGCCCCATCCCCTCCCGCTTCAGCATGTCGTTGAAGATCATCGAGCGGTGGAGGTCCGCCTCGGCCACCAACTCCTCGCCGCGGCGAACCACGCAGCAATCCAGCAGGCCCTGCGCCGCCGCCGCGTTGGCCCAGAGGTCGCGATGGCGGAAATGGGTCGCGTAATCGCCGAACAGCGCATCGGAGATGTTGTGGCGCGCCCATAGCGCCATGGTCCGGGCATCCTGGGTGGGCGCCGCCGTGAACAGGAAGCCGTGCGTGGCGTCGGCCGACGCGCAGAGCCGCTCCAGGACTCCTCCCCAGCGCTCGGGGAATGTCACCGTGTCGTAGATGTCCTCGATCAGCCGGTCATCCAATTGACCCATGGGAGAACTCCACCCTCGTTGAACAATTTCCCGTTTTCAATCACCGCCCCTCAAGGCCAATCGGTTGCATACTACCATCGGACGAAGGTTCTTCCGTCATGTGAAGGATGCGGATCGCCGGGATTTTCCTCAAAAGTCGTTGATGTGGGAGTCCCCGCTGAAAACAGGAGCCGCCCAAAACAGGAGCCGCCGAAACCGGAGCCACCGCCATGATCGTCGCCATGACCGATGGCCGCACGCCGTCATCGCCCACCGCAAGGCCGGTCCCCCGCGCGGAAGGCCGGGTGCGCTGGGCGCTGGTCGCCGACCGCAACTCCCTGCTGCGCGAGGGGCTGCGGCTTTACCTGGAGACACTGGAATGGCGGGCCGTGGCGGTCGGCACCATGGGCGAAGGGCTGGAGTTGCTGGCGCCCACGACCATTCCATCTCCAAGGATCGTTCCCGACCTGATCGTGCTGGGGGAGACGGAGCGCCGGGGGACGGTTACGCCCTGGCCGCCGGCTCTCGACCGGCTGGCGGCGATCCGGGGCACGGCGCGCCCTGTCCTGCTGTCCATCGTGGCATCGAACCATGACCTGATGCTCCGGGCGCGCGATCTCGGCTTCGACACCATCCACGTCGACCTGGCGCCTTTGAACCTGGACGTTCTGCTGCTGGGCTGCGTGCGCCGGATCGAAGGAGGACGGAACTGACGGGGCGATGATGGATCAGATATGTTTTCATGAAATCATGGCATATTGTCTTGTGCTGTTCTGATGATCGTCCGGGCGGTGGATAGGCGGTGAACTGGCTTTGTGACGAGATGCGGGCTGACAAGACACTGGTTGACAAGACGCTTGGGCAGGCGGCTTTTCGACCCGGCCGGACCACCGGACCGACTGCTTTCTGCGAGGAGCTGCGCATGCCCGACGACATCGCCCCGGCCCGGAGCGCCGCTGCCGGCGACGGCCGCCGCAGGGCCGCCTTCTTCGACCGCGACGGCGTGCTGAACGAGGACATCGGCTTCGCGCACCGCCCCGACCAGATCACCTGGATGCCGGGGGCCAGGGAGGCGGTGAAGCGGCTGAACGATGCCGGCTTCCTGGTGTTCGTCGTCACCAACCAGGGCGGGGTCGCCCGCGGCCTCTACGGCGAGGAGCATGTGCGCACGCTGCATCGCTGGATGCAGGAGGAACTGCGCGCCGCCGGCGCCCATGTCGACGCCTTCTATCACTGCCCGCACCATCCCGATCACGGCGAGCCGCCCTACCGCACCGACTGCCGCTGCCGCAAGCCGGAGCCGGGGATGCTGCTGCGGGCGATGGCGGAGTGGCCGGTGGAGCCGCGGGGCAGCTTCCTGATCGGCGACCGCGAGACCGACGTCCAGGCGGCGCAGCGGGCGGGCATCGAGGGCACGCTCTACCGCGGCGGCAATCTCGACGCCCTGGTCGCCGGCATCCTCGCCCGCTCCGAAGTCTGCTCCGGGAGCGGCGCTGAGGTCGAGGCCATCCGCTGACACAGCCACGCCTCAAGCCGGGGAGCCAGCCACCGCCAGCCGGACGACGAGCACATCACTGATTCCGGTTGTTTTTCCCCCATCCGCAGCACGGCGGGCGGGATGGGAAAGCCAAAGGCAGAACCATGGCGGCCCATTTATCCCGGCGGCCATGGAGCATCTGCCGTCGGGCCATGACAGAGAACCACCTGTACGAGAGGTGGAACGACATAGAACGTCTTAGATAGGCGCGGCGATCCTTTGGAATAAACCTCCCGCGTCCTTCCGGTCATGCGCAATCAGTCGTAGGCTTTTCTATCCCCTGCAAGCAGATTTTCCAAGAAGCGCCTTTGAACAGAAAACCCGGAGGCTCCCTATGCGGTTCCCGGTACTCGACGGATGGCGCGGTCTTTGCGCGTTATGCGTGGCCCTATATCATTTGCACACACTCAATCATCTCCACCTTTTCGGCTTCGTGCGCGGCAGTTACCTTTTTGTTGATTTCTTTTTTGTTCTGAGTGGTTTCGTCATCATCCACGCCTATTCCGGCCGCCTCGGCGGGTCGGCGGAGGCAAGGGCCTTCCTGGTCCGCCGCTTCGGCCGGGTCTGGCCGTTGCATGCCGCGGTGCTGCTGGCCTTCGTGGCGCTGGAAAGCATGAAGGCATTTTCCGGACCGGCGGCGGGAAATGCCGCCTTCACCGGCGCCTTCGCCCCGTCGGCCCTGGTCAGCAACCTGGCGCTGGTCCATGCGCTGGGGGTGGAGGACCAATGGACCTGGAACATCCCGAGCTGGTCGATCAGCGCGGAGTTCTTCGTCTACATCACCTTCGCCATCCTGTTCCTGGCCTTGCGGCGGACGCGGATGCTGATCGCGGCGATGGTGGCGCTTGCCGCCCTCGGCGCCGGCGTGGTGATGGGGCTCTCGGCCAACCACATCGACACCAGCATCGACTACGGCTATTTCCGCTGCCTCTACGGCTTCTTCACCGGCTGTATCGTCTATCGGCTGTATCAGGCGGTCGGCGACAGGCGGCTGTCCCGCCATGCCGGCGGGCTGGCCGAGGCGGCTGCGCTGCTGGCGGTGATCGTCTTCGTCTCGGCGGCGGGGAGCAACGCCCTGTCGCTGGCGGCGCCGCTGCTGTTCGGACTGGTGGTGCTGGTGTTCGCCTTCGAAGCCGGGCCGGTCTCCCGCCTGCTGGCGACATCCCCCTTCCAGCGGCTGGGCGCCTGGTCCTACTCGATCTACATGGTGCATGCCCTGGTGATCGCCGTGCTGCAGAAGGGCACGATGGTGGCGCAGGGGATCGTCGGCCGGCCGCTGTTCGTCGAACGCCAGATCGGCGGCGAGACCGACCGGCTGATCGCCTTCGGCAATGCCTGGGTGATGGATCTGTTCGGCGTCGGCTATCTGCTGGCGGTGATCGGCCTGTCGGCCCTGACCTACCGCTTCGTCGAGTTGCCGGGGCAGGCCATGGTCAACGGCCTGCTTGTCCGCTCGCGCAAGGCCGCGCCGGCCAACCCGGTGGCGGAGGCGGCGTGAGCGCCGCCTCTTCCCGGCCCTGTCGGCATCAATGGCGGGCGAAGACCTGCGGCCCGCCGGCACCGCCGAACAGCACGACCTGATAGGGCTGGCCGGTGCCCATGTCCATGCCGGGGGCGTCCTGCGGCATGCCGGGCGCCGACAGCCCGCGGGCCATGGGCCGTTCTGTCAGCAGGCGCTTCACGTCGGCCGCCGGCACATGGCCTTCCACCACATAGCCGCCGACCCGCGCCGTGTGGCAGGATTCCAACTCCTCCGGGACCCCGGCGGCCCGCCGCACCGGCGTCATGTCATCGACGGTATGGACGGTGACGTCGAATCCGGCCGCGCGCATGTGCCGCACCCAGCCGTCGCAGCATTCGCAGCCCGCCGACTTCCAGACCTCCACCGCCGCAGCCCCGGCGGGAGCGGGAGAGGGGGCGGCGCGGACCATGTCCGGCAGCGCCACGGCTCCGAGGCCGAGCGTCAGGACGGCGGCAGCCGTCCCCCACACCATCGTCCGCCGCGTCATCATCATCGGAAATCTCCAAATCAAATCAGTTTCTTGCGTCATCCGTTCACGACCGGACGGACAAAAGCCTCAGGGCATTCGCGGTGACCAGCACGGTGGCGCCGGTGTCCGCCAGGATCGCGGGCCAGAGCCCGGTGACGCCAAGAACGGTGGTTGCCAGGAACACCGTCTTCAACCCCAGGGCCAATGCGATGTTCTGACGTATATTGGCCATGGTGCGGCGTGACAACGCCACCATCGCCGCCACGTCGCCGACCCGGCCGTGCAGGATGGCGGCGTCGGCCGTCTCCAGCGCCACGTCGGTGCCGCCGCCCATCGCGATGCCGACATCGGCGGCGGCGAGCGCCGGGGCGTCGTTGATGCCGTCGCCGACCTTCGCCACCCGCTGCCCGCCGGCCTGAAGGTCGCGGACGATGCGCAGCTTGTCCTCCGGCAGCAGCTGGGCATGCGCCTCCACCCCCAGCAGGCCGGCGACCGCCCCGGCGATCTGGGCGGTGTCGCCGGTGACCATCAGCGAGCGGATGCCGGCGCGGTCCAGCGCCTCGATGCCCTGGCGGGCGTCGGCGCGCGGCTCGTCGCGCAGCGCGATCACCCCGGCGGCCTGTCCGTCCACCAGCAGGACCGAGACCGTCTTGCCCGCCTGCGCCAGGGCCGCGACCCGCTCCGCCTGTTCCGCGCTCAGGGACGGGGCGGCGGCGTTGGGCGACAGCAACGCCACCGCAAGCCCCCCGACCCGGCCCTGCAGCCCGGCGCCGGGCAGGGCGGCGACCTCGTCCGCCGCCGGCGGGGCGATGCCGCGCTCCGCCGCCGCGGCCAGGATGGCACGGGCCAGCGGGTGGCTCGACCCGGCCTCCAGCGCCGCGGCGGCGGCCAGCAGCTCCGCCTCGCTCCCGCCGCCCCCGCCACCGCGCAAAGGGATCAGGTCGGTGACGCGGGGCTTGCCCTCCGTCAGGGTGCCGGTCTTGTCGAAGGCGACGGTGGTGATGCGGCCGAGCGCCTCCAGCACCGCGCCGCCCTTCAGCAGCAGGCCGCGCCGGGCGCCGTTGGACAGGCCGGCCGCGATGGCCGCCGGGGTGGAGATCACCAGCGCGCAGGGGCAGCCGATCAGCAGGACCGCCAGGGCGCGGTAGATCCACTCGGTCCAGCCGCCGCCAAACACCAGCGGCGGCACCACGGCGACCAGCACCGCCACCGCGACGATGCCCGGCGTATAGAAGCGGGCGAAGCGGTCGATCAGCCGCTCGGTCGGGGCCTTGCTCTCCTGCGCCTCCTCCACCAGCCGGACGGTGCGGGCGATGGTGTTGTCGCGCGCCGCGGCGGTGACGCGGACGCGCAGCGCGCCGTCGGCGTTGATGGTGCCGGCGAAGACCGGATCGCCCGCGCCCTTGGGCTTCGGCACGCTCTCCCCGGTGACGGGGGATTCGTCGACGGCGCTGCTGCCGGACAGCACGATGCCGTCGGCCGCCACCCGGTCGCCGGGGCGGACCAGGATGACGGAGCCGACCGCCAGCCCGGCGGCGGGAACCGCCTGCGGGGCGGCCCCGTCCCGCACCAGCAGGGCGGTGTCGGGAACCAGCGCCGTCAGGCCGCGGATGCCCGCCCGCGCCCGGCCGGCCGCCACCCCTTCCAGCAATTCGCCGACCAGGAAGAGGACCAGGACCGTCGCCGCCTCCTCCACCGCGCCGATGACGAGCGCGCCGACGCCCGCGACCGTCATCAGCGTCTCGATCGAGAAGGGCGTGCCGGCCCGCGCCGCCGCCAGGGCGCGCCGCGCCACCGGGACCAGCCCGACCATCAGCGCCAGCGGGAAGGCCCAGCGCTCCGTCTCCGGCACCAGCAGGCCGACAAGCGTCGCGGCGGCGAGCGCGGCACCGGCCGCCAGCGTCAGCACCGCCTTGCGCCCGCGCCACCAGGGCCCCTCGGCCGGATCGGCATGGGAGTGGGAATGAGTATGGGCATGGGCGGCGTCGGAGTGGCCATGCCCGCAGCCGCCCCCGCCGCAGGCCGGCGCCGCGGCCTCCGCCGCCGGATCGGCGGGGGCGGCGCCATAGCCGAGGGCGGACAGCGGCCGGACCACGGCGTCGCTCCCCAGCGCCGCCTCGTGGGCGATGGTCACCGTTCCGCCCGGCACCGACACCCGCACCTCCCGGATGCCCGGCACCCGGCGCAAGGCGGTCTCGATCTTGGCGGCGCAGGATCCGCAATCCATGCCGGAAACCCGGTAGCGGCTGGTGCGCAAGGTCACATCCCCGACCCGGCCCCCGTCCTTCATTCCATGCATGATGAAGCTCCTCGATCCTGGTGCGTTGTCGGCAGCGTCGCATGAGGCTAAAATCTCCAGCGACTGGAGGATCAAGAGGGAAAAAGAACCGCCATGCCCAACCCGGCCCCCACCTCGGCCCCCAAATCGGTCCTGGCCATCGGCGCGCTCGCCAAGCGGGCCGGCGTGAAGATCCCGACCATCCGCTATTACGAGAGCATCGGCCTGCTGCCGGAGGCGCCGCGCACCGGCAGCAACCGGCGCACCTACGACGAGGCGTCGGTCGGCCGCCTGCGCTTCATCCGCCATGCCCGCGAGCTGGGCTTCGAGGTCGAGGCGATCCGCCAGCTCCTGACCCTGGCCGACGATCCGTCCCGGCCCTGCCGCGAGGCCGACCTGCTGGCCCGCGCCCATCTGGCCGAGATCGAGTCCAGGATCACCCGGCTGGAGGCCCTGCGCGACGAGGTGCGGCGGATGGTGGAGGGCTGCGACCAGGGCGAGGTGCGCAGATGCCACGTGATCGAGGTGCTGGCCGACCACGCCCACTGCCTGCACGACCGGCACTGAAAGACGGCAGAGGAAGACACGGGCGGAAGGCGGCGGCGGAAGGCGGCAGCGGGAGCCATCGGGGCAAAGCGTCGCAGCATTAGGCCGGGCTCTATGACCTGGAGCCGGTTGCCCGGCCGATGGGGGTGTCTATAGTCGTGCCCGTGCAGTGTCGAACCCTTCCTCGCCTCCGGCCAGGCGGGCGCCGAATCCCGCACGGGGGCGGCACGGAGGGGAGCGGATCGTCATGGCGACGGTAACGGGGACATGACCGGGACAAGACGGCCTGGACAGAGGGCGGGAACGGTGGTGGCGGTGGACTTGAGGCGGGCATCATGCTGCGGCTTCTGAAGACGAACCGTCCGCTTCAGCGCATCGGGGCGCTTGGCTTGGCCGTGCTGGCGGCGCTGTGCGGCGGCACCGCGGTGATCCTGGACCGGCTGCATGACGAGACGGTGGCCGAATCCATGCTGGGCCTGCGCACGCTCAACGCCTCGATGGCGGAGCAGACGGCGCGCAGCCTCGAAGGCATCGACCTGACCGTCGAGGGCGTCGCCGAGCAGATCCCGGCCGAATACCGGCGCAGCCCCGAGGCCTTCAAGCGGCTGCGGACGGATCGGCAGCTGCATGAAATCCTGAAGGCCAAGGCCTCCAGCCTGCCCCAGATGGAGGCGCTGAGCCTGATCGCCGCCGACGGCACCCTGGTCAACTTCACCCGCCATTTCCCGGCCCCGGCGCTCGACCTCTCCCAGCGCGACTATTACCTCGCGCTCAAGGACGCCGATCCGGGCCGCGCCTATCTCAGCCGGCCGACGAAGAGCTTCGTCACCCAGGAATGGACGCTCTACATCGCCCGCCGCGTCAACGACCCGAACGGCGGGCTGGTCGGGCTGGCCGTCGCGGCCATCCGCCTGTCCTATTTCGAGCAGTTCTACCGCAGCCTCCATGTTGCGCCGGGCAGCGGCTTCAGCCTGTGGTGGCGCGACGGCATGCTGCTGGCGCGGTTCCCGGCGGTGCCCGACAAGATCGGGACCATCACCCCCGATCCCGAGATCGAGAGGCAGCTCGCCCAGGTCGGGTTCGGCACCTCCACCCTGGAGCGCTCGGTCGACGGCAAGGACCGCATCCTGTCCTTCCAGGAGCTGCGCAGCTACCCGCTGGTCGTCGCCGTCAGCCGGACGCGGGGGGAAATTCTGGCCCGTTGGGAAAGCCAGGCAATGGTCATCGCCGCCGCCGGGCTGGTCAGCACGGTGGCCCTCGCCCTGATGCTGTGGGCGATGGCGCGCCAGTTCCTCGCCTACGAGACCGCCAACCGCGCGCTCAGCGAGCGCCGGCAGGCGGTCGAGGCCCGCGACGAGGCGGAGGAGCATGTCCGCCAGCTGCAGAAGATGGAGGCGCTGGGCCAGCTGACCGGCGGGGTGGCCCACGACTTCAACAACCTGCTGCAGGCGGTGCGCTCCGGCCTGCATCTGCTGGAGGCCGGCGGCGAGATCCGGAGGACGGAGACCCGGCGGGCGCTGGAGGTCGCAAGCCAGGCGGTCGACCGCGGCGCCACCCTGACCCAGCATCTGCTGGCCTTCGCCCGCCGCCAGCGGCTGGCCCCAGCCCCGGTCGATCTCGGCGCCCAGGTGGAGGGGATGGCCACGCTGCTGGAACGCACGCTGGGCGGCGCCATCCGCATCCGCATCGACCGGGACGCCGCCGTGCCGCCCGCCCTGGTCGATCCCCACCAGTTCGACATCGCCCTGCTGAACCTCGCCATCAACGCCCGCGACGCCATGCCGGACGGCGGCACCCTGACCATCGCCGTCACCAGCCTGTCGGTGAAGGACAAGGCGGCGGAGGAGGGTATTTCACCCGCCCTGGCGCCCGGCGGCTATGTCGCCGTGACCGTGCGCGACAGCGGGGCCGGCATGCCGGCGGACGTGCTGGCGCGGGCCTGCGAACCCTTCTTCACCACCAAGCCGGTGGGGCAGGGCAGCGGGCTGGGGCTGAGCATGGTGCATGGCCTGACCGCCCAGTCCGGCGGCGGCATGCGCCTGGAAAGCCATCTCGGGCTTGGCACCGCCGTCACCCTGTACCTGCCCCATGCCCCGGTCGATTCTCCGGCCGAAACGCCTGCCGAAACGCCGGCCCAAACGCCAGCCGAAGGCGTTTCCGCCGCCGAACCGCCGCCCCTGCCGGCCGAACCCGCCCGCGTCCTGCTGGTGGAGGACGACGCCCTGGTCCGCATGGCGAACGCCGCGGTGCTGGCCGAGGCGGGAATGACGGTGACGGAGGCCGCCACCGGCGAGGAAGCCATGGCCCTGCTCGAGGAGGATGACCGCATCGGCATCCTGGTCACCGACTTCGCCATGCCCGGCATGACCGGCGCCGATCTGACCCGCCTCGCCCGCCGCCACCGCCCCGATCTGCCGGTCCTGATCGTCACCGGCTATGCCGAGAAGGCGGTGCTGCAGGATTTGGGCGCCGAACCCGGCATCCGCATCCTGTCCAAGCCCATCCCGCCCTCTGCGCTGATCGGACACATCACGACGGCGCTGTAGGCGGCGCCGCGCGATGTATTACTGCCCCCGCACCGCGAAGCAGCCATGGCCGGCGGCCTTCAGGGCGGCGCAGGCGGCGCCGGCGCTCTCGGCGGGGAAGCCGGTCAGCCGGGCCTTGTAGAGACCGCCGGAATGGACGACCTCGGGGCTGGCGCCGTCGGCGAGCGCCCCCAGGCGCTTGGCCGAGTCCCCGGCGCTGCGCACCGCGGCGGCACGGCTGGCGAAGGCACCGACCTGGATGGACCAGCGTCCGCCGGCAGAGGAATTGGAGGCGGAGGAATTGGAGGCGGGGGGCTTCGCGGAGGGCACGGCGACGCTCACCGCCGTGCTGCGCTCGGCGGCAGACGAACTCCTTTTGGTGATCACCAGATCCGGGGCGGCGGGCGCCGGCTTGGCCGGGCTGGTCGGGCGCTTGAAGCCGATGTCCAGCAGGTCGGCGACGCGGTCGTCGCGGGTGGCGGCGCTGCGGCCGCCCATCACCACGGCGATCAGGCGGCGGCCGTCCCGCACGGCCGAGGCGGCGAGGTTGAAGCCGGAGGCGGCGATGTAGCCGGTCTTGATGCCGTCCATGCCGGGATAGCGCGCCATCAGGCGGTTGTGGCTGTGGACCGTCGTGCCCTGCCAGTCGAAGCTGCGGCGCTGGAAATAGGCGTAGTGGCCGGCATGACGGCGGATCAGGGCACGGGACAGGATCGCCATGTCCCGCGCCGTCGTCCGCTGCAGCCGGTCGGGCAGGCCGGACGCGTTGCGGAACACCGTGCGGCGCATGCCGAGCGCGCGGGCGCGCGCCGTCATCTTCTGGGCGAAGGCCGACTCGCTGCCGCCCAGCGCCTCCGCCAGCACCACCGCGACGTCGTTGGCGGAGCGGGTGATCAGGGCCAGGATCGCCTGCTCCACCGTGATGGTGCTGCCGGGCGACAGCCACAGCCGCGACGGCGGCATCGAGGCGGCGTGCCGCGACACCACCAGCCGCTGGTTCAGCCGCAGCGTGCCGCGGTCCAGCGCCTCGAAGGTCAGCATCAGCGTCATCATCTTGGTCAGCGACGCCGGGTAGGTCAGGGTGTCGGCGTTGCGCGCCCGCAGGACCTTGCCGCTCTCCGCCTCCATCAGGATCTCCGCCGCCACCGGCGCCCACTCCCCCTTGCGGCTGCCCTTGGCCCAGGCCGGCTGCGAAACCAGCAGGACCGAGAGCAGCAGGGCCAGGAAGGCGGTCAGGGAGAGCAACGTCGTCGAAGCACGGGCGAGCAGGGGCATCGTCTCAGTCCGGCGGTTGGCGCAGCCCCGCTGCGGCACGGGCGCTGTCGGCTTTGTGGTCGTTCCCCCCCATCGGAAGGGACGGGGGCAGGGGCGGGGCTGTCCTGAGGCGGGCGTCACCCGCCGGACAGCATGGAGCCTACCATGGAACGGAAGGCATCGACCGCCACAGGTTTGACCAGCATCCGCCTGTTGCGGCCCAGCCCGTCGGCCCCGTCGCCGGGCCGGTCGTCCAGGGCCTGGAAGGCATAGCCTGTCAGGAACAGCACCTTCAGGTTCGGTGCCTGCGCCTGCGCCATATCCGCGAGCTGGCGGCCGTTCAGGCCGGGCAGCCCGACGTCGGTCACCAGAAGATCGACCGGTCCACCTTCGCTCAGCCGGGCGAGCGCCTCGGTGCCGTCGGCGGCCTCCAGCGTGGTGTAGCCGTCGCCCTCCAGCACCTCCACCAGCAGCATGCGGACCAGTTCCTCGTCCTCCACCACCAGAACGGTGCCGCGGCCGGCCCCGGCCTGCTCCGGCGGCGGAACGGCGATTTCGGCCGGTGCGGTTCCGTCGTCGGGAGCCGGGGCGGGAGCCGGGGCGGGAGCGGAGGCGGCATGATCGCGCGGCAGGCAGAGATGCACCGCCGTGCCCCGGCCGACCGTGCTGTCGATGCGGACGAAGCCGTCGGACTGGCGGGCGAAGCCGTAGAGCTGGCTCAGCCCCAGGCCGGTGCCCTGGCCGATCGGCTTGGTGGTGAAGAAGGGTTCGAAGACGCGGGCCAGCACGTCCGGCGGCATGCCGCTCCCGCTGTCGCGCACGGTCATCGTCACGTAATCGCCGGGCGCCACCCCGGGATCGTTGACGAGGTCGGCCGCGGCGAAGCTGGCGTTGGCGGTCTCCACCGTCACGGCGCCGCCGCCGGGCATGGCGTCGCGGGCGTTGATGACCAGGTTCAGCAGGGCGCTTTCGATCTGGTTCACGTCGGCACGGACCGGCCACAACGGCTCCTCCAGCCGGCGCTCCAGCCGGATCGTCTCGCCGACCGACCGGCGCAGCAGATCCCACAGCCCCACCACCAGCGCGTTCAGGTCGGCGCGCTCCGGCTTCAGCGGCTGGCGCCGGGCGAAGGCCAGCAGGCGCCGGGTCAGGGTGGAGGCACGATCCACCGCGGCGCGCGCGGTGACGGCGAAGGGCACGATGTCGGTGCGGCCGGATTCCAGCCGCTGTTCGATCAGCTCCAGGCTGCTGCCGATCGCCTGCAGCAGGTTGTTGAAGTCGTGGGCCACCCCGCCGGTCAGCTGGCCGACCGCCTCCATCTTCTGCGCCTGGGCCAGGGCCTCGCGCGCCTCGTCCAGCGCCTCCTGGGCCTTGCGGCGCTCGGTGATGTCGCGGGTGATCTTGGCGAATCCGCGCAAGACCCCGGTCTCGTCGCGGATGGCGTCGATGACGACGCTGGCCCAGAAGCGGGTGCCGTCCTTGCGCATGCGCCAGCCCTCCGCCTCGAACCGGCCCTCGTTCAAGGCGGTGGCGAGCGCCCGCTGCGGCATTCCGGCGGCGCGGTCCTCGTCCGTGTAGAAGCTGGAGAAATGCCGGCCGATGATCTCGCCGGCGCCGTAGCCCTTCATCCGCGCCGCGCCCGCATTCCAACTGCTGATGCGGCCGGTGGTGTCGAGCATGAAGATCGCGTAGTCGACCACGCCCTGGACCAGCAGGCGGAACTGTTCCTCGCTGCGCCGCAGCGCCTCCTCGGCCATCCTGCGTTCGGTGATGTCGCGGGTGACCTTGGCGAAGCCCATCAGCGTGCCGGTCTCGTCGCGGACGGCGCGGATCACCACGCTGGCCCAGAAGCGGGTGCCGTCCTTGCGCACGCGCCAGCCCTCCGCCTCGAAGCGGCCCTCGTTCAAGGCGGTGGCGAGCGCCCGCTGCGGCACCCCGGCAGCGCGGTCCTCATCCGTGTAGAAGGTGGAGAAATGCCGGCCGATGATCTCCTCGGCCCTGTAGCCCTTGAAGCGCGCGGCTCCGGAATTCCAGCTGCTGACGATCCCGTTCGGGTCGAGCAGATAGATCGCGTAATCGGCGACACTGTCGACCAAGAGCTGGAACCGCCGTTCGCCGGAGATGGGCTCCCAGGCGGACGTGGCGTGTTCAACCTTCATAACAACGACTTTCCGGAACACGGGAGGGAAAGGAAACAAAGCTCCCGATGATCCTCGGTCGATACCGGCAGGGTCAATAACCCAATGCGAATAGTCAGGTATTAATCCGCTG
This sequence comes from Azospirillum ramasamyi, assembly GCF_003233655.1. NCBI lineage: Bacteria > Pseudomonadati > Pseudomonadota > Alphaproteobacteria > Rhodospirillales > Azospirillaceae > Azospirillum > Azospirillum ramasamyi. The sequence goes on from NZ_CP029835.1 coordinate 182,387, forward strand.
CATCATGCGAAATATTCCTAAAAGGGCCCCTCGAGAAATCCGGGACGGGATTTTCAATCGTCGGGACCGGGACCGGTCGGAATAGGGTCCGGCAGCGGGAACAGAGGCGGGGGAAGGAAACGGGGGAGGAGGCGGGGAAAAAGGGGCGGGGCGGCGAACCGCCCCGCATGGCCCCCTTGGCAAGGGCCGGACCCGCGCTCAGCGCGGGGCCAGCACCATGACCATCATGCGGCCTTCGACCCGGGGCATCTGCTCGACCTTGGCGATGTCCTGGAGCTGGTCGCGCACGCGGACGAGCACGTTCAGACCGAGATCCTGGTGCGCCATCTCGCGACCGCGGAAGCGCATGGTCATCTTGACCTTGTCGCCTTCCTCGATGAAGCGGATGGCGGAGCGCATCTTCACTTCGTAGTCGTGATCATCGATGTTCGGCCGAAGCTTGATTTCCTTCAGCTCGATGATCTTCTGCTTCTTCCGCGCCTCGTTGGCCTTCTTCTGCTCCTCGAAGCGGAACTTGCCGTAATCGAGGATCTTGCAGACAGGCGGATCCGCCTGGGGCGCCACTTCGACGAGGTCGAGGTCGGCATCTGCGGCGGCTTCCAGCGCTTGGCGGAGCGGCACCACGCCGACCATCTCGCCGTCGGCGCCGACGAGGCGGACCATCCGGGCGGTGATTTCACGGTTGAGGCGCGGGCCTTCGCGGACGGGGTCCGCGTCGTAGAGCTTGGCTATGGTGATCTCCTATGGCTGTGGAGGGGTAGAAAGGGACGAGCCCGGGCCGAGAGTCTCAGCCCAGGATGTCGAGCACAATCTGCCGCAGTTCGCCCCGGGTCAAGCCGGACGGCTCGGGATTGGAGCGGAAATCCGACTTTTTGCCGTCAACTGCGGCGAAATGGCCGGCAGCGGCGTGGACGGAACGGCGGGTGGCGGCCAGATGGCCCGGCGCAAGCGCGGACTGGGCGGCGAAATGGCCGGTGGAATGCGAAGCGGTCGACAGGATCGGGGTCGTCATGAAAAATCCTCCAGGCCGGATGGGCTGACCGATGGACTCGGGGCCGGCCGGCTCGTTGTGAGTGTGGCGTCTTGAAACGGGAGCCATTGCGGCGGACACCGCCCGGCAAGGCTCCGATAAGCGGGACCGGCCCCGGAACGGGCATGCCCCCAAAAGGCCGGCGTTCCCAAGGAAAGCTCCCCCTCGATGAACCGGAGGGGGCAGGGAAGCGCACCGCTGAATGCGGTGTCGGCCATGTCCCGAGATGGGGATGGGGAGAGGTTTTTTCAAGCTGTTCCGCTCGTCTCCTCCTTTTGCTTCTCCGTGCGGCTGCGGTTCTTCAGGGAACGCGCGGGCGGCCCCATGGTTTCGTCTGCACCGGCCCATCACGAAGGATGGCCGGAAGGAGGGCGGCGATGCGGTGGCAGGGCGGACGCGAGAGCGGGAATGTCGAGGACCGGCGCCGCCAGGGAGGCGGCGGCTTCGGCGGCGGAGGCCGGGGCGGCCTCCGCATCGGCAAGGGCGGGCTGGGGGTCGGCGGGGTCATCGTGCTGCTGCTGGTGTCGGCGGTGCTGGGCGTCGACCCGATGGTGCTGCTGAACGGCATCGACCCGGCAGATCAAAGCACGGCCGGCCAGACGCAGATCGGCGAGGCCGCCCCGCGCAGCCAGGCCGACGACGAGCTGAAGCGTTTCGTCTCCGTCGTGCTGGCCGACACCGAGGACACCTGGCGGGGCCTGTTCCAGCAGATGGGACGCCAGTACCAGGATCCGAAGCTGGTGCTGTTCACCGGCACGGTGGCGTCGGGCTGCGGCCGGGCACAGGCGGCGATGGGTCCCTTCTACTGCCCGATGGACCAGAAGCTCTACATCGACCTCGGCTTCTACCGCGAGCTGCGCGACCGCTTCCGGGCTCCGGGCGACTTCGCCCAGGCCTATGTCATCGCCCATGAGGTCGGCCACCATGTGCAGACCCTGCTGGGCATCTCCGGTCAGGTGCAGGCGGCCCAGCAGCGGGCGCGCAGCCCGGCCGAAGCCAACGCCCTGTCGGTGCGGCTGGAACTGCAGGCCGACTGCTTCGCCGGACTCTGGGGCAATCACGCCAACCGCGACCGTAAGATGCTGGAACCCGGCGACGTCGAAGAGGCGCTGACCGCCGCCAGTGCCATCGGCGACGACCGCCTGCAGCGCCAGGCCAGCGGCACCGTCAGCCCCGACAGCTTCACCCATGGCAGCTCCGCCCAGCGTGTCCGCTGGTTCCGCACCGGCCTGGAAAGCGGCCGGCTGGAGGCCTGCGACACCTTCGGCACGGACCGGCTGTAAGGGGGAGGGCTTGGCCGTTATCCATTATCAACGACCAGTGGCGGGTCTGCTTCCGCTGGGCCATCGTTGGAGATACTCAGGCGGATGCCGACCTCCTGACCGTTCCCGGAGAGCCCTACGACGTCGCGATCGCCGACTACCATTGAGGTGCGCCATGAGCCATCCCGCCAGCGACAACCTGCCGCCCATCCATCCCGGCGAGTTCCTGCGTGACGAGTTGGAAGCGCTGGGGCTCAGCGCCCGGAGATTCGCCGGGCATATCGGCGTGCCTCCCAACGCGGTGACCGAGATCATGAATGGCGAGCGCCGGATCACCGCCCCGATGGCGCTGAGGCTGGGCAAAGCCTTTGGAACCGACGCGCGCTATTGGACCAACCTGCAGAGCATCTTCGAAACGAAGGTCGCGCGGGCGGAGATCGGCGATGCGCTGGACGCCATCCAGCCGCTGCCGCATCCGGGCAAGCCGGCTTGATACCAGCCGCCATCATCATTGACCGCTGGTATAACTCGCCGCTCCGCGCATGAGCCGCAGATAGTCGAGCACGCGGGCGGTGCGCCAGTCGGGATCGGCCCAGCAGGCGGCTTCCCGCGCGCGGCGGCAGGCGGCCACCGCCTCCAGACGGGGCTGGCCGGTCAGCGGGCGCAGGTCGGCGGGGATGGCGGCGAGACAGGCGGCGGCCAGATCCGCGGGCGGGGCGGGGCCGGTCTCCAGCCAGCGTTCGGCATCCCGGAAGCGGTCGCGGCACATCAGGGCGATCATGTAGTCGCAGGCCGATTGCAGGCCGGGCGCCAGCCGGCCGGGGCTGACCGACAGGACCGGCAGCAGGGGCGCCAGGGTCGGGGCCAGATGGTTGGCGTAGAGCGTCGCGCCCCAATAGCGCTCCGCCGTCTGCCGGAAATGGTCGAGGTCGCGCACCGGCACCAGGCCGGAGGATCCGATGGGCAGGATCTCCACCTTCGGCTTGGTGACCACCACCGTGTCGTTCGACACGTCGACATAGAGCGCGCCGATCTGCAGCGCGTTCTGGAAATACTGCCCGCGCAGGACGCCCCAGACGCTTTGCAGCACGCCGCCCTCCTCGACGAAGGCGCGCAGCGCGCGCTCCACCGGGCCGGCCGGCTGGGCCAGACGCTGCGACAGGCGGGCGAAGAGGTCGCGGGTGATCTCCTCGCAGCGGCCATAGGGATAGGGCTTGCCGGCGGCAGGCGGCAGGCCGGCGAGCGCCCGGTCGCTCTCCGCGCGCAGGGCCATGAAGTAGCCGTACAGCCCCTCCGGATCGCCGCCCAGATGGCGGGCGGTCAGCGCCGTCTGGCGGTCGTCCACCGGGGCGATCTGCTGGGGCAGGAGGGGCGGGGATTGCGGCGTCATGGCGGGCGGGATCCGTCGTTTCCCGGCAAATTGGCTTTTCCCGGCAAATTGGCACCCTTCGCCGTCCCGGCGCCAGAGTTTCCGTTTCCGATCCCCCCTGCGGAAGGGAGGGTTGCGCAAAGCCACGGCGCTCGCCACACATTCGGCTGCCGCAGGCGGTCCGCCCGTCCGGGCGGCACAACCCTGTGATACCGCCGAGCGTAAGTTCTGACTTATGCTCGGCGGTAAGGGCCGCGACTGCGGCCCCGCAGGCCCATGCCTGCGAAGGCAAGCGGCCGGACGGCCGCGCCCGCCGTTTGAGGGTGAGCGTAAAGTCTGATGTGTCAGACTTTACGCTCGATGATATGAAGCGTCTTCAAGGAGCGGCAGGATGAGCTCAGCGGACACCGCAGCCGATCTCCAGGCGCCCGACATCCGGTCTCTGGAAAGCGCCTATCGCGGCCGCGGCGCGCGGGTGGCGGTGATCGGGCTCGGCTATGTCGGGCTGCCGCTGGCCCTGGCTCTGACCGGGGCCGGGTTCACCGTCACCGGCTTCGACATCGACCCGGCCAAGGCGGCGGCGCTGAACGGCGGGCGCTCCTACATCCGGCAGATCGACGACGGGCGCGTCGCCCAGGCGGTGGCGACCGGGCGGTTCCGGGCGACGGCCGACGCCGACGAATTCGCCGCCTGCGACGCCGTGATCGTCTGCGTGCCCACGCCCTTGTCGCCGCAGCGCGAGCCCGACCTGAGCTTCGTCGAGGCCTCCACCCGGCTGATCCGCGACCGGCTGCGGCCGGGACAGCTGGTGGTGCTGGAATCGACCACCTGGCCCGGCACCACCGACGAGGTGATGCGGCCGATCCTGGAGGAGACCGGACTGGTCAGCGGGCGCGACTTCTTCCTGGCCTATTCGCCCGAGCGCGAGGATCCCGGCAACATCACCTTCACCACCAGCACCATCCCCAAGGTGGTCGGCGCCGACGACGAGGGCGCGCGGCTGCTGGCGGTGGCGCTCTACGAGCAGGTGGTGCCGCAGGTGGTGCCGGTGTCCGGCACGCGGACGGCGGAGGCGACCAAGCTGACCGAAAACATCTTCCGCTCGGTCAACATCGCCCTGATGAACGAGCTGAAGATCGTCTTCGAGCCGATGGGCATCGACATCTGGGAGGTGATCGAGGCGGCGAAGACCAAGCCCTTCGGCTTCATGCCCTTCTATCCCGGCCCCGGTCTGGGCGGGCACTGCATCCCGATCGACCCCTTCTACCTGACCTGGAAGGCGCGCGAGTACCAGATCTCCACCCGCTTCATCGAGCTGGCGGGAGAGGTCAACACGATGATGCCGCGCCATGTGGTCGACCGGCTGGCCCTGGCGCTCGACCGGCGTTCCGGGATCGGGCTCAGCCGCGCCCGCATCCTGCTGGTCGGCATGGCCTACAAGAAGAACGTCGACGACAGCCGGGAGTCACCGGGGCTGCGGCTGATGGAGATGCTGCTGGAGCGCGGGGCGGCGGTCGACTACCACGACCCCTTCATCCCGGTGCTGCCGGTCACCCGCGAGCATGCGGCCCTCGCCGGACGCCGCTCGGTCGAGTGGACGGCGGAGACGCTGGCGGGCTTCGACGCGGCGGTGATCGTCACCGACCATGACGGGATCGACTACCCGAGCCTGGCCGCCCATTGCCCGCTGGTGGTCGACACCCGCAACGCGATGCGGGCGGTCGGGGGCTTCGCCGACCGCATCGTCAAGGCTTGAAGGCCTGCAGCCCGCGGAAGGAGGGCCCGCCGCCCCCTCCCGCGGACCGCTGCGCGGCTCAGAACTCCTCGTCGCCGCCGAAATCGCTCCAGCCGCTGTCCTCGACCGCCTGCTCGGCATGGTCGGTGGCGGCGGTGGCCGCGTCGGTCGCTGCGCCGGCAGCCTCACCCGCCACCGCCTCGCCGCCCGAGAACATGCTGGACAGCGCGCTGCCGATCAGCATGCCGCCGGCCACGCCGGCCGCCGTCTGCATGGCGCCGGCCATGAAGCCGCCGCCGGCCCGCGGCGGCTGCTGGCCATAGCCCGGAGTGCCGGGAGCGGCGGACGGACGGCCCCAGGGGGAACCGGCCGGCATGGCCGCCTGGGCGGCGGCGGCGGGACGCTGCGGCTGCGGCTGCGGCGCGGCGGCAGCGGCGGGACGGCTGGCGCCGCCGAACAGGCTGCCGAACAGACCGCCGCCGGACTGGGCCGGGGCGGCAGCGGCGGCGGGACGCTCGCGCAGCTGGCGCTCCAGCTCCTCATTGCGGCTCTGGGAGGCGGCGAGCGCCTGCTCCATCATCACGATGGCCTGCGCCATCAGATAGGGAGCGGCCGGCTGGCGGGCGATCCGATCGCGGATCAGCGCCTCGGCCTCGGGATCGCGCGGGCCGGATTGCGCCTCGGCCTGATGCAGCTTGGCGAACAGGTCGTCGATGATCTGGCGTTCGGTCTGGTCCATGGCGATGCTCGTCTTCATGAAGAGGTTGTGGAAGGGATGAATGAAAAATTCCCGCAGCCGCCGCCGACCCCGACCGCCCGAAGCGGCGCCAGGCGCGGGCGGCGCGCCGGAGGGACGGCGCGCGTCGGGGACATGCCGGAAGCGGAAGGGGGTGGGAACCGGGTGCGGGATCTCAGGGGTGAGGACATCAGTCCCTCCAAGTGCGGTCACGCCCGTCGGCGCAAAGGCAGGTGAAGAGATCCGACATCGCGACCACGTCTAAGTCGCCAGAGGGGCCCGGATCCAAGTGATTGAGCACGTGGCCCCGCCCCACTTTCCTGTCAAGACGGCGCCCCCACAATTTGCCGGCGGAAGGAGCCGGGCCGGACCGCCGAAGGCGCGATTTCGCCCCCGCCATTCGGCTTGCCTTTTCCCCTTGAAAGAACATATTGCGAACATCGGCAAGGGAGAGGGAAGCCCCGACAGTGGATGACGCGCTGCTCGACAAGCTCGGGATTCTGGCCGACGCGGCGAAGTACGACGCCTCCTGTGCGTCCTCGGGCGCCAAGCGGCGGACGGGCGGACCGGACGGCATCGGCTCGACCACCGGGGCCGGCATCTGCCACGCCTATACGCCGGACGGACGTTGCGTCTCGCTGCTCAAGATCCTGCTGACCAACTATTGCCTGTTCGACTGCGCCTACTGCATCAACCGCCGCTCCTCCAACGTGCGGCGGGCGCGGTTCAGCGTGGACGAGGTGGTTCGGCTGACTCTGGGCTTCTACAAGCGCAACTGCATCGAGGGGCTGTTCCTGTCCTCCGGCATCATCCGCTCGCCCGATCACACCATGGAGCAGCTGATGCTGGTGGCGCGCACGCTGCGGCGCGACCATGGCTTCGCCGGCTACATCCACCTGAAGACCATCCCGGAGGCCAGCCCCTGGCTGATCGAGCAGGCCGGGCTGTGGGCCGACCGGCTGTCGATCAACCTGGAACTCGCCTCCGACCGCAGCCTGAAGGAGTTCGCGCCGGAGAAGGACGGCGGCGCGATCAAGGCGGTGATGGGACAGGTCGGCGAGCGCATCCTGGAAGCCAAGGAGGAAAAGCGCCGCTTCTCCCCCGCCGGGCAGAGCACCCAGATGATCGTCGGCGCCGACGCCTCCACCGACCTGTCGGTGCTGGAGACCAGCGACACGCTCTACCGCCGCTATGGGCTGCGCCGGGTCTATTACTCCGCCTTCAGCCCGATCCCGGAGGCGAGTTCCGCCCTGCCGGCCAAGCCGCCGCCGCTCCAGCGCGAGAACCGGCTGTACCAGGCCGACTGGCTGCTGCGCCATTACGGCTTCACGGTGGAGGAGATCGCCGCCGGGGGCGAGGGCGGGATGCTGGATCTGGGCATCGACCCCAAGCTGGCCTGGGCCCTGAAGAACCGCGAGCGCTTCCCGGTCGACGTCAACAGCGCCGACCGCGAGATGCTGCTGCGCGTGCCGGGGCTGGGGGCGCGGGCGGTCGACAGGATCGTCGAGGCGCGGCGCCACACGAGCTTGCGGCTGGAGGATGTGGCCCGGCTGTCGTCCGGGCTGAAGCGGGCGCGCGCCTTCCTGATCGCCGCCGACCACCATCCGGGCGGGCTGACCGACCGCGCCGACCTGCGGCAAAGGCTGGTGCCGCCGCCCAGGCAGCTCAGCCTGTTCTGACCCATGGGGCGCCCCATGTACCGCACCATGTACCGCATGGACTTGAAGGACGGCGCCGACCTGGACGGCTTCCGCCGCGCGCTGCGCGGGCTGGTCGCGCTCGGCGTCGAACCGGACGAGGTGGTGTGGAGCGGCGGGGCGGCGCCGTCGCTGTTCGGCGATGCCGCTCCTCTGCCGGCGGACGCGCCGCCGGTATCGCTGCCGCGGCCGGTGGGGGCGCTGATCGAAAGCGTGGTCTGCCACCGCGATCCGGAACGCTATGCCCTGCTGCATCGGCTGGTCCGGCGGGTGGTTCGGGGGGAGCGCGGCATCCTCGACCACCATGCCGACCCGCTGGTCCACCGGCTGGCGCTGCTGGACAAGGCGGTGCGGCGCGACCTGCACAAGATGCACGCCTTCCTGCGCTTCCGCGAGCTGCGGGATCCGGCCAACTCCGAAGGTCCGGGGAGCGAGCGCTACGTCGCGTGGTTCGAGCCCGACCATTTCATCGTCGAGGCCGCCGCTCCCTTCTTCGTCGAACGGTTCGAGAGCCTGGTCTGGTCGATCCTGACGCCGGTGGGATCGCTGCATTGGGACCGGCGGTCGCTGACCGTCGGGCCGGCGGCGGCGAAGCCGGAAGGGCTCGACCGCGACGACCGCTTCGCCGAGGGCTGGCAACGCTACTACGAGAGCACCTTCAACCCGGCGCGGGTGAACCCCACGGCGATGCGGGCGGAGATGCCGCGGAAATACTGGGCCAACCTGCCGGAAGCCGCCGCCATTCCGGCCATGATCCGCTCCGCCCCCGCCCGCGTGCAGGCGATGATCGAGGCCGAAGCCGCCGCCCCGCGCCGCCGCAACCCCGACAAGGCCGTCGCCGCCATGGCCCGGCAGGAGCCGGCGACGCTGGCCGAGTTGAACCGCATCATCCTCGCCGCAGAACCAATGATATCGGGCCCGCCGGTGCCGGGGGCGGCGCAGGCGGTGCTGGGCGAGGGGCCGGAAGGGGCGGCCATCGCCATCGTCGGCGAACAGCCCGGCGACCGGGAGGATGTGGAGGGCCGCCCCTTCGTCGGTCCCGCCGGGCAGCTGCTGACCCGCGCGCTGGAGGAGGCCGGGATCGAGCGCGGCGCCGCCTACCTGACCAACGCGGTGAAGCATTTCAAGTTCGTCGCCCGCGGCAAGCGCCGCCTGCACCAGTCGCCGACCGCCGGCGAGGTGAAGCATTACCGCTGGTGGCTGATGAGGGAACTGGCCTTCGTCCGCCCGCGTCTGGTGGTGACGCTGGGCGCCACCGCGGCGCTCGCGCTGACCGGACGCAGCGTGTCCGTCCTGCGGGAGCGCGGGCCGATGGACTTCGGCGAGTGGAACGGCTTCGTCACCGTCCACCCGTCCTACCTGCTGCGCCTGCCGGCCGGGGAGGAAGCGGAGCGGGCCTATCGCGACTTCGTCGCCGACCTGCGGCGGGCGCGGGAGATGGTGGAGGGGACGGGCTGACGGCCGTCGGCCGCTGCCGGATGCGGTGGCCGCCGTTTGAGGGCAAAGAGCATAAAGCCTGATCTGTCAGGCTTTATGCTCGATGAGATGACAAGGTCAGTTCAAGCGTTCGCCGGTATCAGATCACCTCCCGGCGCCGCAGTTCCCCGATCACCTGGGCGACCATCTCGTCGGTGCCGTGCTCGGCCCCCTTCAGCGTGATCTCCGGGGCTTCCGGCGGCTCGTAGGCGCTGTCGATGCCGGTGAAGTTGGGGAGCTGGCCGGATCTTGCCTTCCTGTACAGCCCCTTGGGGTCGCGGGCTTCGCAGACCTCCAGCGGGGTGTCCATGAAGATCTCCAGGAACTCGCCGTCCTCCACCAGGGAACGCGCCATGCGGCGCTCCTCGCGGAAGGGGGAGATGAAGCTGACCAGCACGATCAGCCCGGCCTCCACCATCAGCTTCGCCACCTCCGCCACCCGGCGGATGTTCTCCACCCGGTCCTCGTCGGTGAAGCCCAGATCCTTGTTCAGGCCGTGGCGGACATTGTCGCCGTCCAGGATCATGGTGCGGCGGCCGAGCCGGTGCAGCTCCTGCTCCAGCCGGTCGGCGACGCTGGACTTGCCGGAGCCGGACAGGCCGGTGAACCACAGCACGCAGGGCTTCTGCAGTTCCCCCGCCCGCGCCGCCTTGTCGACCTTCGAGGCGTGGCGGTGGATGTTCGACGCCCGGCGCAGCGGGAAGCGGATCATGCCGCAGCCGGCGGTGGCGTTGGTCAGCCGGTCGATCAGGATGAAGCTGCCGGTCTCGCGGCTGTCGGCATAGGCGTCGAACGGGATCGGCCGGTCGAGCGCCAGATTGCAGAAGCCGACGTCGTTCAGGTCCAGATGCTTGGCGGCGGCGTGTTCCTGGGTGTTGACGTTGATGGTGTGCTTCAGCTCCGTCACCTGGGCGCCGACCATCGCCGTGCCGGCCCGCAGCAGATAGGAGCGGCCGGGCAGCAGCGGCTGCTCGTCCATCCACACCACATGGGCGGCGAACTGGTCGGCCACCTCCGGCCGGCCAGCCGCGGCGACGATCATGTCGCCGCGGCTGGCGTCGACCTCGTCGGCCAGCACCAGGGTGACGGCCTGTCCGGGCAGCGCCGTCTCCAGATCGCCGTCCATGGTGACGATCCGCGCCACCCGGCTGGTCCGCCCGCCGGGCAGGACGGCGACGTCGTCGCCGACGCGCACCGGGCCGCCGGCCACCGTGCCGCAGAAGCCGCGGAAATCCTGGTTCGGCCGGTTCACCCACTGCACCGCCATGCGGAAGGAGCCGAGCTTCTCCTCCGCCGCGGCGTCCACGCTCTCCAGATGGCCGAGCAGGGTGGGGCCGCCGTACCAGCCCATGCACTCCGACGGCTTGGTGACGTTGTCGCCGGTGAGCGCCGAGACCGGGATGCAGGTGACGCCGGTGAGGCCGATGCGCTCCGCGAAGACGCGGTAGTCGGCGGCGATGCGCTCGAAGGTCTCGCGGTCCCAGCCCACGGCGTCCATCTTGTTGACCGCCAGCACGACATGGCGCACGCCCAGCAGCGAGACGATGGTGCTGTGTCGCCGGGTCTGGGTCAGCACGCCTTTGCGCGCGTCGACCAGCAGAACCGCGGCGTCGGCGGTGGAGGCGCCGGTGACCATGTTGCGGGTGTACTGCTCGTGGCCCGGCGTGTCGGCGACGATGAACTTGCGGCGGTCGGTGGTGAAGAAGCGGTAGGCGACGTCGATGGTGATGCCCTGCTCACGCTCCGCCGCCAGCCCGTCGACCAGCAGGGCGAGGTCGAGCTGGCCGGCGCCGGTGGTGCCGAAGCGGCCGGAATCCGCCTCCAGGCTGGCCAGCTGGTCCTCGAACAGGCATTTGCAGTCGTAGAGCAGCCGGCCGATCAGCGTCGATTTGCCGTCGTCCACCGAGCCGCAGGTGATGAAGCGCAGCAGATCCTTGCCGTTCTGGCGGGCCAGATACTCCCGCACCTCGGCGGCGGCATCCGCGGGAGCGATGCCCGAGGCCGCGGTATCGGCAGGAGCGGCATCGGCGGAAACGGCGACGGGATCGAGATCCTTCAGCATCAGAAGTAGCCTTCCTGCTTCTTCGCCTCCATCGAGGCGGCGGCGTCCTGGTCGATCACCCGGCCCTGCCGTTCCGAACTGGTGGACAGCAGCATCTCGCGGATGATCTCGGGCAGGGTGGCGGCGGTGCTGCGCACGGCCCCGGTCAGCGGATAGCAGCCGAGCGTGCGGAAGCGCACCCAGGCCATCTCCGGCACCTCGCCGGGCTTCAGCGGCAGCCGGTCGTCGTCGACCATGATGAGAGTGCCGTCGCGCTCCACCACCGGGCGGGGCTTGGCGAAATAGAGCGGCACCACCGGGATGTTCTCCTGGTGGATGTATTGCCAGATGTCCAGCTCGGTCCAGTTCGACAGCGGGAAGACGCGGATGCTCTCGCCCTTGTGGATGCGCCCGTTGTAGAGGCTCCACAGCTCCGGCCGCTGGTTCTTCGGCTCCCAGCGGTGGGTGGCCGTGCGGAAGGAGAAGACGCGCTCCTTGGCGCGGCTCTTCTCCTCGTCGCGGCGCGCCCCGCCGAAGGCGGCGTCGAAACCGTGGGCGTCGAGCGCCTGTTTGAGCGCCTGGGTCTTCATCACGTCCGTGTGGACGGCCGAGCCGTGGCTGACCGGGCCGATGCCCTGGCGCACGCCCTCCCGGTTGATGTGGACCATCAGGTCGATGCCCAGCTCCCGCGCCGTGCGGTCGCGGAATTCGATCATCTCCCGGAATTTCCAGGTCGTGTCGACATGCAGCAGCGGGAAGGGCGGCTTGGACGGGTAGAAGGCCTTCATCGCCAGATGCAGCAGCACCGAGCTGTCCTTGCCCACGGAATAGAGCATGACCGGCTTCTGGAACTGGGCCGCCACCTCGCGCATGATGTGGATGCTCTCCGCCTCCAGCCTTTGCAGGTGGGTGAGGCGGGCGGGCGTGGTCAGGATCGCCGGCAAGCTGCCCTCAGGACCGGAGGCGGGGCCGGGCTCGGAAAGCTCCCTCGCCGCGGGGCGGGTGTCGAGCAGCGGATCAAGAAGCATAGCCGGCCTTCTTCTGCATGTCTCCGGCCACGGCATCGAACACCGTCCGACGCTTGCGCGACCACTCGATCGGGCGCTTCGACGGATCGAAGCCCTTGGGTTTCTCGACGGGCGTCCAACTGACCTCGCCATTGCTGCGCGAGGCGCGGGACGACCCGAGGATGGGCAGGTCGCCGATCCGCTCGAACGGATAGCGCGTCTCCTGCAGCTCCAGAAAACGCATAAGGTCGCGGACCGTGCCGTCGGGGGCGGCAACCGCATCCTCGAAGCGGACCAGCCGGCAGGAATCGGCGCTCATGCGGCTCTGCGCCTCCAGCGCCGCCTCGGTGCCGAAGCTCCATTCGCGGCAGACGTCGGCGAAGGTCCGGCCGAGGAAGCGCAGCGGCCAGGTGTCGATGGTGGACTGCACGGCGCGCATGCCGTCGCGCAGCACGATCAGGCAGCGCTCCGCCGGGAACAGGTAGGGGAAGTACCGCATCATCCGGGTGTGGGGCGACTTGATCACCACCGTCTTGTCGGCCGGAAACTCCGCCTCGATGCGGCGCAGGAAGCCGCTCACCATATAGCAGAAGGTCTCCAGGTCGCGGAACGATTCCCGGTTGCGCTGGTAGAGGCGCAGGAAGCGCCCCTCATAGGCGCGGGCGTCCTCCACCGTGTTCAGGAAGGGCAGTTCCCGGATGCCGAAGGGGTTGACCACCACGTCGGGGTGCAGTTCCAGCAGGCTCTGGAGATAGTTGGTGCCGCTGCGCGGCATCACCCCGTGCAGGAAGACGATCCGCGGCGCGCGGCGCGGGCCGGCGGCGGCAGTGGGAGTGGCAGCGTCCTGCGGGAGCCCGCGGACCGACTGCGCCACCGCCCTCAGATGACGGGCGTTCTCTTCCCCGAACCAGGGATCGAAGAAACTCGACCGTTCCGTGCTGGGGAGTCGAAGAAGCCGTTTTCCGACAAAGCCGATTTCCTTCTGAAGTCGATGAACCGCTCCACCTCCGAAATGATTTCGAAGAGATGCGGCATAATGATCGGCTGTCAGGGCTTTCGCATTCCGAAACACAACGGCCTCCTTTGCGTCACCTCTGCGCTTGGCATCTCGAATTTTCCTGTTTCTTGACGGTCGATGCGCCGTTTCAGCAAATTCGGCAATCGCCGCTTCCCACACCTTGTTATGGTCCTAACGGATTGGCTTTTTTAGCTCTAATCTGGATCTAACCCCATGGTCCTACAATTATGCGGGTATATAATACAATGGTGTGATGCGCATCATGCAGACTTTCCATTGAATTCAATGTCCCTATCTTGTAAGTAGAGAAGAAGCGATTGAAAAGGAATTCATTTGTACTGATGCGCATTCCGGAATCACCCTCTGCTTATTCTGCGGAATTAGCCCATGGAGGCTAAACGTCCGACTTATTCATCCAGACATTCCCCCTCTGGATAGCAGACCTTCCTGAGTGGACTCACCGGTACTCCGATCTTTCGGATAAACGGGTGGAACAGAAGGTTTGTGCCACCGTCCGTTCTTTTTTCCGGAAGGATGGCAGGGCGGGCACCCTGCCGCTTGGCGGGGATGCTTTCACTTGAACGCCGCAGGAGCGGGGGTTATGGTCGGGCCGCCGCAGACGGGGATACTCTAAATTGTTTAACTCTCAGTCGGGAAACCCCACGGTAGCGGGTTTCGGCGCCGGTCCCTTTGCCCTTTTCCAGACCGCCTGGCACCACAGGTCGCTGATCCTGCGGCTGGCCCGGCGCGAGATCGACGCCCGCTACCGCGGGTCGATGCTGGGCATCGTCTGGGCGGTGCTGAACCCGATCCTGATGCTGGCGGTCTACACCTTCGTCTTCTCGGTGGTGTTCCAGGCGCGCTGGGGGACGAGCGGCGAGAGCAACACCGAATTCGCCCTGCTGCTGTTCTCCGGCCTGATCCTGTTCAACGTGCTGGGCGAATGCCTGAACCGGGCGCCCGGCCTGCTGCTGGAGAATGTCAGCTACATCAAGAAGGTGGTCTTCCCGCTGGAGATCCTGCCGCTGGTGTCGCTGGCCGTGGCGCTGTTCAACGCCGGCATCGGCTTCGTCATCCTGGTCGTCTTCCATCTGCTGGTCGCCGGGCTGCCGCCGCTGACGGCGCTGCTGATGCCGCTGGTGCTGGTGCCCCTGTGCCTGACCACGCTGGGGCTCAGCTGGTTCTTCGCCGCGGCCGGCGTGTTCCTGCGCGACATCCGGCAGGTGGTGGGGGTGGGCGTCACCGTGCTGATGTTCCTCAGCCCGATCTTCTACCCGATGACCGCGATTCCCGAGCGTTTCCGCGCCATCCTGCACCTGAACCCGATGACCTCGATCCTGGAGCAGTCGAAAGATCTGCTGTTCTGGGGCCGCATCCCGTCGCCGGTGGACTGGGGGCTGGCGACGCTGGGCGCCTGGGTGGTGGCGTGGCTCGGCTATCTCTGGTTCATGAAGACCCGCCGGGGGTTCGCCGATGTCGTCTGAGACCGATACCCCCGCCGGCACCCCCGCCGGCACCCCCGTCGTCATCCGCGCCGAAGGGCTGGGCAAGGCCTACGCCATCTTCAAGCGCCCGCAGGACCGGCTGAAGCAGATGCTGGTGCGCGGCCGGCGCAAATATTACGACGAGTACTGGGCCCTGCGCGGCGTCGACCTGGAGGTCCGCCGCGGCGAGACGGTCGGGCTGATCGGGCGCAACGGCTCGGGCAAGTCGACCTTCCTGCAGCTTCTCTGCGGCACGCTGACGCCGACCTCCGGCCGCATCGCGGTGGACGGCCGCATCGCGGCGCTGCTGGAGCTGGGCGCCGGCTTCAACCCGGAATTCACCGGGCGCGAGAACGTCTATCTCGCCGCCTCGGTGCTGGGATTGTCGAACGAGCAGATCGCCGAGCGCTACCAGTCCATCGCCGAGTTCGCGGGCATCGGCGACTTCATCGAACAGCCGGTGAAGCTCTATTCCAGCGGCATGTACGCCCGCCTCGCCTTCGCGGTGGCGGCGCATGTCGATGCCGACATCATGATCGTCGACGAGATCCTGGCGGTCGGCGACGCCTCCTTCACCCAGAAATGCATGCGCTTCATCCACCGCTTCAAGGAGCGCGGCACCCTGTTCTTCGTGTCGCACGACACCGGACAGGTGGTGAACCTGTGCGACCGGGTGGTGTGGCTGGACAACGGGTCGGTGCGGGCGGTCGGCCCGGCCAAGGAGGTCTGCCACGACTATCTGGCCGCGCTCTACAGCGACCAGGACACCTCGCGCGGCTTCCGCATCGGCGGCGCCCGCCAGGCGCTGCCCCAGGCCAGGCGCGAGGAACCGGTGGAGGATGCCCGCGCCGAACTGCTGAAGGCCTCGCAGCACCGCAACGCCATCGAGGTGTTCGATTTCAACGACAGCGGCCCCTGGTTCGGCAACCGCGGCGCCACCATCACCAACGTCTCGATCCTGGATGCCGAGGAGCTGCCGCTCAGCGTGCTGGAGGGCGGCGAGGTCATCGTGCTGAAGGTGGACTGCCGGGCCGAGCAGCAGGTCCACCGCCCCATCGTCGGCTTCTACGTGAAGGACAAGCTGGGCCAGAACCTGTTCGGCGACAACACCTTCCTCAGCTACCAGCTCGACCCCGTCACCATCCCGGCCGGCCAGGACTTCGCCGCCCGCTTCCGCTTCCAGATGCCCTATCTGCCCAGCGGCGACTTCTCCATCACCGTGGCGCTCGCCGAGGGCACGCAGGAGGACCACGTCCAGCACCATTGGGTCGAGGACGCGCTGTTCTTCAAGGTCCACGCCAGCCATGTCGTGCGCGGGCTGGTCGGCATGCCGATGCTGGCGATCACGCTGGAGGCGGAGGGGGCGTCGGCACCCCGGGCAACTCCCCAGGCGGCGCCCGCGACAAAATAGGGTCCACCTTCCGGCAAGCCCCCGACGCCCCCCGGCCAACCCTCCGCATGCCCCGGGTGAGGCAGGAAAACCGCAGTTCCGGGCATTGTTGGGTACCGCAAAGCGGGTTCCGGTCAGCGGCTTGCATTCCGGCGGGGTGTCAGCGTATGTGTGTCGGCGGCTTTGACGGGGCCGTCCGGCGGGCCTGGAAAATGGTGCCCGATGGGCCGCATCCCGCCGCGAAGCCAGGCAGAAGAAGAGGCGCAGGTGGATTCGTTTTTGAAGGACCAGGGATCGGACACTCTCCGTCGCATCTGCCGGCCGATCACGCTCCTGACCCCGGATCTCGTCACGGCGCCGGCCTCCTGGCTCGGCCATGTGCCCTTCGCCTTCTGGATCGTCGAGGCGCTGCGGCCGGACAGCCTCGTCGAGCTGGGAACGCACACCGGCAACTCCTATGCCGCCTTCTGCCAGGCCGTCCGCCATGTCGGGCTGCCGACCTCCTGCTATGCCGTCGACACCTGGGCCGGCGACCCGCAGGCGGGCTTCTACGGCGACGACATCTACAACACGCTCGCCGCCTACCATGACCCGCGCTATGCCGGCTTCTCGCGCCTGCTGCGCATGACCTTCGACGACGCGCTGGTCCATTTCGCCGACGGCAGCGTCGACCTGCTGCACATCGACGGGCTGCACACCTACGAGGCGGTGCGCCACGATTTCGAGACGTGGCTGCCGAAGATGAGCCGCCGCGGCGTGGTGCTGTTCCACGACATCAACGTGCGCAAGGACGATTTCGGCGTCTGGCGCCTGTGGGACGAGATCACCCGCGACTATCCGTCCTTCACCTTCCTGCACTCCAACGGCCTGGGCGTGCTTGGCGTCGGCACCGATCTGCCCGACGCGCTGCATGAGCTGTTCGCCGTGCAGAAGGCCGGCGGCGAGGGGCTGCGGGCCGTCCGCAGCTGGTTCGACCGGCTGGGCGACGCCGCCATCGAGGCCGAGGCCATCCAGCGCCTGGAAGAGCAGGAAAAGCACCTGCGCACCGAGGTGGCGATGGTCCGCAAGGTGCTGGACGACCAGATCGCCCACAGCGAAGAGCTGAAGGGCATGATCGCGACGCGCGACCGCGACATCGCCCTGATCCAGGGCTGGCTCGGCGACCATCAGGCCGAAATCCGCCGGCAGGGCGATGCGCTCGCCGAGATGGCGGAGGACCTGGCCGACCGCGAGCGCAACCTCGCCGCCCATGCCCGCGAGCTGGCGGCGCGCGAGCAGGCGATCGCCGAACTGCACGGGGTGGTCGCCAGCCGCGACCAGCACATCCACAGCCTGGTCAACTCCACCTCCTGGAAGCTGTCGGCGCCGGTGCGCAAGCTGGGCCGGCTGACCCACAAGGCCGGCCGCTTCTACCGCCGCCGGCTGCACAACATCACGCTTGAGCCGCTGCACGACGTGAAGCCCAGCCCGCAGGGCGGCTACGAGGCGACCGGCAGCGACCCCGCCTTCCTGCTGCGTTCCGACCGCGGCCGGCTGCCCGGCCACTGGTGCGTGATCTCCTACCGCGTCGTCCGCGCCTCGGCCCCGCTGGTGCCGGTGATCTATGTCGATGACGGCAACGGATTCGACGAGCGGACGATGATCCGCCTGCCGGTCGACACGGTGGGCGAGTTCCGCCAGCTGGCCCTGCTGCCGCAGACGGTCAAGGCGCTGCGCTTCGACCCGGCCACCCGGCCGCTGTCCTTCGAGATCGCCGACTTCACCATCCGCGAGATCGGCAAGACCAACATCCTGCTCGACTATGTCCGGCAGAACCAGCCGGCGCGCGTGCTGGACTATCTGCGCCGCCACGGCTGGCAGGCGACCAAGCAGCGCGTCCTGCAGGAACTGCAGCCGAACCGCTGGTCGGCCGACTACAAGTCGTGGGTGCGGATGTACGACACCCTGACGCCGGAGGACGGGACGGCGATCAAGGCCGACATCGCCCGGCTGCCGGTGCGCCCGCGCTTCTCCGTGGTCATGCCGGTCTACAACACGCCGGAGCCCTATCTGCGCGAGGCGCTGGACTCCGTGCTGGCCCAGTTCTATCCGGACTGGGAGCTGTGCATCGCCGACGACGCCTCCACCGCGCCGCACGTGACGAAGGTGCTGGCCGAATACAAGGCGCGAGACAACCGCATCAAGGTGGTCCGGCGCGAGACCAACGGCCACATCTCCGCCGCCAGCAACAGCGCGCTGGAGCTGGCGACCGGCGATTTCGTGGCGCTGATGGACCATGACGACCGGCTGCCGCCGCATGCGCTCTACATGGTCGCGGCCGAGCTGGCGCGCCATCCCGACGCCGACATCCTCTATTCCGACGAGGACAAGATCGATGCGGACGGCGAGCGCTACGACCCGCATTTCAAGTCGGACTTCAATCCGGACCTGCTGCACGGCCAGAACATGGTCAACCACCTGGGCGTCTTCCGCCGCTCGCTGATCGAGCGGGCCGGCGGCTTCCGCCTGGGCTTCGAGGGCAGCCAGGACTACGACCTGACCCTGCGCGCGGTCGAGCAGACGACTCCTGAGCGCATCCGCCACATCCCGGCGATCCTCTACCATTGGCGCGTCTTCCCGGAATCCTCGGCCTTCTCCACGGTCGAGCTGCCGCGCGCTACCGCCGCCGCCCACAGGGCGCTGACCGAGCATTTCCAGCGCCGTGGCGTCGACGCCACGGTGGAGACCTCGCCGGCGACCGCCCGCTTCACCCGCATCCGCTACACCCTGCCGGCGAAGCTGCCGCGGGTGTCGCTGATCGTGCCGACGCGCGACAAGGTCGACCTGCTGAAGGGCTGCGTCGACGGGCTGCTGCACCGCACCGACTATCCGGATCTGGAAATCCTGATCGTCGACAACAACAGCGAGGAAGCGGCGACCTTCGCCTATTTCGACACGCTGAAGGACGAGCCGCGGGTGCGGGTGCTGACCTACAAGGCGCCCTTCAACTACTCCTCGATCAACAACTTCGCCGCCGCCGAGGCGACCGGCGAGGTTCTGGGCCTGATCAACAACGACATCGAGGTGATGGAGCCGGGCTGGCTGGCCGAGATGGTGTCGCACGCCCTGCGGCCGGAGGTCGGCGCGGTCGGCGCCAAGCTCTATTACGCCGACGGCACCATCCAGCATGCCGGCGTCGTCACCGGCATCTGCGGCGTGGCCGGCCATGTCCACAAGGGGCTGACCCGCGACGCCTACGGCTATTTCAGCCGGGCCCAGCTGACCCAGGATCTGTCCTGCGTCACCGCCGCCTGCCTGATCCTGCGCAAGGAGATCTTCGACGAGGTCGGCGGGCTGAATTCCGAGCATCTCGCCGTCGCCTTCAACGACGTCGATTTCTGCCTGCGCATCCGCGAGAAGGGCTATCTGGTCGTCTGGACGCCCTTCGCCGAGCTGTACCATCTGGAATCGGCCTCGCGCGGGCCGGACACCGCCCCCGACAAGGTCAAGCGCTTCATGGGCGAGGTCGCCTACATGCAGGAGCGCTGGGGCGACAGCCTGCTTCAGGATCCCTACTACAACCCGAACCTGACGCTGGACGCCGAGAATTTCGGGCTGGCCTTCCCGCCGCGCACGGTCAAGCCGTGGCTGCGCAAGGCCTGCCCCGAGCTGCGCAAAGAGCGCCTGAAGGAAAGCATCTGAGCCATGGACGTCGTTTCCCTCGACATTCCCGACGTTAAGATCATCCGCCCGAAGAAGTTCGGCGACCACCGCGGCTTCTTCTCGGAGACCTACACCAAGAAGACGTTCGAGGCGGCCGGGCTGCATTACGACTTCGTGCAGGACAACCACTCGCTGTCGGCCGAGGTCGGCACCGTGCGCGGCCTGCATTTCCAGCTGCCGCCCTTCGCCCAGGACAAGCTGGTGCGGGTGGTGCGCGGCGCCATCCTGGACGTGGCGGTCGACATCCGGAAGGATTCCCCCACCTTCGGCCGGCATGTCAGCGCGGTGATCAGCGCCGCCGACTGGAACCAGATCCTGGTGCCGATCGGCTTCGCCCACGGCTTCTGCACGCTGGAGCCGGACACCGAGGTCATCTACAAGGTGACCAACTATTATTCGGCCGAGCATGACCGCGGCCTGCTGTGGAACGATCCGGCACTCGGCATCGACTGGCCGGTCGCCGCGGACAAGGCCCGGCTGTCGGACAAGGACCACAAGCATCCGACCTTCGCCCAGCTTGGCGACTGGTTCTGACGGCGCTATTGGATTTCGGCTCTTTTTGCCCGGTGGGGCGTGCGGCCCCGTTTTTGGCCCCGTTTTTTGGCGGTAAGGTGGTTTGATGACGCGCATTCTCGTCACCGGCGGCGCCGGTTTCATCGGCTCGGCGGTGGTCCGCCAGCTTCTCGCCGAAACCGACGCCTTCGTCGTCAATGTCGACAAGCTGACCTACGCGGCCAACCTGTCCTCCCTGCCGGGCGCCGAGGGCAACCCGCGCTACGCCTTCGAGAAGGTCGACATCTGCGACGCCGCCGAACTGCGCCGGGTGTTCGACACCCATCAGCCCGACGCGGTGATGCATCTGGCCGCCGAATCCCATGTCGACCGCTCCATCGACGGGCCGGGCGAGTTCATCCAGACCAACGTGGTCGGCACCTTCCGCCTGCTGGAGGCGGCGCGCGGCTATTGGGCGGCCCTGCCGGCGGAGCGCAAGGAGCGCTTCCGCTTCCACCACATCTCCACCGACGAGGTGTTCGGCACGCTGGGCGACGACGGCTTCTTCACCGAGACCACCGCCTACAGCCCCAACTCGCCCTATTCGGCCAGCAAGGCGTCGAGCGACCATCTGGTCCGCGCCTGGCACGAGACCTACGGGCTGCCGGTGGTGCTGACCAACTGCTCCAACAATTACGGCCCCTACCATTTCCCGGAGAAGCTGATCCCGCTGATGATCCTCAAGGGTCTGGCGGGGGAGAAGCTGCCGGTCTACGGCAAGGGCGACAACATCCGCGACTGGCTCTATGTCGAGGACCATGCCCGCGCGCTGCGTCTGGTGCTGGAGAAGGGCCGGATCGGCGAGAGCTACAACATCGGCGGCCACAACGAGCGCACCAACCTGGAGGTCGTCCGCGCCATCTGCGCGCATCTGGACGAGATGAACCCGGCCGGCGCCCCGCACGACCGCCTGATCAGCTTCGTCACCGACCGCCCCGGCCATGACAAGCGCTATGCCATCGACGCCGGCAAGATCGAGCGCGAGCTGGGCTGGACCCCGCAGGAGACCTTCGAGAGCGGCCTGCGCAAGACGGTCGCCTGGTATCTGGAGAACCGCGACTGGTGGCAGGCCATCCTGAACGGCTCCTACCGGGGCGAGCGGCTCGGCCTGACGGAAGAGGGGGCCGCGCAATGAAGGTTCCCATGAAAGTCCTGGTCCTCGGCAGCAACGGCCAGCTCGGCTTCGAGCTGATGCGGGCCGGCTGGGCGCCGGGCACCGACGTCGTCGGGCTGCCCTATCCCGAGTTCGACGTGACCCGGCCGGGCGACGTGGAGAAGGCGGTCGCCGCCCACGCGCCGGATCTGCTGGTCAACGCCACCGCCCACACCGCCGTCGACAAGGCCGAGAGCGAGGTGGATCTCTCCTTCGCCGTCAACCGCGACGGGCCGGGCGCCATGGCGGCGGCCTGCGCGGCGCGCGGCATCCCCTTCATCCATGTCTCGACCGACTACGTGTTCGACGGGACGAAGGACGGCCTCTACACCGAGGACGACCCGATCAACCCGCTGGGCGTCTATGGCGCCAGCAAGGCGGCGGGCGAGGAGGCGGTGCGCGCGGCGACGCCGCATCACGTCATCCTGCGCACCTCCTGGGTCTACAGCGCCTACGGCAACAACTTCGTCAAGACGATGCTGCGCTTCGGCAAGGAGCGCGAGGAGATGCGGGTAGTCGCCGACCAGCACGGCTCCCCCACCGCCGCCGCCGACCTCGCCGCCGCCATCGTGCAGATCGCCGGCACCATCGAGAAGACCGGCGCCGCCGCCTGGGGCACCTACCACCTGACCGGCAGCGGCTACACCACCTGGCATGACTTCGCCGAGCACATCTTCCAACGGCTGGAGGAGCGCACCGGCAAGCGGCCGCGCCTGACCGCCATCGGAACCGAGGACTACCCGACCCCGGCGCGCCGCCCGGCCAACTCGCGGCTGGACTGCTCCCGCGCCAGGGAGCGCTTGGGCGTCGCCTGCCCGCCATGGCAGGAAAGCCTGGACCGCGTGATCGACGAGCTGTTCACCAACCCGCCGCAGGCGTGAGGACGAAGACCATGAAGGGCATCATCCTGGCCGGCGGCTCCGGCACCCGGCTCTACCCGGTGACGCGGGCGATCAGCAAGCAGCTGCTGCCGATCTACGACAAGCCGATGATCTATTTCCCGCTCAGCACCCTGATGCTGGCGGGCATCCGCGACATCCTGGTCATCACCACGCCGCACGACCAGCCGCTGTTCCAGACGGTGCTGGGCGACGGGTCGCAGTGGGGCCTGAACCTGACCTACGCGATCCAGCCCTCGCCCGACGGGCTGGCCCAGGCCTTCATCATCGGCCGCGAGTTCGTCGGCAACGACAGTTGCGCGCTGGTTCTCGGCGACAACATCTTCTACGGCCACGGCCTGACCAACCTGCTGCGCGCGGCCGGCGAGAAGACCGACGGCGCCAGCGTCTTCGCCTATGCCGTGCGCGACCCCGAACGCTACGGCGTGGTGGAGTTCGACGGCCAGGGCCGGGCGCTGAGCATCGAGGAGAAGCCGGTCGCCCCGCGCTCCAAATGGGCGGTGACCGGCCTCTATTTCTACGACAACGACGTGCTGGACATCGCCGCCGCGGTGAAGCCGTCGGCGCGCGGCGAGCTGGAGATCACGTCCGTCAACGCCGCCTATCTCGACATGGGCAAGCTGTCGGTCGAGCAGATGGGCCGCGGCTATGGCTGGTTCGACACCGGCACCCACGACAGCCTGCTGGAGGCGGCGGAGTTCGTCCGCACCATCCAGCACCGCCAGGGCCTGCAGATCGCCTGCCCGGAGGAGATCGCCTACACCTCCGGCTGGATCGACGCCGAGCAGGTCCGCCGCCTGGCGGAGCCGCTGAAGAAGAACGATTACGGACGCTACCTACTTGGGCTGCTAGGCTAAAGACAAAGGATCAAGCAGCGTTCCTGCTGCGTTGCCACTTCGCGGTTGGCCGGCGGCTGGTCCTGCGACGGCTCGTCCTGCGACGGCCGCCGGGCGCCGCGAATGCCAACAGCCAAGACAGGAAGACAGCCTTGCCGGCTCTCACCAACCGAAAGCGTGTCCTCGTCACCGGCGGCGCCGGGTTCCTGGGCTCCCACCTGTGCGAGCGGCTTCTGGCGGCCGGGCACGACGTGCTGTGCGTCGACAACTTCTTCACCGGCAGCCGCGACAACGTCCTGCACCTGCTGGGCAACCCGCATTTCGAGCTGATGCGCCACGACGTGACGTTTCCGCTCTATGTCGAGGTGGACGAGATCTACAACCTCGCCTGCCCGGCCTCGCCGATCCATTACCAGCACGACCCCGTGCAGACGACCAAGACCAGCGTGCACGGCGCCATCAACATGCTGGGGCTGGCCAAGCGGGTCGGCGCGCGAATCATGCAGGCCTCGACCTCGGAGGTCTACGGCGACCCGGCGGTGCATCCGCAGCCCGAGGAATATTGGGGCAACGTCAACACCATCGGCCCGCGCGCCTGCTATGACGAGGGCAAGCGCTGCGCCGAGACGCTGTTCTTCGACTATCACCGCCAGCACCGGCTGGACATCAAGGTCATCCGCATCTTCAACACCTACGGCCCGCGCATGCATCCCAACGACGGGCGCGTGGTGTCGAACTTCATCATCCAGGCGCTGAAGGGCGAGCCGATCACCATCTACGGCGACGGCCAGCAGACGCGCTCCTTCTGCTATGTCGACGACCTGATCGAAGGCTTCCTGCGCTTCATGGACACGCCGGCCGGCGTCACCGGCCCGATCAACCTGGGCAACCCCGGCGAGTTCACCATGCTGGAACTGGCGGAGAAGGTGATCCGCCTGACCGGCTCGGCCTCGACGATCGAGCACAAGCCGCTGCCGCAGGACGACCCCAAACAGCGCCGTCCCGACATCACCAAGGCGCGCGGCCTGCTGGACTGGGAACCGGCGGTGCCGCTGGACGAGGGGCTGGACCGCACCATCGCCTATTTCCGCGGGCGCTTCTTCGCCTGAGAAACCGCTTTTCCCCTTGCGGGAGAAGGTCCGCGACGCCCCCCGGGCGCCCCCCTTGGGTCTACCGCCAGTGGGCGAGCATCCGGCGCCGCGGCGCGTGACGCGTCTTGCGGGCCGCGCTATTGTGCGGGCCGCGTTGCGGATGCCGGTCCGATCTCCCGTGCCGGCCGCATCGCCGCTTGGGGGACGCATGGTGCCGATCGGCCGCACAGGCTGCGGGGTGTGAGGATGGGCGTGTTGCCGATGCCGGCCGCCCTGCGCGGAAGACAGTTGGGGAAAGAAGCGGTGCCGACCGCCTCACCGGAGCGAGAGCGCCCGGCCGGCTATTGGCCGGGCGGCGACACCATCAAGGTGGTGGCGATGCTGATGGTGATCGGCATCCACGTCATCAGCCCGCATTTCTTCGGCCAGATCCCGGCCATGCCGCCGGGCCAGCCCTTCCGCTTCGACATCCATTGGTGGATCGCCGCGGCGATCGACAGCCTGTGCCGATCCAGCGTGCCGCTGTTCTTCATGGTCAGCGGCGCCCTGCTGCTGCCGCGCGCCGAGCCGATCGCCGCCTTCCTGCGCAAGCGCTTCGTCGCCGTGGTGGTGCCGATGGTGGCCTGGAGCGGCTTCTATCTGGTCTGGGGACACCAGATCATCCATTTCGCCGGAACGCCGCCGCTGAGCGCGCTGCCGCGCCAGCCGGCCTTCTTCCATCTGTGGTTCCTCTATCCGCTGCTGCTCTCCTATCTGGCGATGCCGCTGATGCGCGTGGTCTTCGCCCAGGGCGGGCGGCTGGTCGGCTACGCGCTCGTCCTATGGGGCTTGGCGGTGGCCTGGATGTTCGCGGACAACCTTGCCGCCGGCAATCCCGAGCCGGGCGTCCTGTGGCCGGACTATCCCTATTATCTCGGCTATGTGCTGCTGGGCGGCGCGCTGCTGCGGTTCCGCGACCGCGTTCCGCTTTGGGCTGCCGGCGGGCTGTTCGGGCTGTCGGCGGCGGCGACGCTGCTGCTGACCTATGTCTGGTCGGCACGGCTCGGCACCGCCAGCGAACAGTTCATGGGATATTTCGCCCCCAACGTGGCGGTCGGGGCGGTGGCGGCCTTCCTGTTCCTGGACACGCTGTCCCTCCGTCTGGGGCGGGCGGCACAGGCGGCCATCCGCTTCCTGGGCGGCCTGTCCTTCGGCGTCTACGCCGTCCACCCTGTCGTCATCCTGTACTTCATCGGCGACACGCGGACCTGGTTCTCCAATCCCAGCCTCATCGCACTGGCCGGGATCGCCACGGTGGTGCTGGGGGCCGGTGCCATCGCCCTGGTGCTGTCGCGGATCCCGCTGCTGCGGCGATTGGTGTGAGGGGGGCTGGTGTGAGACGCGGCGGCGTCAGAACTGCCACGCACGTTGGGATAGCGTCTATGACCATCAGCACCATTCCAAATCGCTGAATCCGCTCCCATCCTCCGCTCGCGAAACGCAATCTGGGGGTGAGCGATGCCGGTCTGGCGCTTCTGGAACACCGTCACGGGGTCGCACTTCTATACGGAAAGCGAGGTCGAGCGGGACGTCGTCGCAACCAACCTGACCTCGATGAATTACGAGGGGGTCGCCTTCACCAACCCCACGGCGACCGACACCACCGTCTGGCGGTTCCGCCGGGCGGACACCGGCACCTTCTTCTACACCGCCAGCACCGCCGAACGGGACGCGGTGCGCAGCACGATGCCGAACTACGTCTACGAGGGGGCGGCCTACAGTGCCAGCACGGTGCAGACGGCGAGCGCGTCGCAGGCGATCTACCGGTTCTGGAACTCCGACAACGGCGCGCATTTCTACACCGGCTCGGCACAGGAGCGGGACTCGGTGATCGCCACCCTGCCCAACATGCGTTACGAGGGCATCGCCTACTACATGGCGCCGGCGCCGCAGACCGACCGCGGCGGGGCGCTGGACACGGCCTGGTACCTGTCGGCCTATCCCGACGTCGCCGAGGCGGCTGCGGCCGGCTTCACCTCCGCCGCGCAGCACTGGCAGGAGTTCGGCCTGCGCGAGGGGCGGCTGCCGCGCGATCTGGCCGCCTTGAGCGGCAACGACAGCATCGCCAGCATCTACAGCACCACCGGCCACGGCGACCGCATGAACGGCGGGTCGGGCAACGACACGCTGCAGGGCGGGCTGGGCAGCGACACCATCTTCGGCGAGACCGGCAACGACGTCCTCTACGGCTACCAGAGCGACCATCTGAACGGCGGCTCCGGCGACGACACCTACTACGTCTACACGAACAGCGTCACGGTCCAGGAAGGGGCGAACGGGGGCACCGACACGCTGTGGCTGGGCGACAGGATCACCGGCTACGGCTACACCATCCCGTCCAACGTCGAGGTGACCAACCTCTCCTACTATCTCACCAACGGGGACTATCCCAACTCGACCGTCCTCCTGACCGGCAGCAGCGGGGACGACACCATCCTGATGCCGGAAAGCGTTTACCTGCCCTATGGCGGCTATCACTCCAAGGCGGTGACGGTCAACGGCGGCGACGGCAACGACACCATCATGTCGTCCTTCTGGCGCAGCAAACACATCGAGCCGACCTACTATACGTCCTACAATGACCTCATCGACGGCGGGAATGGCAACGACACGCTGACCGGCGGAGCCGGTGCGGATACATTCGTCGTCGCGCGGCCGACGACCGGGCCGACACCGGGCTTCAACATCTATGCCGGACCGTCCGAGGTGACGACGATCACCGACTTCCAGCCCGGCGCCGACACGCTGCGCTTCGAGCAGACCACCCTGTCCGCGCAGCAGATCGTCGACCGCTTCAGCATGGCGTCCTTCCTGTCGTCCGACAGGACCCCGATGCTGGTTGGCCGCTTCACCGACGCCGATTTCAGCCGCGTTTACACCAGCAACTCCACGCTGGAAATCCGGCTGGCCGGCCTCACCCCCGGCCAGTTGACGGCGGGGATGATCGCGGCGGTCTGAGGGCCGGCGAGGAGGGCGCTGCGGGACCTTGTCAGATGCGCTTCACCAGCCGCTCCTCCCAGGTGAGGGCCGAGGCGACGATGGTCTCCAGATCGGCATGGCGCGGGGTCCAGTCCAGCGTGCGGCCGATGCGCTCCACCCCCGCCACCAGGGCCGGGGGGTCGCCGGCGCGGCGCGGGCCGATGCGCATGGGCAGCGGTTTGCCGGTCACCCGGTCCACCATCGCCAGCACCTCGCGCACCGAATAGCCGCGGCCGTAGCCGCAGTTCAGCACCTCCGACGCGCCGCCCGCCTCCAGATGGCGGAGTGCGGCGACATGGGCGTCGGCGAGGTCGCTGACATGGATGTAGTCGCGCACGCAGGTGCCGTCCGCCGTGTCGTAGTCGTCGCCGAAGATCTGCAACTCCGCCCGCTGGCCAGTGACGGTCTGGGCGGCGATCTTGATCAGGTGGGTGGCGACGCGCGACACCTGCCCCGAACGGCCCTGCGGATCGGCGCCGGCCACGTTGAAATAGCGCAGCGCCACGTAACGCAGGTCATGCGCCGCCGCGGTGTCGCGCAGCATCCACTCCGTCATCAGCTTGGAGGAGCCGTAGGGGTTGATCGGCCTGGTCGGCGTCTGCTCGTCGATCGGCAGCCGCTCCGGCATGCCGTAGACCGCGGCGGTGGAGGAGAAGATGAAGCGGCCGATCCCGGCCTCCACGCAGGCCTCGATCAGGGCGTGGCTCTTGACCGTGTTGTTGCGGTAGTAGGCGAGCGGCCGCTCCACCGATTCCGGCACCACGATGCTGCCGGCGAAATGCATCACGGTGCCGATGCCGTGGCGGGCGAAGCTGTCGGCCAGCAGCGCCTTGTCGCCGACGTCGCCCTCGACCAGGGGCACGCCGGCGGGCACCGCCGAGCGCCGGCCGGTGGACAGATCGTCCAGCACCACCACGGCGCGCCCCTGGTCGCGCAGCGCCAGCACCACATGGGAGCCGATATAGCCGGCGCCGCCGGTCACCAGCACGGTCGCGTTGTCGCTCGTGGTCATGTCCGCTCTTCGTCGTTTGGCCGCATCCGTCTGAAAGTAGCGCGTCCGCAGCCGCCGGCATCGGTTTTTCCGGCTTAGAACAAGGGCTTCCGGAGGGGCCGGAGGGAGCGCTTCCCCCCGGCGCATTACCCCGTTGTGAAGGATGCGGGGGCACCACAACCATTGTCCCGCCAGGCCTGCGCGCGCCCTACCTTGCCAATCCAAGGCGGCGGCAGCCGTCATTGGCCGGGTGGAGGGCGGTGAGGGCGACCGTCCCGGCATCGGTGCCACGACCCAGCACGCACAGCGCCGGGATCCGGTCCAAATCGGTCTCCGGCCGCAGCAGGATGGTGAAGCCGGCCTGCCCGCGGTCGGCAGTGGGGAAGGCGGCCTGCAGATCGGGCCGGCGCTCCGTCCCGTGCGACAGCACGGTGAGGGGCACGTCGCTGACAACCGCGATGCTCTGCGTGGCGCGGACGGCCGTCCAGGGCGCCCAGCCGCGCAGAAGCAGCAGTCCGTTCTCCAGCCGGACCTCGTCCAGGCTGCCGCCGGTCGGGAAAGGCCCGTCAACCGTGGCGGCGTCGTTCGCCGGAAGGACACTAGCCTCCCGCGCCAGGGCGGCCGGAGCCAAAGCGGACCAGGGTACCCGGACCTGATCAGGATAGGGGAAGACCGGCTCCGCCACCGCATCCGGGATGATGTGGGCATAGCGGTTGAAGGCCTGGGTGAAGCGCTCCTCCGGCATGTCGGGGAAGAGCGGACGGAAGAAGTCCAGGTGCGGGGCGATCAGCGTGTGGGCGATGGAGTTGTAGCCCCAGCCGGCCAGCACCGCGCCGGTGAAGATCGGCAGCGTCTCCACCAGCCAGCCCTTCCCGTGCGCTGCCTGCAGGGCCGACAGCCGGGCGGTCAGGGCGGTCTGCGGCCGCTCGAAGATCGGCTTAGCCGACTGGATCGGGTTGAACTGCCCGAAGGTCAGCAGGTTGGCGGCCACCGCCACCCCGGCCACCAGCGTGCCCGTCCGCGGCGGCCGCAACCCCATGGCCGGGATCAGGCGCCACAGCGCCAGCCCGCCGGCCAGCACCAGCAGGATCACCCCGTCGAACAGGCTGGACCAGGGCGCGATCCCACCGGCGCGCTTGGACAGCACCCAGGCCGCCAGCACGACGGCGGCGAACAGCGCGACGCGCAGCGGCGTGATCCGCCAGCGGACCGCCCCGGCCAGCAGCGCGGTGGCGACCAGCGCCAACAGCCCGACCGCCACGATCATGCGCGGCGGGAAGACGCGGTCCCACAGCAGGAACTTCCCCACCGCCGCCGGGATGGGCAGCAGCATCCAGGCCGACACCAGCGCCAGCCCGACGCCCAGCACCGCCAGGGCCGTCAGCAGCCGGCTCCGCTCGGCGACCCCGCCCGAGATGCCCTGCCTCCAGTCGGCGAAGACCAGGAGCAGCAGCGGCCAATAGCTGCCGATCGCCCCGGTCTCCACGATGTTGTGGACGATCAGGCTGTCGAAGCCGCGGGTGGTGATGAAGGGCAGGACCGTGGACAGCCAGATGCGCCAGTCCCCGCTGCCGCCGTCGCTGTGCCGCTGGCCGGGATAGACGGTGGAGGTCATCGCCTGCAGCGGCTCCGCCAGATAGGCGTAGACGGTGCCGGCGGCCAGGACGGCGGCCAGCCCCGCCGTCGCCAGCAGCGGCCACCGCAGCAGGTCGCGGCGCAGCGCCAGCACCAGCACGGCGCCAACGAACCCCAGCGACAGGATCACCGGCGGATAGAAGTGCGACAGCAGCCACACCGCCGACACCCAGTAGAGCAGCAGCCCCTTCACCGGCAGCCGCAACGGCGCCGCCAGCGTCACCAGCAGCCAGGGAAACAGGGCGAGCTGCGGCCCGGTGGTGGTCCAGGCATACTGGGTGTAGCCAGCGAAGAAGGCGAGCAGCGAGAAGCAGACCGAGATGCCCGGCGCCATGCCCAGCATCCGCCCCATCCGCTGGTAGCCGATCAGGAACAGGGCGATGAAGGCGGCATGGTAGATGGCGAAGGCATGGGCCGGATCGACCAGGAAGAAGGCCCAGTATTGCGGTTTGAAGGGCAGCGCCCAGTCCCACAGGGGCAGGGCGTTGAAGTTCCGCAAATCCTCATGATAGGGCGAATGGGCGTTGTGGCGGGCGAAGCCGTTGTCGACCGCGATCTGCAGATAGGGCGTCCACACCGCCCATTCGTCGCTGCGGATGTCGCGCGGCGTGCCCAGCACGAGCCCGCTTTCCTCTGTCACCCCCATCTGGCGCAGCGCCACCCCGTAGGAGGAGGGCGTCCAGGCCATCGCCGCGTAGAGAACCGACAGGGCCAGAACGATGGCGGCGAACAGCCCCCCGGTCGAGATGGGCGGAAATTTTTGCATCGGGATCTCACCAGATTACAGGCCGACGAATGCACCGAAAGGCAGGCTGCCTTGCAAGCGTCGGAGGATATGGCGGAAGGGCCGGACAGGCCCTCAAGGCCGCCCAAGGGGAAGCTTGGCGGCTAGCAGGCCTTGTAGCACTGCAATTGCGACGATCCAACATGGAGCGACGGTACCCGGCTGGAACCCGCCGATGCTCTCAGGGCTCGCGGATGCTTTCGTCGAGCACGCGGATGACGGGGTAGAGGAAGTAGGACAGCACCGACCGGGTACCGACCCGGATCTCGGCCGAGGCGACCATGCCGGGGCTGAGGTTGGTGCCGTCGGGCACCGACTCCAGCCGGGTGTCGGTCAGGCGGATGCGGGTGCGGAAGACAGCGCCGGCGGACGGCCGGGGGCCGTCGGGGTTGGCGGCCTGGCCGCCGGCGCCCTGGGACGCACCCTGGGGATCATGGGTGAAGGCGTCGGCGCTGATGGTGCGGATTTCGCCGGGCAGGGTGCCGTGGCGCTGGAAGGGGAAGGCGTCCAGCTTCACCCGCACGAAGTCGCCGACCCGGACCAGACCGATGTCGCGGGACGGGATCTCCGCCTCCACCTCCAGCGGCACGTCGGCGGGCACCAGGGTGACCAGCGGCTCGGCCTCGCGGACGACGGAACCGACGGAGCGCTTGGCGACCTCCAACACCACCGCGTCGACCGGGGCGGTCAAGGTGACCAGCGAGCGGCGGCGCTCGGCCTTGGCGATCTGCTCGACCAGGGTGGCCCGCTGGCGGGTCTGCTCGACGAGGTCCTCCGCCGTCTTGCGCCGCCATTCGTCGATGAAGGCGGCTCGGTCGGCCTGGATGCCGCGCAGCTCGTGCGCGCTCGCCTGCTCGCGGTCCTGCAGGGCGGTCAGGTCGTCGCGCATGCGCAGCCGCTCGACCCGCGCCTCCAGCCAGGTCAGGCGGGATCCGGTCTGGCGTTCCTGAAGCTGGCGGCGGATGTCCTCCACCTCGCCCACCACGGCGAGCCGTTCGGCAAGGCCGGCCTGGGCGCGGCGGCTGGCGGCGATGGCGCTGTCCAGCTGCCCGGCCTTCTCGTCGAGCGAGGCGAGGCGGGCGCGGTATTCGGCGCGGCGGCGCTCCAGGATGGCGGCCTGGACCGCAGCGTCGGGATCATCGGCGGCAGGGCTGTAGTCGCCGCCGTCCAGCTCGGCGCGCAGGCGGCCGATCTGCGCCTCGACGCTGACGAGCCTGGCGGTCAGGTCGGCCAGATCCGCCGCGGCGAAGGTGGGGTCGAGCGTCGCCAGCCGGTCGCCGGCGCGGACGCGGTCGCCGACCTGGACGTCGACGCCGCGCACCACCGCGGTCTCCAGCGGCTGGGCCACCACCAGCGGCGCCGTGGTCACCAGCCGGCCGCCGGCGGTGACGATGCGGTCGACCTGGGCGAGAGCCGCCCACAGCACCAGCGCCGCCAGAAGCCCGGCCAGCACATAGAGGGTGGAGCGCGCCAGCCAGGGCAGCGGCGCATGTTCGATCGCCGCCCCGTCCGGCAGGTAATCCAGCGCGAAGCCCGGCGGCGGCGGCGACGGCGCCGGCAGGGCGGCGCGGCGCCGGGCAGGGGGAGGAACCGGCCCGGCCTTGGCCGGGACGACCTCGCGGCCCGCTTCGGCCGGTGACGCGCTCTGATCCGTGCCGGATAGGCGTGCGTCGGGCATGGCTCAGCGCCCCCGGTTCTGCTGCTGCCACAGGTGCCGGTATTCGGCGCAGCGGTCGAGCAGGATGGGATGGGGGGCGAGGTCGAGCAGGCGGCCCTGCTCCAGCACGGCGATGGTGTCGCAGCCGGTCAGGGTGGAGAGCCGATGGGTGACGATCAGCACGGTGCGGCCATGGGCGATGCGCCGCAGATTGGCCATGACGATGGCCTCGCTGTCGGGATCCAGCGCGCTGGTCGCCTCGTCCAGGATCAGCAGGCGCGGCTGGGGCAGCAGGGCGCGGGCGATGGCGATGCGCTGCTTCTGGCCGCCGGACAGGTTGCTCGCCCCCTCCTCCACCAGCGTGTCGTAGCCGTCGGGCAGGCGGTGGATGAACTCGTCGGCGCCGGCCAGCCGGGCGGCCTCGACGATCTCCTCGCGGCTGGCCTCGGGCATGGTCATGGCGATGTTGTCGCGGATGGTGCCGCGGAACAGGAAATTCTCCTGCAGCACCACGCCGATGGAGCGGCGCAGATGGGCCAGATCCAGTTCGCGGATGTCGAGCCCGTCATAGCGGATGGTGCCGTCCTGCACCGGGTAGAAGCCCTGGAGCAGACGCATCAGCGTGCTCTTGCCCGAGCCGCTGCGCCCGACCAGCCCGACGACGGAGCCGGCCGGCACGGTCAGGGTGACGCCGTCCAGCGCCGGCGGCCGGTTGCGGTCGTAGCGGAAGCCGAGCCCCTCGATCTCGATCCGCCCGATCAGGGCGGGGCAGGCGCCGCTGCCCTCGCGCCGCGGCTCGGCCGGGTGGTTCATCACCTCGCCCAGCATGCGGACGGACAGCGCGGTTTCCTGATACTGGTGGATCAGCGAGACGATCTGCACCAGCGGCGTCACCACCCGGCCCGACAGCATCTGGAAGGCGATCAGGGCGCCGACCGAAAGCTGGCGGTCGAAGACGTCGAAGGCGCCGACGGCGACCACCGTCACCATCATCGCCTTCTCCAGGAACTCGGTCACCGTGCGGGCGGCGATGGAGATGCGGCCGACCCGGTAATGGCTGGTCACCGCGCGGGCGGCCTTGCGGTCCCAGCTGCGGCGCTGCTGTGGTTCGAGCGCCGATGACTTGACGGTGCGCATGCCGTGGATGGTCTCCACCAGCATGGCCTGGCGCTCGGCGTCGGCGTTGTAGAGGTCGCCGAGGCGGCTGCGGTAGATCGGCACCAGGGCGACCATCACCCCGGCGATCAATCCAGCGAACAGCAGCGCCACCAGCGTCAGCTTGACCGAATAGAAGAACAGCACCGGCAGGAAGACCAGCAGCACCAGGCTGTCCAGCACGGTGGACAGCAGATTGCCGGTCAGGAATTCGCGGATGCGCTCCACCTGCTGCATGTGGCGCACGGTGACGCCGGCCGAATGCCCGTCGAAGAAGGTGATGGGCAGGTCGAGCAGATGGCCGAAGGTACGGTTCAAGAGGCGGATGTCGATGCGGTTGGCGGCGGACAGCAGGATGAACTGGCGCAGGAAGCGGAAGGCCGCCTCGAACAGCAGGGCGCCCAGCACGCCGATGGTCAGCACCTGCAAGGTGGCGACGGTCTCGTTCACCAGCACCTTGTCGATCACGATCTGGAAATAGACCGGGACGGCGAGGGCGAGGGCGTGCAGGACCAGGGCCGCGATCACCACGTCGCGGAAGGCGGATTTCTGGCGCAGGATCTCCGGCACGAACCAGCGCAGGCCGAAGGGCTGGCGCGGGTCGGCAAGGCCGTGGCGCGGCTTGAGGAAGACCAGCTCGCCGTCCCAGCGCTCCAGGAAGCGGTCGCGCGGCACGTCGATCACGTCGAGCCGGTCGGCCAGCGGGTCGACGACACCGACCACCGGTTCTTCCGCGGGATCGGCTGGCCGCGACAGCCCGACCAGGATGACGGTGTTGCCGTTGGACAGCCGCGCCAGCAGCGGGAAGACAGGGGGCAGGACCTGCAGGGCCTTCCAGTCCAGCCGGCGGGCGGTCGCCTTGAAGCCGGTGGCGGCGGCGATGCGCAGCAGGTCGGCGGTCGACGGCTCGCCGTTTGGTCCGCTGGGGCCGGGAGCGACGCGCGGGCGCAGGGCGGCCGGCGAGGCCGACAGGCCGTGATGGCGCGCCACCAGCGTCAGGCAGCGCAGCGCGGTGCTCTCGTCGCGGTCGGGGGCGGCGTTGGGGCCGGGAGGCGGGGGCGGCGCGACGGTGGTGCTGGCGTCCGGCATCGGTCAGCCGAAATTCGGCGAGCGGGGCCGTCCGGGCGGAGAGGCCGGGGTCGCGGGGGAGTGGGGGGCCGGCTGGACCGGGGCCTGCACCGGGCTCTGAAAGGCCGGAGCGGCAGGGGCCGCAGGAGCGGAGACGGGCGCCGCCGGCACGGTGCCGGAATTGGGCGGCAGCACGCCCGCGGCCTCCAGCCGCTGGCGCATGCCTTCCAGGGCGGACAGGCTGGCGAGGAAGCCGGGCAGGCTCATCACCACCCGCTGGCGGATGGCGGGCAGCGGCTGGCCGTTGTCGTCCTTGCGCAGGGCCGACAGGCTGAACAGGTCGATGCGGACCATGCCGTTGCCGAAGCCGATGTCGAAGACCCCATCGGCATAGAGTTCGGGGATGCGGTCGTCCGGCGGCGGCTCGATGGTCATGATGGTCCCGGCAGCAGAAGGGGGAGCGCCGCTGCGGCACCCTCGCATCTTCGTTTTACCGGAAGCGGGCGGCCCGGACCAAGCCGCCAATGCCCAGGACCGCAGGAAGACACAAGCGCCGCTTGCGCTTCATGTCTCCCCGCGGACTTGGGTGAGCCGCTCAGTTGCGGCCGTACACGTCCTCGAGCCGGACGATGTCGTCCTCGCCCAGATAGGAGCCGGACTGCACCTCGATGATGGTCAGCGGCACCTTGCCGGGGTTCTCCAGCCGGTGGACCGTGCCGATC
This sequence comes from Azospirillum ramasamyi, assembly GCF_003233655.1. Lineage (NCBI taxonomy): Bacteria > Pseudomonadati > Pseudomonadota > Alphaproteobacteria > Rhodospirillales > Azospirillaceae > Azospirillum > Azospirillum ramasamyi. Next base: position 217,895 of record NZ_CP029835.1, read on the forward strand.
GGGATGTAGATCGACTGGTTCTCGTAGACCATCACCTGCTCCTCGCCGCGGGTGACCAGCGCGGTGCCGTTGACCACCACCCAATGCTCGGCGCGGTGATGATGCTTCTGCAGCGACAGGCGCGAGCCCGGCGCGATGGTCAGGCTCTTCACCTGGAAACGGTCGCCGGTGTGCAGCGACTGGTAGGAGCCCCAGGGGCGGTGGACCCGGCGGTGGCTGACGGACTCGCTGCGCCCCTCCGCCTTCAGCCGGTCGACGATGCGCTTGACGTCCTGGGCGCAGGAGCGGTCGGCGACCAGCACGGCGTCGTCCACCACGACGACCACGGCGTTCTCCACCCCGACCACGGCGGTCAGGTGGTTGTCGCTGCGGACGTAGCAGTCGCGGGCGCCCTCCAGCAGCACGTCGCCGACGGCGACGTTGCCCTCGCCGTCCTTGCTCCCGACGTCCCACAGCGCCGACCAGGCGCCGACGTCGGTCCAGCCGATCTCGCAGGGGACGACGGCGGCGCGGTCGGTGCGCTCCATCACCGCGTAGTCGATGGAGATGCTGGGCGCCTTGGCGAAGGCGGCGGCATCCAGGCGGAAGAAATCGAGATCCCTGGAGCCCTGCTCCAGCGCCTCGCGGCAGGCGGCCAGCACCGCCGGGGCGTGGCGCTCCAGCTCGGCCAGCAGGCGGGCGGCCGGGAACAGGAACATGCCGCTGTTCCAGGCATAGGTGCCCTCGGCGAGGTAGCGCTCGGCCACCTCCAGCGACGGCTTCTCGACGAAGGCGGCGACATTGTAGGCGCCGTCGGCCTCGTCCATCGAATGGCCGCGGCGGATATAGCCGTAGCCGGTCTCCGGCCGGGTCGGGGTGATGCCGAAGGTGACGAGGCGGCCGGCCTGGGCCGCGCGGGCGGCGATGGCGATCGCGCGGCGGAAGGCGTCGGCGTCGCGGATCTCGTGGTCGGCCGGCAGGATCAGCAGAAGCGCGTCCGGAGCGTCCGCGGTCACCGCGAGCGCCGCGAGCGCGCAGGCGGCGGCGGTGTTGCGGCCGGCCGGCTCCAGGATGATGCCGCGGGGCGTGCAGCGCGACTGGCGCAGCTGCTCGGCGGCGAGGAAGCGGTGCTCCTGGTTGCAGATCACCAGCGGGGCCGAGAAGACGACCTCCGCGGCCGCGCCGGGCTGCGTGGAGCCGGGCCCTGTGGAGCCGGGTTGAGCGCTGACCCGCAAGGCGGTGTCCTGCAGCATCGTCCGGTCGGAGCAGAGCGGCAGGAACTGCTTGGGATACAGTTCGCGCGACAAGGGCCACAAACGGGATCCCGTACCGCCGGACAGCAGCACCGGGACGATCTTCTGCGCGGAATTGCCGTTCATCCTGCCGCCATTCATTGTGGTGAGCCTGTGGCCGGGCGCCGCAAAGCCGTCGGTCGAAACCGGCGGCCGGCGCCATGGCGGTTCGTTATAGACCGCGCTTTCCGCGCTCCACAAGCACCCCTCCGAGACCCACCCGACCGGAGCGGTCCCTCCGGGAAGAGGCGAGACAAGACTCCAAACGGGGCGGCTCCGGCATCCGGCCTCCGGGCCAACGGCGAGGTTAGAGGTTGGAGTCTTGTCGCGCCCCCCTCCTCCGTCTCCTGCCCGGCGGCACCCGCAGCCCTGGAGCGGACGGACGGCCGGAAAGAACCCGAGCGGGCAGGGGCGCGACAGAACTCCAAGCCGGACCCCGGCCAAATCGATGCGGAGCCGTGAATCAAGGGCAAGTCACGACCGATTCGCCTCCGCGACTCGGAAATGAGCGAATCGGAAGCGATTCGGGGGCGAATCGAAATGTCCCGCCTGGAGTCTTGTCGCGTCCGGCGAAAAATCCACAGGCAACGCGGACTATCCGCTGGAGTCTTGTCGCGGGAGTTCTGGAGTTTTGTCGCGCGACTCGCGATTCTCTACTGGAGTCTTGTCGCGCAAACTATTAACTGAATCAAATAACCATACAAATAGTTTGAGCGACAAGACTCCAAATTGCTGGCACTAACCGGCCGTGATATAGGGTTCCTCGCAAAGTCGTGCCAAGGTCAGCTCGCTATGGGACAGATACATACCCTGATCACCCAGCTTGGACGTGACCAGGCGAAGGCGCTCCAGACCGATCCGGATCAGCGTTCGCTAGTCGACGTCGCCGCCGCCGTCCTCGAAGAGGAGCGGCAGGAGCTTGGCATCACCTATTCGGGTTTTGCGCTGACCGCGCTTCCCCATCGTCGTCTTCCCGACGACCAGCCGTGGGAGCGGCGCGGACATAAGATCCGCTTGCTGATCGAGCCTGGACGACTGCCGATCCGCAACGGTGGCTTTAAGCTCTACGGCGTTCCCTACGGCAGCCGCGCGCGGATGATCCTGCTGTATCTGCAGACCCGCGCGATCCAGACCGACAGCCGCGAGGTCGAACTCGGCCGCAGCATGCACGAATGGCTGGACCGCATGGGCCTGTCGGTGGGCGGCCAGACCTATCGCGACATCCGCGAACAGGCCTCGCGCATCGCCGCCTGCAACCTGACCTTCGCCTGGGAGGATGCCCACAGCATCGGCTTCGAAAAAGGCTCGATCGTCAAGGGCGGCATCCATTTCTCGGCCAATGCCGGGGCGGAACCGGGCCAGGGCTCGCTGTGGGAAGACCGCGTCCTGCTGTCGGAAGCCTTCTTCCGCGAGTTGAAGGCCCATCCGGTGCCGATCTGGGAACCAGCGCTGCGCCACATCCAGAACAACAGCACCAGCATCGACATCTATATCTGGCTGGCCTACCGGCTTCACAGCCTGAACCGTTCCACCCCCATCACCTGGCTGGCCGTGTTCGAACAGTTCGGCGCGGGCTACAGCCGCCTGCGCGATTTCCGCAAGCGCTTCATCGAGGCCTTGCAGCTGGCGCTCGCCGTCTATCCCGACGCGCGGGTCGATGTGGAGGAACAGGGGCTGATGCTGCACCCCTCGCCGCCGCCGATCCCGGAGCGCAAGTTCGCCCAGCTTTGCCGGTGATTTGAGCCCGCAGGGCCGCCACAAAACGTTTTCGGCGCCCGATCCGTGCGACCGGCATCCCCGCGAAGGCAAGCGGCCGGACGACCACGCCCGCCGTTTGAGGGCGGGGATGCTCCGCCCCCTGCGACAAGACTCCAAACTCCGTCCTCTCAGGGGGTGGCGCGCAAGGCCTTGGCCAGCGGGTCGAGCAGACGGCGGAGCGTTGAATCCAAAAGGCTTTCGTCCAGGCGGCCAGTCAATGCCAGTGCCTGGGGCGGCATCATGAAGAAGGGTGCGCCGCCGGCGGATCCGCTGCGTTGAAGGGTGGCCGCAAGCGCCAGAAGCCGCTTTCCGCCTTCCGGCCGCAGGGTGGCGTGGACCAGCAGCAGCAGGGTGCCGGGATCGGCGATGCGGGCGTCGTTGAGGGGGAGCGCCGCAATCGTCGGTCCGGAGGGCAGCAGTCCCGACAGCACCGCGGCGGCACGGCCGCACAGCGCCTCGTCACCCAAATCCGGGACAGAGCCGCCGTCGGCATCCACCGCGCAGAGCAGGCCGACACGCTCGACATGCTGGAAGAAGGGCAGGGGCGACATGGCGGCGGTCTCCGGGATGTGAAGGAGCAGGCTCGCGGCAAGCAGCAGCGCCGGGCGGATCCGCATCATCGCACCTCTTCGGTATCGGCGTTGGGGCCGGCGTCGGTCCGGCGGACGGACAGCTTATAGGGGCAAGGCGGCTGGGACGGAACGGATGCTTCCGAGGAGATCGGGACTCCTCAGGCTGGCAGCAACTCCCGGTTCGCCCGGAGACTATTGATCGCCTGCTCCGCCAATGCCGAACGGAGCATCGGCTGATCGTACAACTCCGGCGGGGCAAGGGAGCGGGCACGGTCGTCGCTGACCACGTCCACCAACAGGACGATCCGCTGTTCGTCCGGGGCGTTCTCCACCTGATGGGGAAAGGTGAAGTCTCCAGCCCACGGAGTCCCGGCCGGATAGGCGGCGGGGCTGTCGCCTATCCAGGTGACGGCGGCCGGCGGGGCGATGATCGGCACGATCAGCCGCGCTTCGGACTGGTGCAGGCCTGCACCGTCGTAATGCCAACGGAGCAGGCCGCCCGGTTCCTGCCGGTGGACATAGCAGGACAGGATGCGGCAGCCCAGCCCCTCCAACAGGGTACGGGCGCTTGGCATCATATCCAACGCCGGGGTCGGCCGGCCGGTGGCGCGCCGGCTGTCGGGGCCGAGCCCCTCCTCGATCAGGGTGATCGACGACCAGCTGCCGTCGCCGGCCATGAACATGCGCCCCTCGTCTCCCGTTGCCGCGTCGACGGCCGCGAATTCGCGCTGGAGCGGCACCGGGTCGGCACGGACGGTCAGCGGGGCGTGCAGCATCAAGCCGCTGCCGACGGTGACCTGCTGCCAGGGATGGAGGGAGGCCGGCTGGATGGAGGGCTGCATGACGGAAAGGCCGCTAAGTTGTTATTTAACAAATTTATTAAACTTTTATCCCGAGATATGCCACACGCTCCCTCATAGGCTGTGTTTTTGGTGCGCCGCCTTGTGCCAACGGCCATGATCGATGATCACCGGTATTCCCCATCGACAGCGCCGCCGGAAGCCCGCAGGCTGTCGCCCCCGTTCTCCGTCTTCCGTTTTTCCGGGTATCGTCCTTCCATGCGGATCCTGTTCGTCCACCAGAACACCCCCGGCCAGTACAAGCATCTCGTCCGCCATTTCGCGGCGGATCCGGCCCATCAGGTCGCCTTCATCGGCAAGGTCCAGCGCGAGTTGCCGGCCGGGGCGCAATTGGCGCTCTACCGGCCGACGCGCGAGCCGGGCGAGGCCACCCACCCCTATATCCGCATGTTCGAAGGGCAGGTGCTGCATGGGCAGGGCGCGGTGCGCGCCGGTCTGGCCCTGCAGAAGGAAGGCTTCACCCCCGACGTGATCTGCGCCCATCCCGGCTGGGGCGAGGCCTTGTTCCTGAAGGATCTGTTCCCGCAGGCGCGGCTGCTGCTCTATTGCGAGTTCTTCTACCGGGCCGAGGGTTCCGACGTCGGCTTCGATCCGGAACGGCCGGTGACGCTGGAGACGCGCTGCCGCATCCGGGCCAAGAACGCCACCCTGCTGACCGGGCTGGACGCGATGGATTGGGGCGTCAGCCCGACGGAGTGGCAGCGGCACCAGCATCCCGACGCCTTCCGCCCACGCATCTCGGTGATCCATGACGGGGTCGACACCGCGGTCTGCCGGCCGGATCCGGCCGCCACCGTCACCCTGCCCGACGGCCGAACCCTGTCGCGCGACGACGAGGTGGTGACCTATGTCGCCCGCAACCTGGAGCCCTACCGCGGCTTTCCCACCTTCATGCGGGCGGCGGCGGAGCTGCTGCGGCGCCGGCCCAACCTGCACATCCTGATGGTCGGCGGCGACGAGGTCAGCTACGGCGCCCCGCCCGAGGGCGGCGGCACCTGGCGCGAGAGGATGTGGCGGGAGACGATGCTGGACGCCGCCGGCACGCCCAAGCATGAGACGGCGCGGCTGCATGTGCTGGGCAAGCTGCCCTATGAGCAGTACCTGTCGGTCCTGCGCGTCTCGCGCGCCCACATCTACCTGACCTTCCCCTTCGTCCTGTCCTGGTCGATGCTGGAGGCGATGGCCTGCGGCGCCGTGATCGTCGGGTCCGACACGCCGCCAGTCGCCGAGGTGATCGAGGACGGGGTGAACGGGCTGCTGACGGACTTCTACGATCCCATGGCGCTCGCCGACCGGGTGGAGACGGTGCTGGACGAGCCGGACCTGCGCGCCGCCCTGTCGGCTGCGGCAAGGCGGACGGCGGTGGAGCGCTTCGACCTCGCCACCGTCTGCCTGCCGGCGCAGATCCGCCTGCTGCAGGACGTGCAGGCCGGGCGGATGGCGGGGCGGGCAGGCGTTCCCTCTCCTGTTATCCCCTCCCCCCCCGGGGGAGAGGGTTAGGGTGAGGGGGAGCCGCTTCGAGGATATCTTCGGCTGCGCCGAATCCCCTCATCCCGACCTTCTCCCCAGGGGGGAGAAGGAGATCTATTTGCCCGCCGCCGACCTCTCCAGGTCGCTCCGCACCGCCTCGAACACCGGCGCCCAGTCCTCGTCCGGGCCCTGGCGGTAGAGGCGCATCGACGGGTACCAGGGGGTGGTGGGGCCGGTGCGGCCGTAGACCCAGTAGGGGACATGCTGCACCAGGTTCCAGACCGGCACCCCCAGCGAGCCGGCGAGATGGGCGACCGAGCTGTCGGTCATGATGACCAGATCCAACCCCTCCAGCACCGCCGCGGTATCGGCGAAGTCCTGCATCTCCGGTCCCAGGGCCGTGATGGGTGCATCGGGCAGGGCCTGCAGTTCGGCCTCCGGCGGCCCCTTCTGCAGGCTGTAGAAGGCGGTGCCGGGAACCGACAACAGCGGCAGGAAGCGGTCCAGTCCGGCGGCGCGGATGTGGTTGTCGCTGAAGCCCTGGTTGCCGGACCAGACGATGCCGACCCTGAGCCGGCCGTCGCGGGCCCCCAGCAGCCGGGCGGCCTTGGCGCGCGCCTTCTCCGGGACGGTCAGTCGGGCCGGCGGCGGCACCGTGGCGGCGGTGGTGCCGAAGTGGTGCGGCAGGCTCATGATCGAGCTGTGGACATGGTAGATCGGCGTCGGCGCCACGTCGCGCGGCACGAAGGCATCGACCCCCTCCATACCGGCGAACAGGCGGCGCAGCTCGTCGGCGCGTTCGACCACCACCCGGCGGGCGCCCAGACCCTTCAGCAGCGGCAGGTAGCGCGCCATCATGATGGTGTCGCCGAAGCCCTGCTCGGTGGTGATCATGACGATCTTGCCGTCCAGCGGCTCGCCGGTCCAGCGCGGCCCCCGGTGGGGACGGTAGGCCTGCAACTGGTATTCGTCGAGCCAGTAGCGGCATTCGTAGTCGGTGAAACCCTCCTCGTACTCCCCCTCGTGCAGGCGGATCTGGGCGCGGCCCCATCGGAAGCCGGGATACTCCGGCTGCAGGCGGATCAGCCGCTCCAGCGCCGGCCGGCAAGCGGGAAAGTCGCCGTTGCGCAGCAGGATCACGGTCAGTCGGAACAGGGCGACGGGATCGGCGGGGGCGAGCGCCAGGGCGCGCCGGACGGCATGCAGCGCCTCGCCATGCCGGCTGTAATGGGAGAGGGCGAGCGCCCGCTCGGCCCAGGCGGCCCCCTGGCCGGGATCGAGGAGGAGAGCGCGCCGGCTGCTTTCCGCGGCCATGCCGCGCAGGCCGGGCTGATTCAGCACCTTGCCGCGGATGATCCAGCCTTCGATGTCGGCCGGATCCTCGACCAGCCGGAACTCGATCGGCCGGGGGGAAGGGACCGGCGGCGGAACGGGGGCTGCCGCAGGAGCGAAAGGAATGCCGGGGAAGAGCGGGAAGCCCGCCATGGGGAGGACCGGAGGCAGGGGCGACAGGGGAGTGCTCGTCATGGACCGGCCGGCGGAGGAAGGGGAAGAAGGGCGGCTGGAAAATATAGAGAAGCGGGGCTGATACCCGCAAGGCGAGACATCCGACAAGAAGTATCGCCTTTTGGGCGTGCCCATCCGTTCGCACCGGTGGCTGCGCCGCCTGCCGACAGGCCTTGCAAGGGCGGTCATCCTGAATTAACCCGATCGTCAGAAAGCACCGGTTAAGGTCGGGATTCATTTCCGACCCCCGATGCGGCGCCCGCTGCGGACGAGATCGTCCGAAGCGATCGCAGGGAAAATCGGAAGGCTGGAATGCGTCGGATGCGTCAATGAACATCCGACGCACTCCACAGCGATGCGGCTTCAACGGACGGAACCGGCGGTGACGACACATTCCAGCAAGACCAGCGAGCCCAGGCCATGGTATCCGGACCCCGCCGCCGGCACCGGGCTGGAGGCCGGCCTGCGCATGCTGGACGGCCGGTCGGTCCTGGTCACCGGGGGGACCGGCTCCTTTGGGCGCCGCTTCGTCGAGACGGTGATGCGCCACGCCACGCCGAGGCGGGTCATCATCTTCTCCCGCGACGAGTTCAAGCAGTACGAGATGCAGCAGCGCATGCCGGCGGAGTGGGCGCCGACGCTGCGCTATTTCATCGGCGACGTGCGCGACCGCGAGCGGCTGGAACTGGCGATGCGCGGCGTCGATTTCTGCGTCCATGCCGCGGCGCTGAAGCATGTGCCGGCCGCCGAATACAACCCGATGGAATGCATCCACACCAACGTCTACGGGGCGGAGAACGTGGTGCGGGCGGCGCTGTCGATGGGGGTGCGGCGCGTCGTCGCGCTGTCGACCGACAAGGCGGCCAACCCGATCAACCTCTATGGCGCCAGCAAGCTGGCGTCGGACAAGATCTTCATCGCCGCCAACAACCTGTCGGGCGCGCTCGACACCCGCTTCGCGGTGGTGCGCTACGGCAACGTGGTGGGCTCGCGCGGCAGCGTCGTGCCGCTGTTCCGCAAGATGATCGCGAACGGCGCCGACCATCTGCCGGTCACCGACGAGCGGATGACCCGCTTCTGGATCACGCTGCAGCACGGCGTCGATTTCGTGCTGTCCTGCTTCGCCATGATGCAGGGCGGCGAGATCTTCGTGCCGAAGATCCCGAGCATGCGCATCGCCGACCTCGCCCGCGCCATGGCGCCGGACCTGCCGCAGAGGATCGTCGGCATCCGGCCGGGCGAGAAGCTGCACGAGGTGATGATCACCGAGGACGATTCCCGCCAGACCTACGAGCTGGCCGACCGCTACGTGATCGAGCCGGCCTTCGCCTTCTGGCAGCATGCGCCGTACGAGCGGCTGAACGCCCGTCCGGTCGCCGACGGCTTCCGCTATGCCAGCGACGGCAACGACGACTGGCTGGACGGCGAGCGGCTGCGCGCCCTGCTGGCCGAAGCGCCCTGATGGCGGAGCCCCTTCCGGCGGAGCCGCCCTTCCTGCCCTATGGCCGCCAAACGGTGGAGGAGGAGGACGTCGCCGCGGTGGCGGCGGTCCTGCGCGGCGACTGGCTGACCCAGGGGCCGGCGGTCGCCGCCTTCGAGCGGGCCTTGGCCGCGCGGGTGGGGGCGGCCGGGGCGGTGGCCTGCGCCAACGGCACCGCGGCGCTGCGGCTGGCCTATGCCGCGCTCGGCATCGGGCCGGGCGACGCGGTGGTGGTGCCGTCGAACACGTTTCTCGCTACGGCGTCGGCCGCCCGCCACGCCGGGGCCGAGGTCGCCTTCGCCGACGTCGATCCCGACAGCGGCCTGATGGGCGTGGCCGAGGCCGAGGCCGCCATCGCCCGCGCGGCCAAGGCCGGCTGGCGCGTCCGCGCCCTCGCCCCCGTCCATTACGCCGGCCAGACCGCCCCGATGGCCGGCCTCGCCGCGCTTGCGCAGGCGGAGGGGCTGGCGCTGGTCGAGGATGCCTGCCACGCCATCGGCACGGTCGATCTGTCCGCTGGCGAGAGGCCGGTCGGCGCCGGATGGCGGGAGGTGGAGGCGGGATCGCTGACCGTCTTCTCCTTCCATCCGGTCAAGACCATCGCGGCGGGGGAGGGCGGGGCGGTCACCGGCGGCGACCCGGCGCTGATGGCGCGGGTGCGGCGCCTGTGCAACCACGGCATGATGCGCGCGCCCGAAGCGGGGGAGGGCTTCGCCGATCCCGACGCCGCGCTGGATGCGGAGGGCAGGCCCAACCCCTGGTACTACGAGATGGCGGAGCCGGGCTTCAACCACCGCCTTTCCGACATCCATGCGGCGCTGGTTCTGAGCCAGCTTGGCCGGCTCGACCGCCTCATCGGGCGGCGGGCGCGGCTGATGGCGCTCTATGCGGAGCGGCTGGCCCCGCTGGCCCCGCTGGTGCGGCCGCCGGCCCTGGTGCCCTGGTGCCGGCCGGCCTGGCACCTGTGCGCGGCGCGCATCGACTTCAAGGCGGCCGGGCGGAGCCGTTCCGCCGTGATGACCGCCCTGCGCACCCTGGGCATCGGTAGCCAGGTACACTATATCCCAGTCCATCGCCAACCCTACTGGCGCCGACGCTACGGCGATCTCGTCCTGCCCGGCGCCATGGCCCATTATGCCCATACGTTGTCGCTGCCGCTGTTCCCGGCCATGGCCGACGGCGATGTCGACAGGGTCGCCGCGGCGCTGGAGCGGGTTCTGACCTGACGGATGTCCAGCCGGCCGTCCTGAGGGAGGATCGGGATCCCCCCACCCCTCACCCACGCGATTCCGTTAGCGTTTTGGACAGGATGGTCGGATAACAATGGCGTCGTCAGGACGGCATAGGCCTAGCTCCAACGGCTGAAGAGCCGCATGGCCGGGCCGGGTCATCCCGAACGCCGCTCCACAGTGCTTCGCGTACGGACCTCAGAATTTGTTTCGCAACACGCTTTGGAATCTGCTTGGCGAGGGCCTCCCCATGTTGGCGGCCCTCCTGTCGATTCCGTTGCTCATTTCCGCCGTCGGGATGGAGCGTTTCGGCGCGCTCACCCTGATCTGGGCGCTGCTCGGCTATCTGGGCGTGCTCGACCTCGGGCTGGGGCGGTCGCTGGTGCAGGTCATCGCCGACCGGATCGGGCATGGGGGACAGGCCGGGCGCACGGACGACAAGCCCGGACCCGACCAGGGCGGCAACACGGCGGGCATCGCCGGGCCGGCCATCGCCCTGATGGGGGCCATCGGCCTCTTGACCGGCGGGGCGGTGGCGTTGGGCGCCGGGCTGCTGGCCGACCGCTTCCAGCTGGACACAGGCACCTCGCCGGAGGAAATCCGGGTCAGCCTGCTGATCGCCGCGGCCATCGTGCCGATCGCGCTGGTTTCCGCCGGCCTGCGCGGCATTCTGGAGGCCCACCAGCGTTTCCGCCCGATCAGTCTGGTGCGGATGACGGTGGGGGTGCTGAACTACCTGAGCCCGCTCTTCGTGCTGCCCTTCAGCCAGAGCCTGGTGCCGGTGATCGCCGCCATCGCGGTGGGGCGCTTCATCGGGCTGATCGGCTATGGGGTGCTGGCCGTGCGCCAGATGCCGGACCTGCTGCGCCCCATCCGCTGGGGCCGCCAGAGCCTGCGCGGGCTGTTCACCATGAGCGCCTGGATGATGCTGAATAATCTGGTCGGCCCGGCGATGCTCTATGCCGACCGCTTCATCCTGCTCAGCCTGGTTCCGGCGGCGATGGTCGCCTTCTACACGACGCCGTTCGAGTTGCTGTCGCGGCTGATGGTGATCCCCGGCGCCCTGTCGCTGGCGCTGTTCCCGCTGGCCTCCAGCCTTTTCCGGCGCGATCCGCCGGCGCTGGGCCGCATCCTGGACGCCGGCGGCCACCTGACGCTGGCGGTGTTCCTGGCGATGCAGGCCGCCACCATCGTCGGCGGCGAGACGGCTCTGGGGCTGTGGCTGGGCCCGGCCTTCGCCGCCAATAGCGCGTCGGTCCTGTCGATCCTGATGCTGGGCGTCTTCTTCAACGCCACCGCCTATGTGCCCAACACTCTGATCCAGAGCGTCGGCCGCGTCGACGTGACGGCGCGGCTGCAGCTGGCCGAGCTGCCGGTCTATCTCGGCGTGCTGTGGCTGCTGGCCGACCGCTACGGCGCCGTCGGCGCCGCCGCGGCCTGGAGCCTGCGCACGGCGGTCGATTGCGGGCTTCTGCTGGTCCTGCTGCCGCGCGTGGCGCCGGGCACGGGCGCGGTGGCGCTGACCATCGGCCTGCGCGCGCTGCTGGCCGGGGCGGCGGGAACGGCCGGGCTGCTGGTCGGCGGGCCGGTGGGGGCGGCGATCAGCCTGGCCGGCCTGCTGGCCGTCGGCCTGGGCGTCGCCGGCCGGCTGCTGCGCACCCGGTCCTGGGAGAAGCTGTCCGCCCCGCTGCGCAAGTCCCGCTCGGCAAGGCTGATCGACGGAACCGCCGCGGACCGCACGTAGCACCAGCGGCTTTCGATCGCCCGGCTTTCGCGGGCATGTGCCGCTGGTATGGCGTCACCTTGCCAGGACTAAGGTGCGCGGGTGGTTCCTTTGCCGTCGGAAATGCGCTATGTGAGCGGAAACTCTGTGCAACGCTGGTTGGAGTTCGAAGGCCATGGCCGAGGGTACTGTGGACTATTACGCGATGGTCGAAGAGGCTTGGCAGCTCAGCGACACCGCGCGCGACTATGTGAAGAACGCAGGCCGCGAGGTGGACAACACCGAGCTGTGGGAGAAGGTGTTCGCCTCTTCGCCGCTGATCGACCTGGAACGCACCCGCGCCGAAGGCGGCCAGCCGCTGCAGAAGATCTTCTTCAAGAACCCCTACGGCCTGCAGTACCGCGCCGACCACAAGGACTGGATCCCGTTCCGCCACGGCGCGCTCGACCCGGCCTACCTCCAGGTGATCTGAGAGGCGGGGCGTCCGGAGGCCGCACCCGCTCCTGACGGGCCGCGGTGCGGGAACGCTGCCGCAAGGGGAGCGGGCAGGGGAGCGAGCATGGCGCGGCTGGTGGCGGGGCAGGGCTTCGCCCTCGATCTGGATGAGGCCCGGCTGGCGAACGGCTTCGTCGCCGACGCCTTCACCGCCGCGCCGGACGCCTCCTCCATCGCCGCCGGCGCCGGCAGCCTGACCGTCGCCCGCACGGTCGCCGGCCGGGTGCACGCCGTCCAGCTGGACTATGCCGCCTCCGGCAGCGGGGCGGGGGCGGGCGTCCGCTTCACCGGGTTGAGCGACCGCGATGCGGCCGGTGCCCTGCGCTACCGGATCGAGGGGCTGGACGTCGCTCTGACGGGCGGGACGCTCGACCGGCTCGGCGCCCGCATCTTCCAGCAGATCGACGGCTTCGCCGGGGCAGACGGCAACGACAGCGTCTATCTCGGCGTGCCCGGCGGCCGCAGCTTCGACGGCGGCGGCGGCACCGACCGTGCCATCTACACCGCCGACCCGCGCCGCTATGCCCTGCAGGACGGCAGCTACCGTGCCGAGACGCCGGTGGTGGTGGCGCTCGACGACGGCGGCCGGCGCTATGCCGTGGTGTCGAGCCGGAACGCCGATACGCTGACCGATGTCGAGCTGATCACCATCGACGGCCGCACCGCCGCCCCGGCGGCGTTCGCCTTCGACGCGCTCGGCTATCTGGCGGCCAACCGCGACCTTGCCGTGGCCTTCGGCGGCAATGTGGTGGCCGCCGCCGCCCATTATTCCTGGAACGGCCGGAACGAGGGGCGCAGCCTGGGCGGCTTCGACGCGCTGGGCTACCTGGGCGCTAATCCCGACGTGCTGGCGGCGGTCGGCGTCGATGCCGGGGCCGCAATCCGGCATTACCTGGCCTATGGCGCCCGCGAAGGGCGGACCGCCGGGTTCGATCCCTACGGCTATCTCGCCTCCCACCCCGACGTGCTGGCCGCCGTCGGCATCGATCCGGCGGCGGCGGTGGCCCATTATGCCCGCTTCGGCCGGGGCGAGGGGCGCGGCGTGACCTTCGACGCGGCGTCCTATCTGGCGGCCAATGCGGACGTGGCGGCGGCCACCGGCGGCAATGCCGCGGCCGCCAAGCTCCATTACCTCGTCTTCGGCCGGCATGAGGGACGGCCATTGCGGGCGCCCCCCGCCGGCCGGTCCCCGGCTGCGGCCTCCATGAGGCTGGCCATGCCGGCCGCCGCACTCCCGGGAACGCAGGGGGCACCTCTCTGGGCGCCGCTGGGGGCGCCGCAGGGGGCGCCGGTCGTGGTGACCGGGACGGCCGGCAACGACACGCTGAGCGGCAGCCCCGCCTTTGACGCGCTGGGCAACCCGATCTCCGACGCGGTGGACGGGCTGGGCGGCATCGACACCTTCGTGCTGACCGGGGCGCTCGCCGCCTACTCGCTGGCCATCAATGCCAACGGCAATCTCCTGGTCATCGGTCCCGACGGCACCGACACGCTGACCGGCATCGAGCTGCTGCAGGCCACCGACGGGCTTCATCCGGTGGGGCTGCTGGTCGGCTTTTCCCAGCCTTCGCTGACCGGGCTGACCGTCTCGCCCGCCGCCTCCGCCGGCGCCGACTATCTGGTGGGCGGGAGCCGGGGCGATGCCATCGGCGGCGGAGCCGGCAACGACACCATCGCCGGGCTGGCCGGCAACGACACGCTGTTCGGCAATGCCGGCAACGACGTCCAGCTGGGCGGCGACGGCGCCGACCAGCTGGAGGGCGGGGCTGGCAACGACCTGATGTTCGGCGGGGCGGGGGACGATCTGCTGCGCGGCGACGTCATCGACGTCGTCGGCAACGACACCCTGCTGGGCGAGGACGGCAACGACTGGCTCGACGCCGGGGCGGGCAACGACTGGCTGGACGGCGGCGCCGGCAACGACACGCTTTATGGCGGGCCGGGGGCCGACGTGCTGCGCGGCGGCAGCGGCGACGACGTGCTGTTCGGCGACGTCTATTCCGACCGCAGCCACGAAATCTCGGTCAACCCCGCCGACACCATCACCCTGTACGAGGACGTCCTGCTGGGCGGCGACGGCAACGACACGCTGATCGGCGGCTATGGCGCCGACCTGATGGACGGCGGCGCCGGGGCGGATGTCTTCTCCATCCGCAACCTGAACGAATCCACCCTGGCCGCCCCCGACGTCATCATCAACTTCAACGGTGCCGTCGTGGCGGAGCAGGCCCTGCAGGGGCTGGCGAGCTACGCAACCGTCGGGGCCGAGGGCGACCGCATCGACCTTTCGGAAATCGACGCCATCGCCGGCACCCCTGCCAACGATGCCTTCACCTTCATCGGCACCGCCGGCTTCACCGCGGCCGGCGAGCTGCGCTATCAGACCTCCGGAACGGTCACGCTGATCGAGGGCGACGTGAACGGCGATCGCATGGCCGACTTCCGCATCCAGGTCAACATCGCCAACTACACCTTCTCCGCCTTCGACTTCGTCCTGTAGGCGCACGGTGGTCACCCTCATGATGTTCACCCTCGTCAGGACCGAACGGTTCGAGCAGGAGATCAAGAAGAGCCGCTTCCTGGCCTATGCCGCCCCGGCCGGCAGCGAGGAGGAGGCGCGCCGCGTCATCGCCGCCGGCAGCAGCCCGGATGCCGGCCACAATTGCTGGGCCTTCCGGATCGGCGACATCTACCGCTTCAGCGACGACGGCGAGCCCGGCGGGACGGCGGGGCGGCCGATCCTGCAGGCGATCGAAGGGCAGGGCCTGGACCGCGTGGCGGTGGTGGTCAGCCGCTGGTTCGGCGGCATCCTGCTGGGCGCGGGAGGGCTGGTGCGGGCCTATGGCGGCACGGCGGCCAGCTGCCTGAAGGCGGCGGAGCGCGAGCCGATCGTCGACTATGCCACCCTGTCCGTCGCCTGCGCCTTCGCCGAGGAGGCGCGGATCCGCTCCAGCCTCGGCCCCTTTCCCGGCACCCAGGTCGAGACCACGGGCTTCAGCGCCGACGGCGTCCAGCTTCTAGTCACGCTGCCCCGCGACCGTGTGGAGGATTTCACCCGCATGGTCACCGACCTCTCCCGTGGGCAGGCGGTGATCGGCCCTGTCGGCGAGCGCGGTTGAGCGGAAAGCCCAGCATTTTTCCATAAGTCAAATTATGTGTTTTCCATTCCATGAAATCATGATCAAAAATGATGATTTCATGGTTTGGAAACTTGTCGCGGTGCCGTCGGGCCTAGCTGCTGATGGAGAAGGCTGACGGGAAAGTTACCCCTTTTTCGTACGCTATAAATGATTGATTCCCGCAAAATGGAAATTTCGAGCAGGCGCGCGTTAAGGCGGTGCTCCGCCGAAATCACCGGATAAGTAACGCCATCCTTCTTCCGTTTTACTTGGAAGGATTGCCCGCTCTAGCTGGTGATACCCCGACTTATCGAATTGTGGGCGGCGGCCTTTTCCTCACATTTGGGCGAGCATGGCCAATCGGCCCAAGAAATCATCACCGGAGCGCGGTTGCGTGCCGGCGGCCGGCGGGAAATGTCCCCCCGTCCCGGTCATGCCGCCCTGCCGCCGTCAAGGAGAACCATCTGTGCGCGACGTACTGATTGCGGACGCCAGCCTCGCGGATCTGGACCGGCTGCTCGACCGTTGCCGGCCTGACCTTCGGGTCGTCCGGGTGGCGGCCGATGAGGATGGCGGGAAGGCCCTGGCCGATGCGCTCGCCGGGCGGCCCGCGGCCATCCATCTGCTGGCCCATGGCGAGCCGGGCGCGGTCCGCCTGGGCGCCTGTCCGCTCGACGTCGCGGCGCTGGAGGGGGCCGGGGAAGAGGCTGCGGAGGCGGATAGGCGTTCCTGGCCGCAGGCGCCGGACACGGAGATCCTGATTCATGCCTGCGACGTCGGGGCCGATGGCGGCCGCTTCGCCGCAGCGCTCGCCCGGGCGACCGGCGCGCGTGTCGCCGCCGCCAGCCATCCGGTCGGCCATCCGTCGCTGGGCGCCTCCTGGGATCTCGACGTGACCACCGGGCCGGTCAGCGCCGCCCTGCCCTTCTCCGGCACCGGCGACTGGGTCCATCAACTGGCCTACAGCGGCACCCCGTCGGCGGGCAACGACACGCTGGTCGGCGACAATGGCGGCAACGTCATCAATGGACTGGCCGGCAACGACAGCATTGTCGGCGGCACCGGCAACGACAGCCTGATCGGCGGGCTTGGCGACGACACGCTGGTCGGCGGCGGCAACAGCGGCGTGGCGGCCGGCGACACCATGAACGGCGGGCTGGGCGCCGACCATTATGTCGGCGGCGGCGGCTTCAACATCGTCACCTACGAGGACGCCACCACCGGCATCACGCTGGACCTGGGCAACGGCGCCAACAACACCGGCGAGGCGGCCGGCGACACCTTCGAGAACATCCAGCGCTGGATCGGCTCCGAATATGCCGACAGCATGACGGCGGGCGACACGGCGGTGTGGTTCTGGGGCCATGGCGGCGACGACATCGAGCATGGCGGGGCCGGCAACGACACGCTGGAGGCCGGCGACGGCAACGACAGCGTCTTCGGCGGCGGCGGCAACGACCTGATCTATGGCCGCGCCGACAATGACGAACTGCATGGCCAGGACGGCAACGACACGGTGGCCGGCGGCGGCGGCGCCGACCTGATCCATGGCGATGCCGGCAACGACCTGCTGAAGGGCGACTGGGAACGCGACACCATCCATGGCGGCGACGGCGACGACACCATCCTGGCCGGCATCGTCACCGCCGGCAGCTATGCCCAGACCCAGGCCGACACGATCTTCGGCGAGGCCGGCAACGACCGCTACATCGTCGTCAGCCAGTATGACGCCGGCACCGTCAGCTTCGACGGCGGCACCGGCACCGACACGCTGGAGGTCCGGTCCGACAACCTGACCAGCTACAACGGCTACGACCTGGAATACTATACCGCCGTCGCCTCCCCGACGATCGATCTGACCGGTATGACGCTGGCCAGTGTGGAGCGGCTGGAGCTGACCGGCAGCCAGGATCACACCGTGACGCTGACGGGCGCGCAGGCCGCCGGCTTCGAGGCCATCGTCGGCAGCGCGGCGACCGACACCCTGCGTATCGCCGGCAGCGCCGACCTGTCGGTGGTGGCCCTGTCGGGAATCGAGACCATCGCCGTCATCGGCAGCGGTGCCACCCTGAGGCTCGCGGCTTCGCAGTTGGCGGGGCTGGCGCTGACCGGCACCGCCGGGTCCGACGACCTGACGGTCGGAGCCGGAACCACCGTCACCGGCAACGGCGGCGACGACATCATCCGCATCGCCGCCGGGACCACCGGTGCCGTCACCGTCACCGATGCCGCCATCGGCGACCGTCTGGTGATGGAGGGCGCCGACCTTGCCGGCATGCGGGTGGAAACCGCCGCCGGCTCCACCGTGCTGCGCGTCGGCGACGGGCTTGCCGTCACCCTGACCGGGAGCTTCGACGCCAGCCAGTTCCAGGCCGGCAACGGCGGCGTCACCATCGTTCAGGCCGCTTCGCCCCCTCCTCCTTCCCCGCCTGCTCCTCCCCCGCCGCCGACTCCAAGCCCAGATTCCACCCCGATCCCCACCCCGGTTCCGCCGGCCGGCCCCTCCCCCCCTCCCCAGGCATCGTCCCCCGGCGGACTCCCGGCTGGTTTCAACGGGCTGGCCTACATCGCCTCCTACCCGGACCTGATCGCCGCCTTCGGCACCAATGCCGAGGCCGGCACCCGGCACTACATCGAGTTCGGCCGGGCAGAAGGTCGCATTCCGAACTTCAACGGGCTGGCCTACATCGCCTCCTACCCGGACCTGATCGCCGCCTTCGGCGCCAATGCCGAGGCCGCCGCCCGGCACTACATCGAGTTCGGCCGGGCAGAGGGTCGCATCCCGAACTTCAACGGGCTGGCCTATATCGCCTCCCATCCGGACCTGATCGCCGCCTTCGGTACCAACGCCGACGCCGGCACCCGGCATTTCATCGAGAACGGCTATGCCGAGGGGCGGAGCGTCACCTTCGACGGCTACAATTATCTGGCGGCCAACCGCGACGTGGCGCTCGCCTTCGGTGCCGATCCCGATGCCGCCGCCCGGCACTACATCCAGAACGGCATTTCGGAAGGCCGGCCGGCCCAGGGCTTCGACGCGCTGCGCTACATCGCCAGCAACCCGGACCTGATCCAGGCCTTCGGCCCCGACGTCCAGGCGGCCGAGCTCCATTACATCCAGATCGGCTATGCCGAGGGCCGGTCGCTGACCGCCTTCGACCCCGCCGCCTATCTGGCGAGCAATCCCGATATCGCCGCGGAGTTCGGCACCAGCGACGCCGCGATCCTGCTTGCCTACATCAAGCGCAGCACCTCGACCGAGACGGCGGCCATGCCGTCTGCCGCCATGCCGTTTGCCGCCATGGCGGGGGCGCCCATCGCCGTCACCATGCTGGCGGCCGAGATGACCGGATCGGAGGCGCTGGGGATCGGCAGCGGCTTCCACGACCCGGCATTCTCCGGCACCGCGCTCGGCATGCTGGCGGCGGGCGACGGCGGGCTGTCCGGCCGGGAGCGGATGGAGCTTCCCGCCTGAACGGCGCCGAGATTCGGGGAAGGGCCTGATGAAAGGATGGCGGCGCCGGGGCTTCCCCGGCGCCGTTTTCCGTCGGTGCGGACCGTCAGCGGCCGGCGGTGGTCCGGGCGCGCTCGGCCTTCGCCATGGAGGGCAGCGCCACGTCGATCACCAGCCGGTGGCCGCGGTCCTTGTCCGGGGCCAAGGTGGAGACGGCGAGCAGGCGCACCGCCCCGCCCTTGGCGGCGTCCTCGCCCGCGCCATCCTCGTCGCTGAACAACAGGCGGGTGCCGCCGCCGTCCCGCTCGGCCCGGTAGCCGAGCGCCGTCGCCGGCAGGCGGCCGGACGGGGCGGCCTGCCACAACGTGCCGGGCAGACTCACCTCCAGCCGGCCGTCGGGGCGCGGCACCGGGGTCTCGTAACGCGGGTCCTGATCGAGGTCGAGCACGACGCGCACCCCGTCGCCGCCGTTGGCGGTGCGGATCCGCTCCACATGACGCCGGGAGTCCGGGCGTTGAGCTTCGGGGCGCGCCGCGGGCTGGAAGCCGACCGGCTGGGCGGGGGCGTCCGGGACCGGCTTGACGCCGGGCCGCAGGACCTCCACCGCGGGTTCCGGGCGGACGGGCGCGGCGGCGGCGGCGGGGTCGGGCTTCACCGCCGGAACCGGAGCGGCCGGAATTGGAGCAGCCGGAATTGGGGACGCGGCGGGCTGCGAGGCGGCGGGTTGGATGGCGGCTTTCGCAGGGAGGACCGCCTTGGCCGGCTCCTTGTCCTGCTCGACGAAGCCGCCGGTGCGGCCTTCGGCGCGGCCATGCTGGACGTAGTGGGCGTAGCCGCTGGAGGCCTGTCCGCTGCGGATGGCGGCGGCGACGTCGGGATTGGCGGCCAGATAGCCCCGTTCGCGCCAGCCGGTCGGCGGCGCCAGGGCGCTGTCGATCTGCGTGGTGCGGCGCAGGCCGGACATCAGCGACCCGTGCAGGCCCAGTCCTTCCACCGCCAGCGACAGCCACATGGGCGTCAGCAGCAGAAGCAGAAGGCGCAGCAGCTGGGAGATCGGCGACAAGGCGGGGCGCGTCCGGCACAGGGGAAACGGCGCCGGTCCCGTCGGCCCGGCGTTCCCCGCATGCCTACTCCCAAGCGCGCCGTCCGGTCCAGGAAAAGCCGCCGGCCGCCGGTGGGTGCTTTTTCGGCTAGCACCCCCTTTGCCCGCCAACGATGCGGGGTACCCCATCGTTCGGGTGGCCGCCCGTCGGCGCAATGCACACCTTGGATTGGCCGTAGCCGTTCGGCGCCACCTCTTAGAGTTTCGGAATCGGGAAGCCTTCATGGAACAGATGCGAGACGGATCGCCGGCCGATCCGGCGCGGGACCCCTCCTCCCCCCTCTCCTCCAAAGGGCAGCCTCAGGCCGAGGGTTCCCAGCCCGGCCCCGATCAAGGAACCAACCCCGGCCCCAACCCCGGCCCCGGTCCCAACCCCGGTCCAAGGCCCGGCCCGCCTCTCGATCCCGGCATCGCCGGGCTGGTCTCGGCCTTGCGCATGCTGGGCATCCCGGCCGATTACGACAGCGTGCGCCATGCCTGCGGCGGCGAATCCCCCGACCTGACCGGCCTGGTCCGCCAGGCCCACCGGCTGGGCGCCAAGGCCCGCGTGGTGAAGACCAAATGGGAGCGGCTGGAGCGCACGCCTCTGCCCGCCCTGGTCCCCGGCCCCGACGGAGGCTTCCTGGTGCTGGCCAAGGCCGGCAACGGCCGCGTGCTGGTGCATGACGCCGCGACCAACCAGACCCGCATCCTCGACCGCGAGGGGTTCGAGCCCTTGTGGAGCGGCCGGCTTCTGTGCCTGGGGCGCAAGGGCACGATGGGCATGGGCCAGCCGCGCTTCGACGCCCGCTGGTTCGGCGCGGTCGCCTGGAAATACCGCGGCATCCTGGGCGAGGTGCTGCTCGCCTCCTTCTTCATCCAGCTGTTCGCGCTGGTGACGCCGCTGTTCTTCCAGGTGGTGGTCGACAAGGTGGTGGTCCACCGCAGCCTGGGCACGCTGGACGTGCTGATGGTCGGCATGCTGGCCGTCATCCTGTTCGAGGCGATTCTGGGCGGCCTGCGCACCTACACCTTCGCCCACACCGCCAACCGGCTGGACGTGGAGCTGGGGGCCAAGCTGTACCAGCGGCTGCTGTCGCTCCCCATGGGCTATTTCGCGGCGCGCCGGGTCGGCGACAGCGTCACCCGCGTGCGCGAGCTGGAGACGATCCGCAACTTCATGACCAGCTCCACCATCACGCTGGTGCTGGATCTGCTGTTCACCGTGGTCTTCCTCGGCGTGATGCTGCTGTACAGCCCGATGCTGACGGCGATCGTCGCCGCCTCCTTCCCCATCTACGTCCTGATCAGCCTGGTGGCGACGCCGATCCTGCGCCGGCGGCTGGACGAGAAATTCGCCCGCGGCGCCGAGAACCACAGCTTCCTGGTCGAGACGGTGTCGAGCATCGAGACGGTCAAGGCCATGGCGGTCGAGCCGCGCATGCAGCGCCGCTGGGAGGACCAGCTGTCGGGCTATGTCCGCGCCGGATTCCGCGCCGGCAACCTGAACAACGTCGTCAGCCAGTCGGTGCAGTTCGTCTCCAAGCTCTCGACCATGCTGGTGCTGTGGCTGGGGGCGAAGCTGGTGATCGAAGGCAGCCTGACGGTGGGCGAGCTGGTGGCCTTCAACATGTTCGCCGGCCGCGTCGTCCAGCCGGTGCTGCGCATCGCCCAGCTCTGGCAGGATTTCCAGCAGGTGCGGCTGTCGATGCACCGCATCGGCGACATCCTGAACACCTCGCCCGAACCGCTGCAGAGCCCCGGCCGCGCCGCCATGCCGGCGATCAGGGGCGACCTGACCTTCGACCACGTCACCTTCCGCTACCGCCATGACGGGCCGGAGACGCTGAGCGACGTGTCGCTGCATGTCCCGGCGGGTCAGGTGGTCGGCATCGTCGGCACGTCGGGCTCGGGCAAGAGCACGCTGGCCAAGCTGCTGCAACGCTTCCACGTGCCGGAGCGGGGACGGGTGATGGTGGACGGCACCGACCTGTCGACCGCCGACGCGGTGTGGCTGCGCCGGCAGATCGGCGTGGTGCTGCAGGACAACGTTTTGTTCTCCGGCACCATCCGCGAGAACATCGCGCTGACCGACCCGACCATGGAGATGGGGCGGGTTGTCGCCGCGGCGAAGCTGGCCGGCGCCCACGACTTCATCGTCGAGCTGCCCGACGGCTACGACACCGTGGTGGGGGAGCGCGGCGCCAGCCTGTCGGGCGGGCAGCGGCAGCGCATCGCCATCGCCCGCGCGCTGGTCACCAACCCGCGCATCCTGATCTTCGACGAGGCGACCTCGGCGCTGGACCATGAGTCCGAGCGGATCATCCAGGCCAACATGCGCCGCATCTGCGCCGGCCGCACCGTGCTGATCATCGCCCACCGCCTGTCCACCGTCGCCATCGCCGACCGCATCGTCACCATCGAGCGCGGCCGCATCGTCGAGGACGGCGCCCCCGACGAGCTTCTGCGCCGCGGCGGCCGTTACGCGACGATGTTCCGCGGCCAGATGGGACAGCTGCCGGGCGCGGGCGCCCCGTCCCCGGACGGGCTGATCGAACAACGGGTCGCGGGCTGAGGGGGAGGAGCGCCATGAGCAAGACGAACGCCGCGGTGAAGACCACCCCCGCCATTCCCGATTCCAATCCCAATGGGCCCAATCCCGATGGCCCCAACCCCAACGGCGCCAATCCCGCCGCCCCTGCCGCCCCCGCCGGGGTGAGGCCGCCCGCCAACGCGCCGGGCACCCCCGGCGAGCCGCGCCCGCCGACCCGGCCGCAAAAGCGGCGGCGCGACGAGATGGATTTCCTGCCCGACGCGCTGGAGATCCTGGAACGGCCGCCCTCCCCCACCGCGCGGACCTTCACCGCCGTCATCATGCTGGCCTTCACCGCGGCCTGCGCCTGGGCGTGGTTCGGCCATGTCGACGTGGTGGCGGTGGCGCAGGGCCGGGTGGTGCCGAGCGACCGGACCAAGACCGTGCAGCCGATGCAGACCGGCGTCGTCCGCGCCATCCAGGTGCAGGACGGCCAGCTGGTCAAGGCCGGGCAGACGCTGATCGAACTGGACCCGACCGGGGCGGCGGCCGACCGCGACCGCATCCGCTCCGACCTGTCGGCGGCAAGGGCCGAGGTGGCGCGGCTGCGGGCGGCGCTGGAGGTGGTGAACGGCAACCCCGGCGCCGTGTTCGCCGCTCCCGCCGGGCTGTCGCCCGATCTGGCGCGGATGCAGAGCCAGCTTCTCGACAGCCAGATCGCCGAGCAGCGCGCCAAGCTGGCCGCGATCGACCGCGAGAAGGCCCGGCGCGAGGCCGACCGCGCTACCGTGGTGCAGACCATCGCCAAGCTGAACGCCACCCTGCCGCTGATCCGCGAACGGGCCGAGGCGCTGTTCGACCTGTCGTCGCGCGGCACCTCGTCCCGCTTCCAGTATCTCCAGATCCAGCAGGATCTGGTCGGGCAGGAGCAGGAGCTTCTGGTCCAGAAGATCAAGCTGACGGAGGCCGACGCCTCCATCGCCGCCATCGCCGAGCAGCGCCGCCAGACCGAGGCGGAGTTCCGCCGCCAGCTCTACACCGGCCTGGCCGAGGCCGAGCGCAAGGCCGCCTCGCTGGAGCAGGAACTGGCCAAGGCCGACCAGCAGGTCGAGCTTCTGCGGCTGACCGCCCCGGTGGACGGCTATGTCCAGCAGCTGGCGGTGCATACGGTGGGCGGCGTGGTGACCACCGCCCAGCCGCTGATGGTCATCGTGCCGGAGGACAGCCGGCTGGAGGTCGAGGCCTTCATCCCCAACAAGGACATCGGCTTCGTCCAGACCGGCCAGGTGGCGGAGGTGAAGGTGGAGGCCTTCTCCTTCACCAAATACGGCCTGATCCCCGGCCGCGTCGCCTCGCTGTCCAGCGACGCCGTGCAACAGCAGCAGCAGGCCGACAGGGGAGCGGACAGGAGCGGCGCCAAGGCGCCGGAGGCGGGATCGGTCTATGCCGCCCGCATCACGCTGGACCGCGACACGCTGGAGGTGGACGGCAAGGAGACGCGGCTGCAGCCGGGCATGACCGTGACCGCCGAGGTCAAGACCGGCCGCCGCCGCATCGCCGACTACCTGCTCTCCCCCCTCTCGCGCAGTGCCCAGGAAGCCATGCAGGAGCGGTGATCTTCTCCTCCCCCTCCCCCGCGGGGAGCGGGGGAGGGTCGGGGTGGGCAAATCCCCGCTCCCCTTCCGGTCCCGTTACGCCGTCATCCCATGCGCCAGATCGTGGGCGTCGTACCAGGCGTACAGGCCGTGGGCGGCGTCCTCGAAGCCGGAGGCCGTTTCCGGCATCCAGGGTGTCGTGACCTCGACCGTTCCGTGCGACGCCGCGTTGGCCGTCACGGCGTGGCCCAGCAGGTCGCCGGCCTGCAGATCGGCGATCTGCGCCTGGGACGGGGTCTGTGCGCCGAACAGGCTCTTGTCGGCGGCGACCACCAGCGTGCCGTTCCACCACATGCCGCTCTGGCCCTTGATCACGTCGTGCCCGTCGAGCGCGCCCTTGTCGTAGGTCACCGCGTCGTCGGTGGCGGCATAGGTGTGGCCGTTCACGCTGACGCTGTCGACGAACAGGTTGCGGTCCTGGCCGCCGGCGAAGCCGTCATTGTCGTACCGGATCTGCACCTTGTGGGCGCTGTCGGCCGGCACGGCGGTGGTGAAGGCGTAGGTCTCCGCCGCGCTGCCGACGGTGGCGTCGCCGACGGCCTGGCCGTCGACCAGCAGGGTGAAATGGGCGTCGATCCCGCCGGCGGCGGTGCCTTTGGCGTTGACCAGGATGGTGGCGTCGGCGGTCGCGGGCGCGCTCCTCCCGGTGTCGGGCGTCTCCGGCGCGCCGTAGGTCTCGCCGATCTTCGCCAGCAGCGCCTGGGTGTTCAGGTCGGTGTAGCCGGTGGCGCCGATCGGCGTCCCGGTCTGCTTCGCCAGCGACAGGAACTCGTCCTGGGTCAGGGCGCTGCCGCGCAACGCCAGGGCCTCCTGCTGGGCGAGCGCCACCGCGGCGGTCACCGTCGGTGCCGCGAAGGAGGAGCCGTTGACCGTCACGGTCCGTCCGGCCAGATCGGTCAGCCGGATGTCGGTGCCGTCGGCGCACAGGTCGGTGATGCCCGGATTGCGCTGGGCCCAGCCCGGCAGCGCCCCGTCGCCGGTGGAGGCGGTGACGCAGAGCGTGTTGTGATCGGCGGCGAAATAGGAGACGTCGTCCGCCGTCCCGTTCTGCCCGTTGTTGCCGGCGGCGGCCGACACCAGCACCCGCTTGGCGGCGAGGCTCGCCAACTCGTCCGACAGGATGGTCGTCATCTCCGACGTGGCCGAGCCGCCGGCCAGCGACAGGTTGACGCCGACGACATTGTAGTCCGACGCATTGGCGACGACCCATTGCAGCGCCTGTTCGATCGCCGACCCCGACGCGGTGGTGGAGCCGTCGGGCATCACCTTCAGCGCGATGATGCCGACGTCCGGTGCCTGGGACAGGATGTGGGAGGTCACCAGGGCGCCGTGGGTGTCGGCGTTGGGGTTGCGCGCATCGCCGTCATTGTCGGCGTAGTCGTGCTGGTAGACCACGGAGGAGGCAGCCCCCCAGGTCGGCGACCAGCCGCTGTCGATGACGACGACCGTCTTGCCGCTGCCGGTGTAGGTGCTGTTCGCCATGCTGTCGGTCCCCGCTGTGTGCCGTCGATGAAAAGCGGGGCGAAGTATGAAGGCGGGCGGTGTGGCCTTCGGATGATAAGGGCGGGGCGGATTGTGGGCGGGCCACCCCTTATGCGCCGTCGCATAAGGGCGGGTCTGCTCCCCCTTCTGCGACGGCCCACCTGTTAAACGCTCACCTGTTGAAGGATGATCGGGCAAGAGGGAGCAATGCCGTGCGAGGGGTATGGATGAGGGTGCCGGTCCATTATCGCTGGGGTTTCGCCGCACTGGTGTTCCTGCCGTCCGCGGCATCCGCCCAGCCTCCCGCCGCCCAGCCCCCTGCCGCCCGATTGCCCGCCGGTGCGCCGGCGCTGGAGTTGCCGGTGCGCTGCCGGATCGGGGCGGAGTGCTTCGTCCAGAACTACGTCGATACCGATCCCGGGCCGGGGATGCGGGACTTCGCCTGCGGGCGGCTGACCTATGACGGGCACAAGGGGACGGATTTCCGCCTGCCCGACCTGGAGGCGATGCGGCGCGGGGTGGCGGTGGTGGCGGCGGCGCCCGGCACGGTGGCCCGCGTGCGCGACGGGGTGGAGGATGTCAGCATCCGGCAGAGCGGCGGCTCCCCCGGCGGGCGGGAGGCCGGCAACGCGGTGGTGGTCGATCATGGCAACGGCTGGGAAACCCAGTACAGCCACCTCAAGCGCGGCAGCGTCGTCGTCAAGCCGGGCGACCGGGTGGAGGCGGGCACGCCGCTGGGCGAGATCGGCCTGTCCGGCAACACCGAATTCCCCCATGTCGATTTCGGCCTCCGCCATGACGGCCGCACGCTCGATCCCTATACCGGCAAGGAGGCGGGGGCCGGTGAGGCGCCGGTCTGCGCCGCCGCCCAGGGTGCCGCGCCGGTTCCATCGGGTACGCTGTGGAGCGCCGAGGCGCGCCGGACGCTGGCCTACCAGCCGAGCGCCCTGCTCGGCGCCGGACTGGCGCCCGAGGCGCCGAAGGAGGAGATTGCGCGGAACGGCGGCTATGGCGGCAAGCCTCTGCCGGCCGGCGCCCCGACGCTGGGCGTCTGGGCGGAGCTGATGGGCGGGCGGCAGGGCGACCGCGTGATGCTGGAGGTGACCGGCCCCGACGGCCGCCGCCTGCTCCGCAGCGAAGGGACGGTGCCGCGCCCGCTGGCCGTGCTGTTCCTCGGCACCGAGGTGAAGAAGCCGGCCCCTGGTCCCTGGGCGCCCGGCCCCTACCGGGTGACGGTGACGCTGCGCCATGGCAACGAGACGGTGCTGCGGGAGGAACGGCGGGTGGAGCTGCGCTGAGCGGGTTGAGGCGGGTTCGGCAAGACAACCGGAAGGACGCCGCAAGTGACAACTGCCCGATGCCGGGTATTTATCACGAAATGAACACAGCAATTCCGCGCGAAATTGTACATCCGAAAGGATGATTGCACCTCCTTATTAAGTGTTCCTGCTGTGAGATTGCCCTGTATCGGCAAGGCAATCCGGCAATGACAGACACTCAACAGGCTTTCTACGTCGCGACCAACGGCAACGATTCCTGGTCGGGGCGTTTGGCGGCACCCAATGCCGAGGGCACCGACGGTCCCTTCGCCACGCTGGAACGCGCGCAGGGCGCGATGCGGGCGACCGGCATCCGCGACACCTATGTGCGCGGCGGCACCTATGCGATGACGCGCACGGTCACGCTGACCGGGGCCGACAACGGCGTCCGCATCATGGCCTATCCGGGCGAGACGCCGGTGTTCAGCGGCGGCGAGCGGGTCGGCGGCTTCACCCCCATCGGCGGCGGGCTGTACGCCGCGGCGACCTCCGCCACCGGGCTCGACCTCTCCATCGGCGGGGTCCGGCAGAAGGTGGCGCAGACCGGCGACTGGAACGCCGGCGATCCGCGCTCCGGCTGGTCGATCCTGGAGGCGGCCTCCGGCGGCGCCAGCAGGACCAGCCTGCGGGTCGGCGGCGGCGACTGGGCGATGGCCGCGGTGCTGGCCGCCGGGGTCCAGCCCGGCACCATGGTCCAGACCTTCGACACCGAGCGGCTGTCCGACAACATCGTCGGCATCGCCTCCACCGATGCCGGCAGCGGGACCATCACCTTCACGCAAGCGGCGAAATACGCCCTGCGCAGCGGCGGCACCTATCGCCTGCTGAACGACGACGCCTTCATCCGCGATGCCGGCGAGTTCGCCTGGCAGGCCGAAACCGGCCGGCTGGTGGTGAAGCCGCAGGATCCCGGCGCGCTGCTGGCCCAGGGGGCGGTGGTGGCGCGGCTGGGCACGCTCCTGTCGCTGAACGGGGCGAGCGGCGTCATCCTGCAGGGGCTGACCTTCGCCGACACCGTCTGGGACGGCTCGGCCCTGACGCTGACCAACGCGTCCGCCAACAGCATCGCCGGCAACCGCTTCGTCAATGCCGGCACGGCGATGACGCTGACCGGCTCGTCCGGCAACGTGATCGAGGCCAACCGGATGGAGCATCTGGGGGCGAGCGGTATCAAGCTCGCCTACGGCAGCAACGGCAACCGCGTCAGCGCCAACAGCATCGACGGCATCGGCGAGGTGCTGCAGGACGTCGCCGGCATCCAGCTCTACGGCACCAGCGGCACGCTGATCTCCGGCAACGACATCCGCAACAGCACGCGCTACGGCATCTCGATCAAGAACTGGGACGGCGCCACCGTCAACACCGACACGGTGGTGGAGTACAACCGCATCTACAACACGATGACCGCCACCGCCGACGGCGGCGCCATCGAGATGCTGGGGCGGTCCAACGTCGACACCCGCACCGTCATCCGCGGCAACGACATCCGCAACGTCGGCGGGCTGGCGACCGACGGGTCGGGCTGGCTCGACCGCCACAAGAGCTTCGGCATCTATCTGGACGACATGGCCAACGGCGTCACCGTCCAGGACAATTTCATCCAGAACACCGGCTGGGCCAGCGTCTTCATCCATGGTGGCGATTCTAACAGCGTCACCAACAACTTCGCCGTCCTGTCCAACCCGCGCGAACGCTTCATCCGGCTGGAATGGGTGCCGAACGCCGGTGCCATCGGCCTGCTCGCCGACAACAGCGTCACCGGCAACGTCATCTCCTCCTCGACCGGCGTGGATTACTGGGAGTTCTGGACACCCGGCTCCTACAACGTCACCGGCAACCTGCTGCAGGGCATCCGCGGTCTGAACGGCGGAGACAGGGTGTCGTCGGGTCTGTTCGTCAACCCGGCGGCCGGCGACTTCCGGCTCGGCAGCGCCGCCGCGGCGGGGCTCGGCATCCGTGACCTGGATTGGGCGCGGATGGGCAGCGCGCCGCTGACGGTGCCGGGAATCCCCGCCCCCGGTGCCGGCGGCGGGCCGGGGGTCGGATCCGGTGGCGGATACGGGAGCGGGGGCTCCCCGGCGGCCGGCACCGGCGGTGCGCCCGCCGCGGCCGGGCTGGCCTTCTCGCCGCTGGCCTACATCGCCTCCTATGCCGACCTGTCGGCGGTCTTCGGCACCAACGCCGCCGCCGGCGCCGCCCACTACGCCGCCAGCGGCCGGGCGGAGGGGCGGACGGTCAGCTTCGACCCGCTGGCCTACATCGCCTCCCACGGCGACCTGACGGCGGTCTTCGGCACCGACCGGACGGCGGGGGCGGTGCACTACATCACCAACGGCCGGGCGGAGGGGCGGACGGTCAGCTTCGACCCGCTGGCCTACATCGCCTCCCACGGCGACCTGACCGCCGCCTTCGGCACCGACCGGACGGTGGCGGCGATGCACTACATCACCAACGGCCGGGCGGAGGGGCGGACGGTCAGCTTCGACCCGCTGGCCTACATCGCCTCCTACGGCGACCTGACCGCCGCCTTCGGCACCGACCGGACGGCGGGGGCGATGCACTACATCACCAGCGGCCGGGGGGAGGGGCGGACGGTCAGCTTCGACCCGCTGGCCTATCTGGCGGCCAACACCGACCTCGCCGCCGCCTTCGGCACCGACACCACCCAGGCCGGGCTGCATTACCTGGGCATCGGCCGGACGGAAGGGCGGAGCACCGGCTTCAACGCCTCGGCCTATCTGGCGGCCAACGGCGACGTCGCCGCGGCCACCGGCGGCGACCTGACGGCGGCGATGCGGCATTACATCCAGAACGGCCGGCTGGAAGGCCGGGCGCTGAGCCCGGCCTCCGCGTCCCGCGCCGCCGGGCTGTCGCCGGAAAGCGTCATGCTGGCCGCCGCCGGGATGGGGTGAGTGTGCCCTCTCCCGCCTGCCCCCGTCCCGCCTGCCCATGCCGCCTGCCCATGCCGCCTGATCGGGTGACAAGCCGGGCTTGAGCCGTTAAAACGGCCCGTTCGGCGCCGCTGTCCCGCGGCACCCGGATTTCCATGCGGGGATGATGGCTCAGGCTCTTCTCGACACCTCCTTCGCCCAGCCGGCCGGGCCCAATCCGTTGGGAACGGACCCGCTGGGGAAAGGCCCCGGCAAACCGGCCGGACGGCGGTGGCCGCTGCTGGTCAAGCTGGCGGTGACGGTCGTCATTCTGGGCGCGCTCGCCGCCGGGGCCGACTGGCAGGGCATCCTCGCGCGCCTAGCCGCCGCCGACCCGTGGCTGTTCGCCGCCGGCTTCGCCGTGAAGGCGCTGACCCTGCCCTTCGCCTCGCAGCGGTGGCGGGCGGTCGGACGGGCCGCCGGCTTCCGGCTGACCCGCTGGACCGCCTTCCGCCTGCAGATGGCCAGCGGATTCCTGGGGCAGATCCTGCCGGGATCGGTGGGGGCCGACCTGCTGCGCGGCTGGTTCACCTGGAGGCTCGGCCACCCCGCCGGCCCGGTGATGCTGGCCCTGCTGGTCGACCGGCTGATGGCGCTGCTGGGCGTGGTGCTGATCGGATTGATCGGATTGCCGCATCTGGCCGCGGTGGCGCCGCCCGCCGTCGCCGGCACCGTCCTGGCGGGCGCGCTGGTCCTGGCCGTGGCCATGGGGCTGCTGCTGCTGGCCGGCCGCATCCCGCGCGACCGGCTGCCGATTCCGAGGCGGCTGCGCGACGGCGCGCCGGTGCGGACCACCTGGGAGGCGGTGGCGCAGCTGCGCGCCATGGCCGGCAACCGTTCCGCCTGGGCGGCGCTGGGCCACAGCGTCGGCGTCCATCTCGCCACCATCGCCTCCACCATCCTGTTCGCCCGCTCCGTCGGCCTGCCGCTCGACTGGCTGGACGGGCTGGCCATCGTGCCGGCCGCCATCGTCGCCGCAGCCCTGCCCGTCTCGCTCGGCGGCTGGGGCGTGCGCGAGGGGGCGATGGTCGCCGGTTTCGCGCTGCTCGGCTTCGATGCCGACGCGGCGCTTCTGGTCTCGCTGCTGATCGGGCTGTCGATCGCCGTCCTGTCGCTGCCCGGCGGCCTGTTCTGGCTGCTGTTGCGCAACGAGACCGCCTCCCGGCCCGATCCTGTCCAGCCGGGCATCGCAGTGCCTGCCGCCCTTTCCACGGATTCAGCCCGATGACCGACCAGCCCCTTCCGACGCTCGACGGGAACACCGCCCCGGATGCCGCTCCGGCTTCCGGCGTGCCGCGCGCCCTCTCCCCCCGGCAGGAGCGCATCCGCGGGCTGTTCGACGCGATGGCCCCCCTGCGCGACCGCTGGGCGGAGCGCAACAGCGCCTTCCACGACGCCGACCGCGCCTATCTGCGCTTCCTGATCCCGGAAGGGGCGACGGTGCTGGAGATCGGCTGCGGCGTCGGCGACACGCTGGCGGCCCTGAAGCCGGCGCGCGGCGTCGGCATCGACCTCAGCCCGGCGACCATCGCGGTGGCGAAGACACGCTATCCGGAACTGGAGCTGATCGCCGCCGACGCCGAGAACCCGGCGACCATCGACGCGATCGAGGGGCCGTTCAGCCACATCCTGCTGTCGGGCACCATCGGCTTCCTCGACGACATCGAGGAGACGCTGCGCCTGCTGCGCCGGGTCGCCACGCCCAAGACCCGCATCATCGTCAGCTATCACTCCCGCGTCTGGGAGCCGATCCTGTGGGTGGCGGAAAAGCTGGGGATGCGCATGCCGCAAGGCCAGCAGAACTGGCTGTCGACCAGCGACATCGTCAATCTGCTCGATCTGGCCGGCTGGGAGCCGGTGCGCCGCGAATGGCGCCAGCTGATCCCCAAGCGGCTGTTCGGGTTGGGCACGCTGGTCAACCGCTACGTCGCGCCCCTGCCCGGCATCCGCCGGCTGTGCGTGCGCAACTATGTCGTCGCCCGGCCGCAGCCCACCGTGGAGGAGGTCACCGTCGACGGCAAGCCGGCCTCGGTCACCGTCCTGATCCCCTGCCGCAACGAGCGCGGCAACATCGAGAACGCCATCCGCCGCCTGCCCCGCTTCGCCCCCGACATCGAGGTGATCTATGTCGAGGGCAACAGCCAGGACAACACCTACGAGGAGTGCCTGCGCGTCCGCGACGCCTATCCCGACTGGGACATCAAGGTGATGAAGCAGCCCGGCAAGGGCAAGGGCGACGCGGTGCGCGCCGGATTCGCCGTGGCGCGCGGCGACATCCTGATCATCCTCGACGCCGACCTGACGGTGCCGCCGGAGACGATGGGGAAATTCTATCAGGCCATGGTGTCGGGGCGCGGCGAGTTCGTGAACGGCACGCGGCTGGTCTACCCGATGGCGCCGGAGGCGATGCGCTTCCTGAACTTCCTGGCCAACCGGGCCTTCGCGCGCATCTTCTCCTTCCTGCTGAACCAGCGCTTCACCGACACGCTGTGCGGCACCAAGGTGCTGTGGCGCAAGGATTACGAGACCATCGTCGCCAACCGCCATTACTTCGGCGATTTCGACCCCTTCGGCGACTTCGACCTGATCTTCGGCGCCGCCAAGCAGAACCTGAAGATCGTCGAGGTGCCGGTGCGCTACGCCGACCGCAGCTATGGCGAGACGCAGATCTCCCGCTTCACCCATGGCTGGCTGCTGGCCCGCATGGTGGTCTTCGCCTGGAAGAAGCTGAAGGCGTTCTGAGCCTTCAGCGCACCGTCGCCCTACCGTACCGTCGACAGGGCGATCTCGAAGGCCCGCCGGTTGATCGCCCAGGCCTCGAACGACGAGTCCTCGTCGGGGGAGAGCAGGATCAGGCAGACCGGCAGGCCGTGCGCATCCTCGCTGAGCGCGATGCGGGCCGCGAGAATGGTCATGGAGGTCCCGCTCCGCCGGGCCTTGCGGCGGTGGAGGAGGAGGCTGCGCTCCGCCGTCCGTTCCTCGGCGATCGGCTCCGCGTCGGCGGACAGGGTGAAGCCCTGGTTGGCCAGCTTGGCGAGCGTGGTCCGCTCGATCTCCGCGGCGGCGGCGAGTGCGGCGTCGGCGCTCCCCTCCGCGGCGCCGAGCACCGCGATCAGGCTGCCGCGGCCGGTGGAGCCGTCCGGCCCGACATGGTCCAGCACCAGGGAGGCGCCGTCCGGCGGGGCGTCGCCGCCCGGCGTCTCCCGCCACAGGCCGGAGGCGAGGAAGCGGACGGCGTGCGCCCCCTTCAGCTCCGTCCACTCGAAGCCTTCGGCGAAGGTCTGGCCGGTCGGCTCGGCCAGCCGGAAGCGCATGGCGGCGAGCAGGGCGATCTCCTGCATCACCCGGTGGTCGGCCTTTCCGCCCTGCCCCATCCCTCCCTGGGGCATGCGCCCGTCGATCAGGAACAGCAGGTCGGCGTCCTTCACCGTCAGCAGCCGGTGCAGGCGCAAGCCCCCGTCATGGCGGCCGGCGGCGAGCGCGTCGCCCATCATGCCGGTCGGCGAAGGCGCCTGGCGGAAATCCAGCTCGCGGTAGCCCTGCGAGCGCATCCAGGCGCGCAGCCAGTCCGCCCCGTGGATCTCGCGCGGCAGGAAGGCGGCCCAGACCACCAGTTCCACCCCCTCCGCCGCCCCCGGCGCCTCCGGCTCCCCCGGATAAAAGCGGGCCAGCGGGACGAGGGGGGCCTCCGGGCCGGGAGCGGCGGTCGCCGTCCGCTCCACCGCCCAGCCCCGCGGCAGGGCGATGGAGAAGCCGGTTCCCGCCGGCAGGCCATCGCGGACCAGGACGTCCAGATAGGTGGCTTCGATCACCGGGCGCGGCGACAGCGGCGCCGTCAGCAGGGTCGGCAGTCTGGGGTCCATGCTCTACTCTCCCGTCGCGAGGCCGGCCGGACTCATGGCCCGGCGCTCCGTTCCCGGCCGGTGTAGCGGGGGCCGACGCTGAGGTCCACATCGGCCTTCAGGCCCAGGAAGGCCGCGGCCTCGCCCGCCATCCCCATATGGTAGCGCCCGGTCTCCAGATCCTTGAAGGCATGGGCGGACGCCCCCGCCCCGACCGAGCCGGCGGACGCGCCGCCCTTGCCGCGCAGGCTGACGGTGTAGTCGGTGAAGGGAATCGGGATGTTGATCTCGCCCTTGAGGTCGCCGGCCGCCGCTGCCGCGCCGGCCTTGGCGCCCAGTGCGATGCCGGCCCGCCGCCCGTCCGAGCCGATCAGCCCGTCGGCCTTGGCTTCGGCCTGCATCAGCGCATATTCGCCGCCGGCCTCGGCCCAGGGGTTGTTCTTGTCGGTGCCGGCGAACAGCGTGCCTTCCTGCGAGACCATCACCGCCTTGGCCGAGGCGGTGCCGCCGGCGCCATGGACGATGCCGCCGGCGGCCTTCGCCTCGGCGGTCAGGCTCTCCATCTTGTGCGAGCCGCCGACATAGCGGTTTCCCAGGTGGCCGGCATGCTCCATCTTCACCATGCCGACGCCGACCTCGCCCTTGGCCTGCCCCAGCACGCCCTGGCGCTTCGCCTCGCCGTCGGCCATGGCGTAGAACGCGCTGACATTGTCGTCGCCGCCCGCCCGCTTCAGGAAGGCCGGCTGCTTGGGACAGGGGGCGACCGGTGCGCCGGGCGGCGCGGGCGCCGCCGTCTGCGCCGCGGCCTGTCCGGCGCGGGCGGCGGCGGGGGCTGCCGGCGGGGCCGGCGGCGGCGCCACGACCAGCCGCTGGCCCGACGCGATCATGTTGGGGTTGGAGATGCCGTTCAGCCGCTGCAGCTCGGCCACGGTGGTGCCGTTGCGCCGGGCGATGGCGGACAGCGTCTCGCCGCGCTGGACGGTATGCACGGTCATCGCGCGCCCTCCGGCGTGCCAGTTGCCGTCAGGGCGGCGGTGATCTGGTCGAGCCGCGCGTCGGCATCGCCCGGCCCGTCCAGCAGGGCGCCGAGCCAGGCGAACTCCTCCCGCCGGGCATGGTCCGCCGGGAAGGCCGCCAGGATGTGGACATAGCGGGTGATCCGCCGCTCGGTCTCCATGCCGTGGGCGGGAGCGGCGGCGAGCGCCGCCTCGATTCGGGCGGCGACCTCCCCGGCCGGGACGTCGGGGGCTTCCCGCGCCATTATCGCCGCCGCCGCGGCGCGCAGGCGGTCATGGAAGGCGTCGGCGCGCGCGGCGAGGAGCTGTTCCTGCTGCCGGTCGGAGATGCGCAGCATGGCTCAGCGCTCCCCCGGCCACAGGATGCCGGTCCAGACCAGCACCGCCGCGACGCCGCCGGCGAGCAGGAACAGCGCCATCAGGGTGAAGCCGGCGGCCTGCGCCTGATCGAGAGCGCGGTCGCGCAGGATGGCGTCGGCGATGGCGCCCTTGGCCTCGATCCGGGTGAAGAGGGCGCGCAGGCGGCCTATGAGGCCGGTGACGAGCGCCGGGGCCGCGAGGCCGAGCATGCCGCCGCCCAGCCCGACGAACAGCGCCTTGTAGGCCCGGGCGGCAAGATCGCGGTTGCCGCCGAACAGCGGCAGGCTGCGCTCTCCCAGGATGGAAAGGCCGATCAGGGTCAGGAGGACGAAAAACGCCGCGAGGAGCAGGCGTCCCTCGGTGGAGGACGGAAGCGGAACCATGACCCTTTGGCAACCCTTTGGCCGGTCGGGGTGAAAACAGGCAAGCGGGAGCTTCACAAAAGCAACCGAGCCTGTCCACTCCGTTGACCGTGCATCCGATTCACCATCGCAGCGCCATCGGGTGGTGACGCCCCTGCCGTCAGGCGGTCACGATGGCCGTCGGCATGGCGAGGGCCTGGTAGCCGTCGCGCTGTTCGGTCAGGCTCAGCAGCAGGTCGGTCAGGCTGTCGCGCGCGAAGCTGTCCGTGGTCGCCGCCAGCTTGCGGCGCACGACGCCGATGAACTCCTCCAGAACTTCCAGGTGCAGGGTGGCGGAGGCGAGGACGTCCTTGGCGATGGGGGCGGCGATCGGGGCGGTCATGGCGGCGGTCTTTCGCGAGGAGGAGGAGCGGAAAGGGAGCGGCAGGATCAGGCGGCGAGCGCGGTGGCCGGCTGAACGGTCGCGAGCACGGCGCGGTAGGTCTCGCGCTGCTCGGTCAGGCCCGACAGCAGGTCGATCAGGCTGTCGCGGCTGAATTCGCTGGCGGCGCCGTTCAGCTTCGACTGGGTGATCGTGATGAATTCATCGACGATATCCAGGTGCAGAGCAGAAGAATTGAAGATCTCGACGGCGTAATCGGTCTTGGACATGGTGGCGATCCCTGTATTCGTGGTGGGGTCTTTTGCCCGTTCTGATGATCTTATTGAGCCATCCGCCCAGTTAACGAGGCGTTAAGATCACCGATTGGTTTCAGGTCGATTGGTGATTACCACTTCCAAGAAAAATACCGCCAAACGCTGCTTCGCGATTTGGCGGTAGTGTTACTTCTTTCGGTGGTGGTGGCGCGCATCCCCAGCGTGGACAGAAAAAAGCCCCAGGGAATCCCCGGGGCTTTGCCGTCATAACCCGCTGGAGGGAGCGGCCATGCCGACGAACTCGACGGCGCCCGGCAGCAGAGGCAGCCCGGCCAGGGCGCGGTGTATCAGGAGGATCGGCGGACGGATTGGTCTTGGCTGATGTCTCCCGAACCCTCATCAGGGCAAGCGGCTGGCATCGCCGCGCCGCCCGTCCGTTGGTCAGCGCGCGCTGAGCATGCAGGTGCGATCGGACGGCATGGGCAGGACCACCGGCTTGCCGTCGGCCCCGGTGCCGCGCACCTCGCGTCCGCCGGGAGGGCCGCCGGGCTTTCCCCCGGCCTGGCCGGCGGATGCCGGTGGATCGACGATCTCCGGGTCGGTGAGCTGTCCGGCGACGGTCCATTGCCGGGTCTGCGGATCCTGGCAGCGCAGCTCGTACCGTCCCTTCATCGGCTCGGCGGCGGCCGGGGATGCGGCCGGGAATGCAAGGGCGCCGGCCAACAGAAGGGCGGCCATCGGAGCGGACAGGGCGAAACGGGTCATCGGAGTTTTCCTCAACGGGCTTTTCCTCAACGGGCTGTGGCTGGTGACGCTGCGTCCGGGGGGTGGGGGCGGGACAGCACCCGCGCGATGTCGGCCTGCCAGACCATGCTGACCAGCGCGATCTGGGTCAGCAGGTG
This sequence comes from Azospirillum ramasamyi, assembly GCF_003233655.1. NCBI lineage: Bacteria > Pseudomonadati > Pseudomonadota > Alphaproteobacteria > Rhodospirillales > Azospirillaceae > Azospirillum > Azospirillum ramasamyi. The sequence continues at coordinate 254,950 of NZ_CP029835.1, forward strand.
CATTTCGCCGCGGCCGATGCCCTCCAGCAGTTCCGCCCGTGTCAGCAACAGGATCTCGGTATCTTCCAGGTCGTCGGAAATCGGGGCAGAAATCGGGGCGGAAATCGGATCGGCGACCGGATCGGCGATACGGCGGCAGCCGGTGGCGTGGAACATGTGCGACCAGGCGCCGCCCTGGTTGGCGTTGACGATGTAGGCGCCGAGATCGGTCCAGGCCTCCGCCTCCATTCCCGTCTCCTCCATCAGCTCGCGCTTGGCCGCGGCCAGCGGCTCCTCGCCGGGGGACAGGTGGCCGCCGGGAAAGACCAGTCCGACCTTGCGCGGCCCGTGGCGGTACTGGCGGTAGGTGACGATCCGCCCATCCGCCGTCTCTGCGAAGATGCAGGCGAAGGAGGGCTGGTCGAACTGGTAATAGTCGTCGATCCGCCGCCCGTCCGGCAGCTCCACCGTCTCCACCCGCACCTTCAGGAAGGGATCGGCATCGAGCAGTTCGCGGCTGCCCAGCACGGTCCAGGGGCGGTGAAGGCGATAGGGGCGGTGTCCGGTCATGGGCTGGGTTTGCTCTCTGGCGGATGCCGCAGGGAGGCGGCGGGGAGACATGCCGGTGATGGCCTAGCAGCAGCGCCATGTCGGCGTCCAGTCATCCGCAAGGGGAAAACGCAGTCACTCTGGCGTGAAGACCGCAATCCTTCGACGTCTTATGAGTGCTTGAGTTTGATGCAGCGCAACCAGAAGGGCGCGGTGTTTCCAAGAGTCCTTCAATCCAGCCCCTGCCACCTTGGCAACGCAAAGAGAAGAAGTTGTTACAAAATTCAACATTTGCGTGTGACAGATGTAGCCAAATGTGGCGCATTTCTACGAAGTATTCATTTCGATTGAATCGGTTTGGCAAAGTGCCTATCGGTCCATGAACTATTGCCGTTGAAGTCCATGCGCCCCGACACCTGTTCCCCCATTCCGCGCCTGATACACCAGACCTGGAAGACCCGTGACGTCCCGCCGGAGTTCCAGGCCCTTCAGCGCAGCTGGACCGAGCGGAATCCCGGCTTCACCTACCGGTTCTGGACCGACGACGACATCGAGCACTTCATGGCGGAGGAGCATCCGGCCCTGCTGCCGGTCTTCCGCGGCTATGCCGCCCCCATCGCGCGCATCGATCTGGCCCGTTACCTGATCCTGCGCCGCTTCGGCGGAGTCTATGCGGATCTCGACTTCGAATGCCTGCGTCCGATCGACGGGCTGCTGGAGGGCCGGAGCTTCATCGTCGGGATGGAGCCGGAGGAGCATGGCCGGCTGGCGAAGGCGGCGGAGCGCGGACTGCCGCGCATCCTCTGCCCGTCCTTCCTCGCCTCCGTTCCCGACCACCCCTTCTGGGACCATCTGCTGTCCCGGCTGGTCGAGGCGCGGCATTGCCGGGACGTGCTGGACGCCACCGGTCCCTTCCTGCTGACCCGCGCCCACGCCGCCTATGAGGGGGAGGGCCGGGCCGCGGTGACGGTGCTGCCGCCGGAACTGCTCTACCCCGTCACCAAGGACGATTGCTGGAGCCGCCGTCTGTTCGACCCGGTCTTCTGGGAGCGGGCGACGCGCGACGCCTATGCCGTCCATTACTGGGAGGGGACATGGTTCCGCGGTGCTGCGGAACGCGGCGCCGGACCCGCTGCCGAATTGCCCCGGCAAGTCGCGGCGGCGATGACCGACGGGCGGCCGGAAGGAGAGCGTCCGGCCGTAGCCAGGACGGAAGGGCAGCCGTTGATCTCCTGCCTGATGATCACCAGAGGGCGGAGCGGTCTGCTGAAGTTCGCCATCGAGGGCTTCGCGCGCCAGACCTATCCGAACCGCGAGCTGGTCATCGTCTGCGACAGCCCGGCTCTGCCGCAGGATGACCCGCTGGAGCGCGCCATCCGCGACGCGGCCTGTCCGAACATCCGCCTGATCCGGGTGAGGAGCACCTCCCAATCCGGCTCCCGGCCGGCCAGCCTCACGCTGGGCGAACTGCGCAACATCGCCGTCGACCAGGCGGCCGGCCGCTATGTCTGCCAGTGGGACGACGACGACCTTTACGACCCCTGCCGGTTGGAGATGCAGCAGCGGGTGCTGGCCGCCACCGGCGCCCAGGCCTGCCTGCTCGGCCGCTGGATGATCTGGTGGCCGGCGGAAGAGCGGCTGGCGGTGTCCGGCGAACGGGACTGGGAGGGCTCGCTCCTGTGCGAGAAGGCGGCGATGCCCCGCTACCCCGCCCTTCGCCGCGGCGAGGACACGCCGGTGGTCGAGCAGCTGCGCCGCAGCGCCCGCGTCGTCCGCATGGACCTGCCGCGGCTCTACACCTATGTCGTCCATGGCGGCAACACCTTCACGGCTCCCCATTTCGAAACCCACTGGAAGATGGCCGCCGCCCGCTTCGACGGCGCGCGCTGCCGCGCCGTGCTGGAGGAGATGGGCAAGCGCCTGCCGGTGGAGGCTTACCGCCGCATGGTGGCGAGCCGCGCGACGGACGCTGCTTCCGCAAGCGGCCCGGCCGGAGCAAGCGTCGATCTCGAGGTCGCCGGGCACCTGACCGCGGCGGTCGGGCTGGGAAGCGCCGCCCGCGGAACGGTGACCGCGCTGCGGGCGTCAGGGTTGCCGGTGACGGCGATCGACCTGCCGCTCGACGAAACCCATCCCGTTCCGCTGCCCGCGCTTCCAGCGGGGACGACGTCGGAGGGGCTGGCGCCTGCGGCGGCTCGCGATGCCTTCGCGGTGACGCTGATCCACACCAACCCGGATGCCCTGCGCCGGGCGCTGAGCGCCCCCCGCCGCGATCCCCGCCTCGATCCCCGCCGGCTGCTCGACCGCTTCACCATCGGCTACTGGGCCTGGGAGGCGTCGTCGGGAATTCCGGAGCCTTGGCGGGCCTGCCTGCCGCTGGTCGACGAGATCTGGGTTCCCAGCACCTTCACCGCCGCCGCGGTGGCGCCCCATGTCGCGGTGCCGGTGATCGCCATGCCCCATGCCGTCGCGGCCCCGCCGGCTCCCCCCGCGTTCGACCGCCAGGCCTTCGGCATTCCCGACGGCACGGTCTGCTTCCTGTTCCTGTTCGATGCGACCAGCAACATCACGCGCAAGAACCCGGCCGGTCTGATCCGCGCCTATCGCACCGCCTTCCCCGATCCCGAATCCGGCACCCTGCTGATCGTCAAGGCGAAGAAGCTGTCGGACGGGGAGCGCCACGCGCTGGAGGCGGTGGCCGGCGGCCGTCCGGACATCCGCATCGTCAACGAACCCTGGACGGCGGAGCGGGTCGCCGCGCTGATGACGGCGTGCGATGCCTATGTCTCGCTGCACCGGGCGGAGGGGTTCGGACTGACCGTCGCCGAGGCGATGGCCTGCGGCAAGCCCGTCATCGCCACCGCCTATTCCGGCACGATGGACATCACCACGCCGGACACCGCCTATCTGGTGCCCTGCCGCCTCACCAGGCTGGAGGCGGACGACGGCTATTACCGGCGCGGCACCGTCTGGGCCGATCCCGACCTGGAGGAGGCTGCCCGGCTGATGCGCCGGGTGGTTTCCGATCCCGAGGAAGCGCGGGCGATGGGCGCGCGCGCCGCCGCCCGGATACGGACCCATTTCAGTCCCGAGGCCATCGGTGCCCGGATGCGCGACCGTCTGGCTGCCCTGATGCCGGCGCGCTCCGCCCCCGCCCCCGCTCCCGTTCCGGCGGCCCCCTCTCCGGTGAGCGGACGGCCAGGGGGCGGGGCGGAGCGCGTGCTGGTGCTGACCCCGGTGAAGGACGCCGTCGCCCATCTGCCGCGTTACCTGGAACTGCTCGGCCGGCTCGACCATGATCCGTCCCGACTGTCTCTGGGCTTTCTGGAGGGGGACAGCCGCGACGGAACCCATGACTGGCTGGCCGGCCGGCTGCCGGAACTGCGGGAGCGCTACCGCCGGGTGACCCTGCTGCGTCACGACCACGGATTCCGGCCCGACGGTCCGCGTTGGGCGCCGGCGATCCAGCGGCGGCGGCGGGAGGTGCTGGCCCGCGCGCGCAACCGGCTGCTGTCCGGCGCGCTGGGCGACGAGGACTGGGTGCTGTGGCTCGACGCCGATCTGGTCGATTACCCGCCGGATCTGCTGGCCAGGCTGCTCGCCGCCGGGCGCGACATCGCCGTTCCCCATTGCGTCCTGCCCGACGGGCGGACCTTCGACCTCAACAGCTTCCGCCTGGATGGGACGGCGGACGGGACGGCGGCGGGGGAGGAGGATCCGCGCCATCTGGCCGACGGCATCTTCCAGCCGCCGCGCGGCGCCGGGCGGCGCTACCTGGGCGATTTCGCCGGCGAGGAGGCCGTGCCGCTGCACGGGGTCGGCGGCACGGCCTTGCTGGTCCGTGCGGATCTTCACCGGGAGGGGCTGTGTTTCCCGCCTTACAGCCATCGCGGCTACATCGAGACGGAAGGGCTGGCGGCGATGGCGCGCGACATGGGCGTCACCGCCTGGGGCCTGCCGGGCCTGCGCATCGTCCATGCCGATCACTGACAACCGAAGCATCATGCCGGCCACCAAGCGCCCCGCCGCCGCTGATCCGAGGATCGCGGTCAGCATCGTCGTCTGCACCCATCGGCGCCCCGAACTGCTCGGCGCCTGCCTGGACAGCCTGATCGGGCAGCGGGTGGGCGGCGGCTCCCCGGACTTCGTTCACGAGATCCTGGTGATCGACAATTCCGCCCTGGCGGAAGGACGCCCGGTCGTCGAGAGCCGGCAGGCCGCCTTCGCCCTGCGGGGCGTGCCGCTGCGCCATATCCTGGAGGAGCAGCCCGGCGTCAGCTTTGCCCGCAACCGCGGCGTGGCCGAGGCGGCGGGAGAGCTGATCGCCTTCATCGACGACGACGAGCGGGCCTGCGACGGGTGGCTGGAGGCGCTGGTGGCGCCCTTCGCCGATCCGGGTGTCGATATGGTTGCCGGTGAGGTCGATCCCGATTTCGGCGCTCATGCCCGTCCGGACTGGCTGACCGATGACTTTCTGGCTGTTTTTTCCTGCCACTGGGGCTGGGACACGGAGTCCCGCTTCCTCAAGCCCGGCGAATGGTTCGGCGAAGGCAACTGCGCTTTCCGCAAGCGGCTGCTGGACGGACGGGGCTTTCCGACCGATGTCGGCCGCAGCGGCGATGGCCTGATGTCGAGCGAGGGCATGCTGTTCACCGCCCTGCGTGCCGCCGGCGCCACCGTCTATTACGTGCCCGGCGCCCGCGTATCCCACTACATCCATCCTGACCGGCTCGACAAGGCCTGGGTTCTGCGGCGGATGTTCTTCCAGGGTGTCTCGGACTATATCGCCCACCGTCGTTACGGACTGCGCAAGCTGCCGCAGGACTTCACCCTCAGCCTGGGCAAACTGATAGCATTGGACGTGCAGATGCTCGATCCAGTCGGCTTGCGGGCAATTGCGGATCTCTACTACCAACTCGGATATGCGGCGGGGTCGAACATGTACTGAAGCGGCCCGGCCTGCCGTGGTGTCATATGGAACTGCTTCACCAACGGAGCGGGGATGTCCTGCGCTGAAGCCCCCTTGCAGACGTCTTTCGGCGCCATGGCGGCTGCGTTTTCAACGAGGGAAGGGAGGCCGATGGCCATGACCGGCGTCGAACATCGCGTTCTGTACCGCGACCCGCGTTTCTATGCGTCCTTCCCGTCGCTGACCGCAGGGCGGGACGGTTCGGTGCTGCTGGCCTTCCGGCGCGCGCGCGACCATCGCTGGCTGCGCGGGGCGGCGTACCGGGCGGGAGAGACCGGGTTCAATCATGTCGACCATCTCGATTCCCGCTCCCAGACCGTCCTGCTGCGGCTCGGCCCCGATGCGGAACCGCTGGGGGAGGCAACCGCCCTGCCCCCCGACCCGCAGGCGGCCGACCAGGACGCCAGCCTGCTCAGCTTGCGCGACGGCCGCATCCTGCTGACCGGATTCCGCTGGTACCCTGTGCCGGCGGCCGACGGCGAGGCGCTGCGCGCGCTGGGATTCGGGCTGGCGGGAAGCCCGCTGAAGACTGGAGACCTCTACCTGTTCTGGGGCGGCTACAGCCGGCACAGCGACGATGACGGGCGCAGCTGGACCCCGCACCGCGACCTTCCCCCCCTGCCCGGCCATCCCGACATCGTGCCGGGCCAGCGGCCCTTCCACGGCGGGGCGGTGCGCGGCCGGGCGGTGGAGGCGCCGGACGGCACCATCCTGCAGACCGGCTACACCCACCACCCCTCCACCGGCACCTATGCCAGCCATCTCTTCGCCTCCACCGACCGGGGGGAGAGCTGGGCGCACCGGGCGATCATCGCCATCGATCCCGAGGCCAGGGCCGGATTCTGCGAGACGGCGCTGCATCTGGACGCCGACGGCGTGCTGCACGCCTTCCACCGCACCACCGGGCTGGACGACCATCTGGCGACCTCGCGCTCGACCGATCTCGGCCACAGCTGGGAACCATGGCGGCGCCATGCGGTGGTCGGCCATCCCTATGATCCCTGCCCGCTGCCGGACGGCCGGCTGCTGCTGGTCGGCGGCTACCGCCATGCGCCCTACGGCGTGCGCGCCCGCATCTACGATCCCCGCCGCCAGCAGCCGGACGAGGTGCCGGAGATGGTTCTGCGCGACGACGGGCCGGCGCCGGACCTGGGCTATCCCTGGGCGGCGGTGCTGCCGGACGGGCGCGTCATGGTCGCCTATTACATCTGCGATGCCACCGGCTTGCGCGGGATCGAGGCGACGCTGTTCCGGCCCTGACGGTGCTTGAGCCCTGCGACCCGCTGCACCATGGACCGGGCGGCGGGGAGCGGGCTACCCTTCGGCCCCATGGAAAAGTCCCCGCCCTTCGCTCCGGCGAAAGCCGTTCCCGGCATCCCGCCCGCCGCCTATCACGACCCGGAGATCCTCCGGGCGGAGGAGGAGCGGGTCTTCCGCCGCTGCTGGATCTTCGCCGGCTTCACCGACGACCTCGCCCGGCCCAACGACTATCTCACCCGGCGCATCGGCGGGCTGGACGTGCTGGTGCAGAATTTCGACGGGGAGCTGCGGGGCTTCCGCAATGTCTGCACCCACCGCTTCGCCCTGATCCACCGGGCGCCGCGCGGCAACGGCATGCTGCGCTGCGGCTATCACGGCTGGACCTTCGACCGCGACGGCGTGCCCTACGGCATCCCCGGCAACGAGGCGAATTTCGGCCTGGACCGGGAGGGCCGCTGCGGCCGGGCCCTGACGCCGGTGGCGGTGGGGGTGTGCGGCCGCTTCGTCTTCCTGCGGGTGGCGGCGGAGGGGCCGGATCTCGACGACTGGCTGGGCGTCTACGGCGACGTGCTGCGCCATGCCTCGGAAATCTTCGTCCGCCCCTTCGACGAGCGGTCGGTGGAGTGGGCCGCCAACTGGAAGATGGGGGTGGAGAGCGTGCTGGAGGTCTACCACGCCGACCTCACCCACCCCACCACCTTCCGCAAGCTGGTGAAGGGCGACTGGCGCTGCGATTACGACGGCGCCCATTCCCGCGGCGTGACCGGCGTGTCGGACAAGAGCGCGCGCTGGTGGGACGGCGTGTCGGAGCGGCTGGGCTTCCGCCCCAGCACGGCTTTGCGCGAGTACGACCACCTGCACATCTTCCCCAACCTGGAGATCGGCTTCACCCGCGGCGCGGTGATGAGCGTCCAGACCTATGACCCGCTTGGCCCCGACCGCTGCGCGTTGAACCTCCGGCTGTTCCTGGCCGATCCGGACGGCGATGCCGATGGCAAAGCTGGCAGGGGCGGCCCCGCCGCCCGCCGCCTGATCGAGGAGGGCGCGCGCGACCTCAACGTCGCCCTGCTGCGCGAGGACCAGGAGGCCTCGGAACTGGCCTTCCGCGGCTGCCGCCAGACGGAACGCCCCGCCCTGCTCGGCCTGAACGAGGAGCGCATCCAGCAGTTCCACGCGGTATGGCGGGGGATGATGGGGGTGTAGTGGCGTTACGGCTGCTTCGCGGCCGGCGGGATCGCGGACGAAGCGGGATTCTGCTTGTCGGCCTCCTTGCGCAGAGGGCATCAAGCCCCCTATCGCCACTCCCGCCCGTCCATGTCCCGGTAGACCCCGAACCGGTCGCGCACCGCCAGCCAGTCCTCGGCCAGCATTTCGAAGATGTGCAGGTCGATCTCCTGCCCGTCCTTCACCACCTGGCGCTTCAGCACGCCGACCGGGCGGTAGCCGATCATCGGCTGGCCCTTCAGCAGGCGGGGGCTGTTGGTGCCCAGGATGTGGTTCACCACCTTGCGCAGCCCCATCGTGAAGAAGACGTGGTTCAGCATGTAGGCGAAGTTCAGCGGGGCCGCGCCCATCCGCCCGGCCCGCTCGCCCATCAGCACGCCGAAGGTGGCGATCCGCCATTCCGGCTCGGTGATGGTGATGGAGACATGGCCGGCCGGCACGCCGTCGACGCAGAGGATGCGGTGGACATAATCGTCGCGCTCCGCGCAGCGCCGTAGCCACGCCTTCTGCCGCTCGACGTCGTAAGCCACGGCGCTCAGCATCTGGCCGGCGATGTCGGGCCGGGTGCGCCAGTCGAGCAGCAGTTGGGCGTGTTCCTCCGTCGGCTCGATGAAGGTCAGGGAGCCGCTCATGCCAGGGCTCCCGATCCCGTCCGATTGGGATGGCGCATCGCGGGCCTCAGGCGGTGCGGCCGCCGTCCACCGTGACGATGGACCCGGTCATCCAGCGGCTGGTGTCGGCGAGCAGATAGGCGATCATGTGGGCGATGTCGTCGGGATGGCCGAAGCCGAGAGGCTGCAGCGTGCGCAGATGCTCGTACTGCTCGGCGGTCAGCTTCTGCTTGCCGCGCTCGATCAGCTCGGTTTCGACGATGGAGGGGACGACGCAGTTGACGCGGATGCCGTCGCTCAGCAGCTCCACCGCCAGCCCCTTGGTGGCGGCGATGATGCCGCCCTTGCTGGCGGCATAGACGACGTTGCCCGGCGAGGCCGCCGTCGCGGCGGTGGAGGAGATCAGCGCCATCGCCGCCCGCTCGGCATGGCAGCCCTTCTGCCGCAGCCCGCGGGCGAGCGCGAGGGCGCTGCCCAGGTTGGCCCGCATCACCTCGTCGAAGAAGGCGGCGGAGAAGATGCGGATCGGCCGCAGCGTCTGGATGCCGGCGCAATGGGCGATGCCGTCGAAGGGCGCGTCATCGGCGCACAGCCCCTTCATCCAGCCCGGCACGGCTTCCAGATCCGACAGGTCGAAGGGGGCGATGGCGTGGTCGTCTCCCTCCAGCTTGTCGGCTGTCCCGGCCAGCCGTTCCTCGTCGCGGCCGTTCAGCACCAGCCTTGCGCCCAGCTTCGCCAGCACCACCGCCGTCGCCCGGCCGATCCCGGCCGACGCCCCGGTCACCAGGATGCGGCGGCCGGTCAGGTCCATGGGGTTGTAGGCGGCCGGGTTGTGGGCGGCTGTCATGGCGGGAAATCCAGGTTGGTGGCGTGTCGGGACGCGGACCATAGCACAGGCGCGACACGCTCCCGGCTGCGGCTTTTTCGATGGATGACGGATGGTGCCCGGCCGGAGGTGCAGTCTTCTGCAATTGTCCGAAATCAACCTTCCGGAAACCAATCCGGCGCCACTGTGCGCTATGGTGTGCGCTATGGTGCCGGCCACCGATTTCCCAAAAGGCCCCCACCGGGCCGCGAACACGCGAAGGACAGGACAGCCATGAAGGCCATCATCGACGGCATCCGGATCGCCGGCCTGCGCGCGGTGGTGCCGCCCCAGCGCCATTCCTTCGTCGAGGATCCCGGCATGTTCACGGTGGAGGAGGCGAAGAAGCTGGCCGCCACCATCGGCGTCCAGGAGCGCCGCGTGCTGCCGCCGCCCTATTGCGCGTCCGACCTCTGCCTTGCCGCGGCGGAAGGGCTGATGCAACAGCTGGACTGGGATCCGGCGACGGTGGAGGTGCTGGTCTTCGTCTCGCAGGACGCCGATTACGTGCTGCCGGCCACCGCCTGCATCATGCAGCACCGGCTGGGGCTGCCGACCAGTGCGGCGGCCTTCGACGTGCCGCTGGGCTGCTCGGGCTATGTCTACGGCCTGTGGATCGCGGCGAAGCTGCTGGGCGGATCGACGGCCAAACGGGCATTGGTCCTGTGCGGCGACAACGCCACCCGTCACCTGCATCCTGAAGACCGCGCCACCCTGCCCCTGTTCGGCGATGCCGGATCGGCCACCGCGCTGGAGGTCGACGCGTCGGCCCCGCCGATTCCGGTGGTGATCGGCACCGACGGCGCCGGCGCGCCGCACATCTTCGTCAAGGCCGGCGGCAAGCGCCATTGCCTGATCCCGCCGGTCGGCACCGCCGGACGGATCGCCGACGAGGAGGCCGCCGCCCAGCTGGAGCGCGACTCGCGCCTTACCCTGAACGGGGCGGAGGTGTTCTCCTTCACGCTGCGCGCCGTGCCGCCGCTGCTGCGTGAGGCGATGGAGCATGCCGGCACCGACGTCGAGGGCATCGACCGCTTCGTCCTGCACCAGGCCAACGCCTTCATGCTGGAGCATCTGCGCAAGCGCGTGAAGGCGCCGGCCGACAGGTTCGTCATCGACATGCAGGGCTTCGGCAACACCAGCTCCGCCTCCATCCCGCTGGCGATCTGCCACAGCATGGGCGCCCAGCTGGCGGCCGGGCCGGTGAAGACGCTGATGGCCGGATTCGGGGTGGGCTGGTCCTGGGGCGCGATGGTGGCGGAGCTGGGACCGATGCCGGAGCCGCAGGTGGTGGATTTGCCCGACGGCTATCCGGTGCTGGCGGTGTGAGACGGCATGGCCTTGCGATGATGCGCGCTCTACCTCCCTCCTCTCGCTTTTCCTGGAACCTCGACGAGTCGACAGCCCTTGTTTCTCTCGACATTTTCGACACGGTGTTGCTGCGCCGGGTGGAGACGCCGGCCAAAGTGTTCGAAGAGGTTGGTCGCCGGGCCCGTCAAGCCGGTCTCATCGATGCCGGCTTGACCCCACCCCTGTTTCGCATGACGCGGCAGGAGGCAGAGCGCCGTGCTCGCCAAGCGTCCCGACAGGACCGTGGCACGGACGAGGTGGAGTTGGCCGACATCTACCGTCATTCCGCCGTCGGAGACCCGGTTGCCCTGATGGCGCTGGAGCTTACGGTGGAGGCGGAAACCCTGTTTGCCAATCCATTGCTGTTGGAAGGGTTGCAGGCTCTGGCAGCCCAAAGGCGTCCGGTGGTTTTTCTATCCGATATGTATCTTCCACCCGATGTCATCCGCGGTCTCCTGGCACAGGCCGGGATCGGGAATGATCTGTACCAGGACCTCTACGTATCCTGCGCCCATGGGTGTTCCAAGCGGGATGGTGGACTGTTCCGGCGGCTGCTGGACGATTACCCGGGGCTGTCTGCCGACGCCATCTTGCATGTGGGCGATGATCCGGTCGGCGATGTTGCCATGGCCCGCGCTGCCGGCCTGCGAGCTTTGCACTATGTGCCTCCTTCCGGTTTGGCCCGGATGCGAGAACGAGAACGGATGGTGATGGGCAGCACCGACTTGGCGTCACCCTTTCCGCGCCGCTTGGCGGCGCTGGCGGGGCGGGACGATGAGCCGGACGACGCGTTCTGGCTTGAATTCGGATCACTCATTCTCGGTCCGGCTGTGGTCGAGTATTGCCGTTGGGTGGTCGAGGATTGCAAGACGCGTGACATTGGTCTGATCGCCCCCCTGATGCGTGAGGCCGATCTGTTCGCCCCCTTGATGCGGGATTGGATTCGCCATCGCGGTTATGCGATTCGGGTAGAGCCCCTGTTCGCGTCGCGGCAGGCTTTGGCTCCGTTGGGACTTGCCGAACTGGACGGAGCATCGGCCCGCTCTATTCTGACGGCTCGTCCGCATCTGCACTGGGATGCCTTGTTGCGACAGGCCGGAGGAGAGGTTCCCCCGGAATTGACAGAACTGGCCGGCCTGACCTTGGAAAGACTGGCGGGACAGGTCTTGCCGTCTGGCGGTGCCGCGCTTGCTACGGTCCTGGCCTTGTTTGATGATCCTGATCTGCGCCGTGGCGCGGCCGAGCGGGCGGCGGAGACGCAGGCCCTTGTCAAAGACTACCTGATCGGCCGGCTGGGCGCCGATGGGCAGGTGGCGCTGGTCGATCTGGGAGCGCGGGGCAGCACGCCCACGATCATTGTCGACCTGTTGCCGGACGGTCGCGGGCGCGCGCATGTCTATCTTTGCTATGGGGTGCCAGATTTGGCAGGACCGCTCGGGTCCGGTGTCCGCGCCAGCGTCTTTTGCGGGGAAACCGATAGGGCGATGGGATTTGGCCGCATCCTCTACCGTAGCCCACAAATCCTAGAGCGCGCTTTGACCGGGCTGTGCGGCACGACTCTTGGCTATCGATGGGATGAGGCAGGCCACGGGGTCCCGGAAGTCGGTGAAGCCCCGGCACATGGCGAAGAGGCCCATGCCTTGCGCTTGTTGCAGGCGGGGATCCGCCGGTACGCAGACATGCTGCGGGCAGGCTGTCCGTCGAAAGGCGACACTTGTCTGCCGACGGGAGAGGAAGCCCTTTTCCCTTTGACTTGTGCCCTCCTGATGCCGACGGGAGAGGAAGCCCGACGCCTTGGCGCCTTACGTTATGATTACAACGATGGAACCGGCCTGGAGCGCGGACTCTGTGATGAGACCGCCCTTGCTGGGATCGAAGGATTGACCGCGGCGGCATCGGCACCGCTGATGAGCATGGCGCTGGGGCTGCGGCCGCTGACAACGCCTTGGCCGCAAGGGGCGTTGACGTTGCGGGATCCCGGCATCTTCTGGCGTCCGGCCGAGGCTATGGCCCTTGAGGCAGGCCATGGTGCTGTCTGCCGCGCCTTGGTCGCGGAGATCCGGCGCCGTGGGATGGCGCGGGTGAGTGTCGCGGCGGTGGGCGGCGATGGCGGAATGGGCCCCGAGTTCATTCATATTGCCCGGGAGGCGGGGGTGGAACTGGTCGCCTATGCCGATCTGATGCCGCATTTGGTCCCACAGTCGCCCTACCACGGCGTCCCGGTCTTGCCCTTTGAGCGCCTGCCCGAGGTCGGCCCTATTCCCGTCGCATTGGTCACGCTGGGCTATGTGGATCGCTTAGCGTCCTTGATGCATGACCAGTTTGCCGCAGCCGGGCAGACCCTAAGATTGATCGCCCTGGGGCGACCGGATTTGGAAGCCGTCCCGGTCAAAGTGTTTTCTCCAACCCGTTGGTGAGAGACTGTCAGATGCTCATTGAAACACTTGACGGACTCTCATCTCTTGGTTCTCCCCTGTGATTTACAGTTCAGGCAATTTTGCTTGAACCGATCAATCAACTCAATTCGAGCCAAGGTTGGGCTCGGAGCGAGGGCATTTGCTTGTCTGTTGTGTGGCCTGCAATTCTTGGCAGGCTGCGATATAGGGATAGGCGTTTAGGATATGGGCTGGGGCTACGGACCCACGCCGCAAGGTCAGCAAAATATCGGACACATATTGCGCAGCGATGATGATGGTGGCCGCCGCCATCTCGGCCGGGGGCAGGTCGCCAGGACGCAGCAGGGGCAGGCCCAGCATCTCCCCCTGCCGACGGCTGTCCAGAAATCCCCGCAACCGGGCACGGGCCGCCTCGGGCAGCCCATCATGCACCAGTTCACCCCCCTGCCCCGCGCCGTAAAGCCAGAGGGGACCCGCCGGCAACCGCTCGAAATCATCGGGGCGCCAGAGGAAGGGGACGCTGGCGGCCAGATCTGGGTCGAGGTCGTTGATCCCCGCCAGCCGAGGCGGCTGCTCGTGGCGCTCCATTCCCTGTGCGCCGGGCCAAGGGCGCAGCATCGGGGTGAGGGCGGGATCGGGCAGGCGGAGCAGGGTCAGGCTTGGCACAGGCAGCAGGGACAACCCGCCGGCTTCGGCCAGAGCTGGGGGCAGGGTGAGTGCCAACGTGAGCCAGTCGTCGCCCTCCACCGCCAGCCCGTCCAACCGGTCCGTCCGGCAATAGAACCCACCGGCCCGCAGCCAAGCGCGGGCCAGCCGCCGCCCTTCGGGCAGCCGCTTGTCCTCGGGCGGGGGCAGGGCCAGCGTCTCGGCCGGATCGATGGGAAAGCCCGTCAACTCATCAAGGATAGGCCAAAGGCCGGCAGCGATGGCGGCCCCACTTGGCTCCGCCGCAGCGGCAAGCCCGGCCAAGTGCCACTGATGCCACTCAATGCCTTCCGGTAGAATGGTCAGGGCGTCGATCCCGCTCAGCGCCGCCTGCAGGGCCTTCAGTCCGGCAGGTTCCGCCAGCGGACGGATTGCCAGCCCCGCCGATGCCGGCACAAGCTGCGCGTTACCTGCACAAAGCAGAGCATCCGGGATCAGGGCGGTTAAGGACAGGCCGCCTTCGTCTTTTTGTCGAGCCAGCCTCTCCAGGCGCCCTGCCAAGTCGCCGGCACCGGGCAGCAGAACCCCCACATGGACGGGGCGGGATCGAGGACGGGACTGGCGGCGCGCCAGATCGGCCAACAGACCGGGTAGCGGCTCCAGAAGCCTCTCCAGGCAGAGATGGCGGTTGAAGATGGATTGCGCGGTGACGGCCATGGCTCGGGCCTCGGCCGGATGGGCATGGATCCAGGCGACACGCTCCAGGATGCGGGCGGCGGTCTCCTCCTCTCCCCCGCTGGTATCGACATACAGCACGCTGTCGGCGAACCAGTGCTCAATAAAAGGATGGCGGTCGGCGATGATGACGGCACCAGCGGCAGCCAGTTCAAACACCCGCATGTTGGGCACGCCATAGGCCCGGTGCTGGGGCAGATGCAGACACAGTCCCATCCCCCAGTGATGGGCGGTCTTGATCACCGACTGCCCATCGAAGGGCAAGGAGCCCTGGTAGGCCTCGGGCAGGTGCGACCAGCGCGCCTGCGTGCCATGCAGGGCAAGGACGCCCGCTTCGGCTAGGTGGCGCAGCAAGGTGGGATAGCGCTTCCCGTCCCAGTTGGAGCCGACATAGAACAAGCGGCTGTGTGGCCCCAGGTTGGGTGTCAGGGCGGAATGGGGCGAGCTGACATGGAAGGGCAGGTAGGGTGGATCACGCTCCAGTTCCGCCATCAGCCCGGCCAGATGGGCCTCCAGCTTGGAGCCGGAAACAAGATAGGCGTCATAGGTCAACTCGAACGCCTCGCCATGGACACGGGCTGTGTTGCTGACCCCCATCAGCAAGGAGGGAGGATTCCAGTAGCAGGCCAGCCACGGATGACGGGTTAGCTTGGCCGTGATCTGCGGATGCAGGCACAGCACCCCATCTGGATCCATGGCCTCGAGCTGAGAGGAGCGGCTGAGGATGGCGGCCTCCCACCCCATGCGTTCGATGGCCTGGGCCATGCGCAGGGCCAACTCGCGCTCTGCGATGGGGTGACTCGGATCAATGGGGTTCAACAGGGCCAGACGCGGCCCCGTCCGGCGGGTGGTCATGGATCAACTGTAGCCGTTATGGCTGAACTCCGGCCGGTCCGCGCGGACGAAGAACAGGTCGACCTGCCACAGCGCCTGGTCATGGTCGCGCCAGAGAGGCTCCGACATGTCGATGACCCGGAATCCCCGTTCGGCCATATAGGCGCACATTTCGTGAAACAGCATGGCGTCGGGATGAATGTGGAAGACGTAAGTCTCGATGACCACCAGGCTGGTCTGGTCCAGAATGGGAGCTGCGCCTTCCAGGATGGGCCGCTCAAACCCGTGCGTATCCAGCTTGATCAGATAGGGGCCAGGCAGGTTCAGCCGTGCCACCTCTCCAGCCAGCGACACCTGCGGCACCGACCAGCACCCCTTCCCCGGCTCGCTGCTGGCTGCGCCGCCATAGGGGGCGTCAGGATCATTGGTGAACCAGATCTCTCCGTTCTCGGCGCCGGCGGCGGCAATGACATGGCTGAATTGCGGCTCGGCCCCGCACAAAGTCTCCAGCTTTTCCCGCCAGTGGCCAAACGCTTCCACCAGATGGTAGCGGGCCTGGGGCCAACAGGGCCGTGCCTTCAGCGACCAGGATCCATCCGAGGCACCGACGTCCAGAACGGTTTCCACCTTCAGCCCGCGGGCCTCGATACGGGCAAGGGCCGAAGGGGTTTCGAGCTTCTCGTCACGCAGCAGCCAGCGTAGCCGGCTCAGTGCAGCGTGGGCATCGGGATCAATGGCGACAGCCCGGCTCATGGAGCGGACGGCGCCCAGGCGATCCCCTTGCCGGTTCAGGCAGCGGCCTAACTCAACATGGGCTTCGGGATTGTCAGGTTCGGCATCCACAGCGCGGGCGAACCAGTGTTGAGCAGCCGCTTCGTCTCCCCGTGCGACTGCTGCCCGGCCTTCGGCTAGCATGCCCGCAAACGTTTCCCTGCCCATCGCACATCCTTTTGCCCGCCCACCCCCAGGAGGGCTGTCGCGGCAAATCCATGCGTATTCGTGCAAACTTGTCAACGAGCCTCTGTCATAGGCTCACCAGCGCGTGATGCCGCCCACCGGCTGATTCAGTGATGGTCCATTGGGGATGCGGGCGCTTTATAGTGTAATGAGAGGCCAAAGAGAGCCAGATGGTTGGATGGTGGTGAAGACGGTCATGTGGAGCCATACTGGAGACCGACAGTTTGCCCCCATATTATAATACCTGTATCGGCGAAGCAAAGCACCTTGCCTAATGCATTCTTCAGACAAAACAGCCCTTGAAATCTTCGTCTTGCTCTCGATAGAGAACCTTTTCCTGCTGCAACATGTCCTGAACAGAGGGCAAACATCACCTCTATCGAAAGGATCGGTCAGATGCTAAGACATGGAGCCGCATGCTCAAGCCTTCACACACGAACATCGCATCGCCTGGGAGCGTACCATGCTGTCACCGACCATCATGGAACTCGTCGAGAGGGACGAACTCGTCTTTGACATCGGCGCGCATGCGGGTGACAAGGCCATCCCGTTCCTCCAAAAAGGCGCCAGGCTGGTTTGCGTGGAACCCCAGCCGCAGTTGGCCGAGTGCATGCGGACCCGCTTTTCGGGCAACCCCTCTGTCACCGTGGTGCCGAAGGGGGTCGGCAGGGCGCCGGGCACACTGAACTTGGACATCTGCACAAAATCTCCGGTGCTGAGTACCTTCTCCACACATTGGAAGGCTGGTCGCTTCTCCGGCTATGAATGGGACGAGCAGGTGGAGGTAGAGATCACCACGATGGATGAGCTGATCGCGCTTTACGGAAAGCCGAAATACAGCAAAATCGATGTGGAAGGATTTGAGAGGGAAGTAATCCAAGGCCTTTCATGTCGAGCAGGCATTTTGTCGCTGGAATTTACGTCAGAATATATTTCCCACACCATGGAGATTGTGCACCGTTTGATCAATCTTGGATATGAGGAGTTCAACCTGGCACTGGCCGAGGATCCCCGCTTTCAGCTTGACCATTGGGTTGCTTGGTATGACGTGGTGTGCGTGCTTGGCAACATCACAAAAGACAACGCCAAGCTGTGGGGCGACCTCTACGCCCGGTGATGGGCATGGCCGCGGACGCAAGGGGGCTGGTATGAGCCCGTCTGATGATCAGGCAAGCCCTTGCCTGCCTGGAAAGACGCGCCGTTTCGAAATTGGCTCAGGGGTGGGGAGAACGGGGCGCTTGGGCGGTGATCGGCAAAGCGCATCGAGATCAACCCGTGATTAAGCATCTGGAAACCCTTGTCGCATCCCATCAGGTGAACACTCACATTCCCCGTGGGGATGGGCCAAACATGAGTCCTGCTATATGATTTCCCCCGACATGGATCCGGCCTTTGCCGGCATTTACCAGCGCTGTCGCACGGCCACCATGACCTCATGCGAGCGCGCTTATGCCCTGTACCAAGCCGTGCGATACCTGACCGATGCCGGCATCGATGGGGCCTTCGTCGAATGCGGCGTGTGGAAGGGAGGATCCGTCATGATCATGGCGGAGACCCTGCGCTTGATCGGGGCGGCGCCGCGCGACCTTGTCCTCTATGACACCTTCGATGGCATGACGCAGCCTGGTGAACGGGACATTGCCCTCACAGGGGAGAGTGCCGCCAGCCTGCTCGCCACGGCGGATCCAAACGACCCCGCTTCGATCTGGTGCAAAACGTCGCTGGAGGAGGTGCGCCGCACCGTCGCCTCGACCGGCTTCCCTATGGAACGCGTGCATTTCGTGCCAGGGCCGGTGGAGGAAACGCTTCCGGCGGCAGCACCAGAGACAATCGCGCTCCTGCGTCTGGATACCGACTGGTACGACTCAACCCGGCATGAACTCGTTCATCTGTTTCCCCGCCTACGCCCAGGCGGCGTCCTGATCATCGACGACTACGGCCATTGGTCTGGCGCGAAGCAAGCGGTGGACGAATACTTCTCAAGCACAGGGCTGCACATTCTCTTGAACCGGATCGACTACACAGGCCGCATCGGCATCAAGTGCAAATAGGCTCTCCTTGAAAAGGACACGGTGCCATGCGCCTGCTGCAGCTGGTTACCTACTATGATGCCTATCTTGGCACCTTTCACCGCGCCAATCCGGACGTGGCGGCATTGCCTTACGACCGCCAGCTTGACCGGTTGCTTGCGGACGGGTTCTCCGCCGGTCATGTGCTCGCTCCCCATTTCCAGCCGTTGGGATTCGAGACGGAGTTCGTTGTTGCCAATTGGGTGTCTGGTCAGGCGCAGTGGGCGCGGGAACAAGGGCTTGAACCGGCGATAGACGTTGCCGGAGCCATGCGGCTATGCGTGGAGCGTGTTAACCGCTTCCGCCCGGATGTTCTTTTGATCTCCGACCCCATCAGCCTGGACGCGCGCTTTCTGCGCAGCCTTGCCTGGATGCCGCGGTTGGTCATGGCGTGGCGGCAGGCTGTCATCCCGCCAGGAACGGACTGGAGCGGTTTCGACATCCTGCTGTCTGGCGACGAGGGATGCCTGCGCCGCGCGCGGGAGCTTGGCGCCCGACAGGCCGTGCAGTTCCGCCCAGGCTTTCCCAAATGGATCTCCACAGCACTGGCGGACGAGCCGCGCCGCAACGACGTCGTCTTCTGTGGTCAGATCAGTGCAGAGCACCAGGAGCGCGCCATCGGCCTCGTCCAAGTGGCGGAGGCCGCCGAACGGCCAATCTCTGGATTTCGCACAGATTTCCACCTGTCGGGCAGCGTCGACGGGATCCTGGCACGCCACAACCGCGGGGCACTCTGGGGAATGGCGATGTACCGGGCGCTCCGCCGCAGCCGCATCGGCCTGAACTTCCACATCGATATCACCGGGCGGGCAATGAACATCCGCATGCAGGAGACGACCGCACTCGGCACCTTGCTGCTGACGGAAGCCGACCCCTCGCTGGCGCAGCAGTTCGCTCCTGGCCGAGAGGTGGAGACCTTCGCGTCAGCCGGCGAGTTGGCTGAGAAAATCCGCTACTATCTCGATCACCCGGAAGAGCGGGAAGACATCGCACGGCGTGGCCAGGAGCGCTGCTTGCGCGAGTATTCGATGGAAAGCCGCACTGCCGAACTGGCTGACCTGATTGGCAATCTGCTGTAGCAGGCCGTCTGTGACGCCGATCAGGCCGGTGGATGGTCAAGATAGAGGTTGATCTCCATGAAGGGTGCACCGTCGCCGCGTGGCAAGAAGCTGAGATAGCTCTGCTCCCAGGCATGGCTGTTCTTGCACAGCCGGATCAATTGCTCATGCTGGCGCTCCAGAAATGGAACCAGCCGCTCCAAACAGGCGCTGCGGTAGAAGCCCAGCCGGGCCGGGGCGCACAAATATGCCTTGTTGGCACCGCACAGGAACAAGGTGAGATGATGCGGCCGGTCTCGGAGATGATCGAAGAGGGCATGCGTCACGCAGACCGATTCGGCTGACAAGACGTCGTCCAGCACAATGATCCCGCCATCGTGCATGAGGTCGATGCAGAGGTCGAGGTCATTGCGTACGGCGTCGTAGGAATGCTCGCCGTCAATGTGGAGAAACCGGCAGCGGGCGCGAAACGCATCGAGCTGTCCGCGCCGCCGGGCTTGGCGCGAGCAGGCTTGGATGAGCGACAACTGCTCGGCGCTTCTCCCCGTTGTCGTGCAGATGTTGGTCGTTACCTCTCCCTCGCGTAGCATCTTGTCGAGCCCGCAAAAGCGCTCGTCCCCATGCAGGTGGGCGACAATCTTGGATGCGGCCGCCCCGTAGAGAAGGCCGATTTCCAGCCCGTCGCCGGCGATCCCCGCTTCGTCCTGCAGGCCCAGCAGGAAATCCCACGCACCGAGCGACAGCGGCGACAGGCCGCCATACGCCGTGCCGAGCGCCAAGATGCGTGCGTTCTGTTCGTTGTTCATGGCCCGTTTCCATTCCCGGCGGCGCATCCCTGACGGTCGCCTTGCAATCCTCCCGACCATGCCACAGCCGTGTGAGGCCCGTCACCCTGCTGCGTCGCGGATCACTCGCTCGAACAGGGCGATGTAACGGCGCGCCTGGACCTCAGGCGCGTTTTCGCGTTCAACTTGGCGACGACCGGCCTCACCCAGCGCCGGCCAGCGTGGGCGCGCCTGAAGCGCGCGGACAAGCGCTTCGCTCAGATCAGCGTCGCTGAAGCCATGGGCGAGCAGGCCGGTTTCGCCGTCACAGATCATGTCGGGCACGCCGCCGACCGGGAAGGCGACCACTGGACGGCCACAGGCCAAGGCCTCCAGCACGGTGTTGGGCAGGTTGTCCTGATCGCTCGGCACCACCACGAGATCCGCCGCGGCGTAGAGATGGGCGATGCAAGCGCCGCTCGCCTGGAACGGGCGCACGGTGAGGGGGACCGGGGCGTCGAAAGCCGGTGTACCCATGCCGACGGCCACCACCTCCAGTCCCGGCACCGGGCCCAGAAGCCGCAGTGCTGCAGCCAGCCGGTGCAGCCCCTTTCGGCGATCGTCCAGCAGATGGGCAACAAACAACATGATGATGCTGCCGGGGGGCAGCCCCAGTTCGGCGCGCGCGGCCTCCCGGTCGAAGGGGCGGAAGCGGTCGAGGTCGAGGGAGTTTGGAATCACCTCCAGTGGTTGGGTGGCAAACAGGCTGCTCCGCTGCGCCTCCTTGGCGATCCAGCGGCTGGGGGCAACGATATGGAGTGGCATCTGACTTCTTGCCAGAACAGCCCGCTTACGGTGCAGCACCTGTGCTGACAGGTCGTCCCCCGCATCCGAATCCAACACCGGGCAACGGCCGCAGCTGTCGATGAAGCCTGTGCACCCGCCTGCGTAGTGGCAGCCACCCGTGAAGGGGTTGAGGTCATGCAGCGTCCAGACCACAGGCCGGATCGCGGGCTGGCTTGGGAAGAAGGCCTCCCAATCGACAAAACCGCGCACCCAATGCAGATTGATGACGTCCGCTGTCTGCAGCCGGTCAAGCCATTGGGCGGCCGATGGCGCCCGCTCGCCGTGGAAGGGCGAAAATCGGTGCGCCTTCAACACAGGGTAAACGTCTTCTTCAGCCCGGATGGCGGCATAGCGCGCTGCCCACATTGCAGTGTCCTCAGCACTTGTCGGGACGACACGGACTACGTCAGGATCGTCGCTGTCGCGCCGGTTCACCAGCATCTGACTGGCGATACCCCTCCCCCGCAGGGCGCGGTGCAGCCGATGCGCGGCCTGTGCGGCCCCACCGTTCAGGTCGAATGTGCTGACCAAGGTGATGTTCACCCGCCACCTTCCACGCCGATCATAGCAGGACCGCTGTATTCCAGGGATCAAACCGCTCCAGCCGGTCGTGTGCACGCACCGGCCGCAAGAAGTCGCGGCCGTCCTCACTGAGCATGGCTGCGGCAACCGAGAAGGAACTGTTGGAAATCGCCAGGAACTCAGCGCGCCGCAAGAGCTCGAAATCAGCCAGGAACGCCATCGCGCCCGGCAGCTGGCCGGCGTCAGCCACGGTCACTGGCCGGAACGCCCGGAAATCTTCGACAACACTCGGGTCATCAGAGGCGACATAGAGCAGCGGGCGGCGCAGGTTGGGCCAGAGCGCGCGCAGCCAGGACAGGTACCAGTCAGTGGGCGACCGCCAGAATCGCTCGCCAGAAAAATCCCCACGTCGGATGTGCACCGCAACCAGAGTGCGGTCGGCGAGTTCGAGCGGCTGGAGCCATCGCTCCAACTGCCGGGCAACCGGTGCAGCCCAGCGAAGCTGGCCGCACCAGTGCTCGCGCCAGGGAGCTAGGCGGGCGGTTGGGTACTGACAAAAGCCCCAAAGATCGATGTCGGCCACCCGCCCGGTCGAGCCTGGTGGCAAGCTGTCGATCAGGTTGACCGCCTTTTCGTGCGTCTCCGGCAGCGTCACCGTTGGATAGGGCTCGTCGCATCCGAACAGGTCACGGCCGAGCCAGTCCGGCAGTTCCAGTTCCAGCCCGTGCAAGTCCGCATAGAGCCGGAGGAACCCGTATTGGAAGATCTGGTTGCCGAACCGACCATTCTGCCCGAGCGTTGTCATGGACAGGCGCGGCCGGCCGGGCGAAGCCGGGATACGGCGGCTGGGCGGCGGCCCCCAGAGACGCCGTGCCTCCAGCATGGCACGGCGCGTGAACGGGCGAGCCATGCCCGGCACGATCGCCGAGGCTTGCCGATAAAGCTCTGAGGCAGCGTCAAGCTCGTTCTGGTGCTCCATAACCCGAGCCAAGCCCACCAGCGCGTCATAGTCGCAAAGCCAGGACAGAACGGATCGATAGGCGGCGGCGGCCTCGTCGTAGCGGCAGGCCCGCACCAATGCGGCCGCCTCGCCATACAGTCGGTCCAAGGCGTCGGTCGAGCCGTCTGGATCTGTGGCCTCCGTCACGTGTTTGGGGTCTGGAGTGCCGCGAGCCGGGCCCGCACCGGCTCCGCAAGCCGCCCGATGCGGGCGAGCAGCGCGTGGAGTGCGTTGCTGTCGCCCTCGGCAACGCCCGCGATCTGTTTGTCGGCCTCAGCGATCCGCCCCTGCGCCAGATCGACCAGGGCACTGGCGACCTGAACCCACATATTGCCATCCATCGCCTTGCGCGCTGCCGTCGCGGCAGCCTCGGCCTCGGCGACGTGGCCTTGCGCCAACTCCGCCAAGGCGCGGAACGCCAGCAGGACACCATGCCCAGAGGCAAGGCATTCGGCTGCCCCCAACGCTTGGTGCGCCTCCCCCACGCGGCCGAGCCCAAGAAGCGCCAGGAACCGATACTGGTGGGCGATGATCGGTGAGGAGAACAGCTCCAGCGGTTCCATGAGGTCAAGGACGCGATCATGGTCGCCTTGGGCCTGCGCGAGTCTGGCCCGGTGGAGCCGCCCCTGCTCGTCATCGGGCGCGAGGGCAAGCAGGATATCGAGGATGCGGGCAGCGTCCGTATCCTGTGCCCGCTGGTTCAAAATGCGTGCGACGGCACCCAACGCTTTGACAAAAACATCGGCATGAGGCACCCGATTGGTGGACAGCCCCTCCAGAAGACCACCGGCTTCGACGACTTGATCCGCATGCAGCAAAAGGATTGCCTGAGCGAGCATGAGGGCGGGATGGGTGCGGTCCGCCCCCGTCAGCCCGTTGAGAGCGCTCCCCGCCTCTTCAAACCGCTCCTCGTCGAGGAGAGTCGCGATGCGCCGGCAGGCCCCGATGACGCGGTAGTCCGGCTCTACCCTGCGGGCTGCGTCGCTGACGGTCCGTGCCTCGTCCGTGCGCCCCAGCTTGGTCAGCAACTCCTCCAGCTCAAAGGCGGCGGCATGGAGATCCGCTTGGGTGTCCAGTGCCCGGCGAAACGCGGCAGCGGCATGGTCCGTCTCGCCCGAACGCAACAGCGCCACGCCCATTTCATAGTGGTGGTTGGCGAAGGTCGTGCTGCGGATCCGGTGCCGCCACGCTTCAATCTGCTCGCTGGTGAGTGCGCTCATCGTCACCGTCATGCTCCAGTATGCCGCAACGTAGGCCCGCCGATGCTCGCGATCGCGGCTGATGGGCGACTGTAGCGTTGCCCCCGGATGCCTGTCAGTCCAAAATCATCGCTTGGGGGCGTCAGCGGGTGTTGCAATCCGAACGTAGAGCGCGTCGCCCCAGCTCGGGTGATAGGGACAGGTCATGGCGACGCGCCGGAACCCGGCTGCAGTGAGATGCGCCTCGATGTCCTCGATCTGGGCGCAGCCCTGGTACAGCTCGGCGAAATTGACCTCCAAATTGATCGCTTCGATGTGCTGAAGGAGCTGTGACGCCCCCCGCAGCGCCAGCAGTTCTGCCCCTTGGATGTCCATGTTAAGGAGGTTGAAGTCGGCAACGGTCCGCCCGCTCCGCGCCACGATCTCGTCGAGCGGCCGGACGGTCACCTCGACTTGGCCGACTTCCGTGATGGATGGGTAGATGCGGCTGTGTAGGCCGAGCGGCAAGAGTGAACTGCTCTGGTCGCTGGAGGTGAGGTGGAGCACAGCCCGTCCCGGTGCCTCGCCCGCCGCGCAAGCCGCGATGAACACGTCGTCGGCGCCGGCAAAGCGGTGCGCCAGCGTGCCGGACAACTCAGGATTCGCCTCAACGAACAGGATCGGGCTTGCTCCCATCGCGCGGTAAGCGTTCGCTTCACGGCCCTCATGAGCACCGACATGGACGACACCGCGCGGGCGGATGCCGTGGGCAGGCAGCAGCGTTGCCAGATCCAGCATGCGGGGTGGGTGGGCGAACAGAAAGTCTGTGAGCCGCCCGTGGATGGCGAGGAAATTCGCGTACGTGAAGTCCTCGAGCGCCGGCGACCAGGTCAGAGGCTGGTCGAAGGGCTGTCCCAGCTTGAACAGTCGGTAGTCTTCGGAGGTCAACAGCGAGAACACTGTTTCCAGCCGGGTGCCAGCGTCGGTGTAGGTTCCCCCATACTCAAACTGGATGATGTCAGCGCGGCCGTGCCGGAGCAGACGGCGGGCACCGAGCAGAACCTCAAGCTCCGCCCCCTCCACATCGATCTTCAGGAAGTTGACATGGCGCACCCCTTGAGTGTCACAAAACCGGTCGAGGGTGGTGACATCAATGTCGAGAAGGCGCGGCTCCGGGATGTCGTCGAAGATCGGGTGGGTGCGCCGGTGAAAGCCGCTGAAACTGGAGTGGGTGCTGTAGTGGGTGAAGGACCGCGTCCCGACCGCGTTTCCCAGTGCGATTGGAAAGACCCTCACCCGTGGGCCCAGCCCGGCCAACTGCCCAACGAGCCCGCTGTCTGTTGCCGCGAGCGGTTCCAGTGCGAAAACGCGGCAGTCAGGCTGCGCGGCGAGCACTTCGCGCGTCCAAGCCCCGACATTCGCACCGACATCGACCACCGTGTCACCAGACCGGACAAAACGGTGGATAACCTCAACCTCGGCCGGAGCAACCATAATCCCGCCTTTTCGCCCGATTTTTATGTGTGCCCGCCATCCGGGCCGCCGATGGTGTGTATATCAATGTCGCCTGAATAGCGCATCCCGCAACAGTCGCGTCCCGTCCCATCGCTGACAGGTGATATGGCTGACACAAACAGCATTGGTGCTCTTGCCGAAGCCAAATTCTGCAGGACATGCCGGTGCGGTCGTTTATACCTGTGACCGCTTCTCTCAGAGTGATCAGCTGAGATCGCAGGACATGTCGAGAGGAGCGGACCGACCAACGACAGCCAAGACGCTGCCTGCGTCTTGGCCCGTCTAGCTCGATCAGAGAAGCCCCTCAACCGCAGTGGTCCCACGGGCATTACCCCACGATCTTCCACGACCCGTCGGGCTGGCGGCAGGCGGTGCCGAAGGCCTGTTCGCTGCGGCCGCCGACGACGATGGTCTGCTGGAACTCGCGGCAGTAGGAGCCGGACCCGTCATAGCCGTCGCGCACCGGGACGATGACGCCCTGGTTGCCGGACTGCGGGTTGTTCCAGCTGATCCGCTGGCCGATGGGGGCACTGTAGGCCTGATAGGCGGCGCGGTCGGCATAGGCCTGGTCGGCGCGGTCGAGCGAGGCGCCGAGTTCCCGCCCGGCGAAGGCGCCCAGCAGCGTGCCGATGCCGACCGCCACCAGCTTGCCCGAGCCACCGCCGAAGCGCGAACCGATCAGGCCGCCGGCAACGGCGCCGCCGACGGTGCCGAACCCCTCCTTGCTGCCCATCGAACCGGTCTGGCAGCCGGCCAGCGTGGTGGACAGCGCAAGCAGCGCGACGGCTGCGATCCGGGGGAAACGGCTGTGGGCACGCATCGGAGGCTCTCTTCCTTTCCGAGGATTGTCCCCCGGTTATAGCGCAAGCGGTGCCGTTTGTGCAGCCGCCCTCTCCCGGCGACGTCTCCTCTTTCTTGTCGAAGGGGTCTCCCTCATCCGGCCTTGCGGCTGGAGGAGACGTCGCGGTTCACCGCGGAGATAGGCCTCGCTTTGCATCCTCGATGCATGAGCATGCCGCCTCGCCTCATCCATCTTTCATGTCATTTGATTGACGGTATCAACATTCTGTACAGCCATCTGCAATACCGGCAAGTCATCCGTGCGGCCGTAATTTATTGGCATCGCCGGTTTGCGGCCTTTGCGTTTCTGGTATTTGGTATACCAGGATATCTTCTCTTCAACAGACGATGGAGAGAGAGCGATGACGACCCTCACCTTCTCGACCACCCGGCCCACCGCCTCGCAAGGCCGTCCGGCCATCCGTGACTTCCTGGTGTCCTGGTTCCAGGCCACCCCGGCCTTCTTCATCTTCCAGGCTCTGACCACCCGCTGAGCCTCGGTTCGAAACCCTTCCTCATACATGACGGAGACTAACGATGGCCTACGCAAACCTTTCTGACTTCCATGCCCGCAAAGACAACCGTTCCTCGGACAGCTTCCTGAAGGGCTTCGTTGCCTTCATGAACGCCTGGATCGAAAAGTCCCGCCTTTTCGCCGTCCTCTGATCACCGATCAGCACCGACGACGTCCAGCTGCCAGGTTGGCATGTCGCCAGCCGCACCGACAAGAGCGCCGCCCGCCCGGACGGCGCTTTGTCGTTTCTGGGACGGCACCTGGCGCCTCTGCGCGGGGTCCACAGAAGCCTCCGCTGCCCTATCGGCGCGGATGCCAGCCGTCATCATCCCAGCCGTCATCATCAATGACCGCAGATATCAGAAGACACCAAGATCTGTCGCGGAACCTTATCCCTAAAGCGAATTTGCATTCGCTTTAAATTTACATGATCTCATTCGCCGGTCGGGCTTCGGCCGCACGGGCGGCCGGGGCCGCCGTCGCGGTCAAAGCGGATTGCGGCCCGCTTCAAGCTGAAGGGTGAAGGTTTGGAACGCGCTGCCGGTAATGGGTGAGCAGGCGCGGGCAGAGCGTCTCCAGCTTCGCTTCCAGCGCTTGGGCTTCCAGCGCCTGGGCTTCCAGATCCGGATCGCGCGGCTTGTCGCGGAACCGCTCCGACACCGCCCGGCCCTGCACGTTGCCGAAGGCGAACTCGATGCGGTCCATCAGGTCGGGCACATGCCGCCACAGGGCGCCGGCCAGTTCCTCGTGGCGGCGGCGGTAGTCGTAGAAGCTGTCGTCCACCGGCCAGCCAAGCGCCGTCATCGCGGCCGGCACGAGGGGATTGCGGGCGACGAAATCCTCGTAATGCACCACCGCGTCGAAGCGGTCCTCCCGGCCGGCGAAGACCTCGTCGATCAGGGCGAACTTCTCGTCGATCAGGCCGGAATGGTTGCGGTAGGACTTGGTAGACAGGCTGCGGTAAGTGTCGCGCGGGTCGCGCAGCAGCAGGACGGTGCGGTCGGGGCGGAAGCGTTCCCGGTGGACCTCCAGCGGATAGGCGGTGGTGACCACCGCCTTCACCACCATGTCCAGCCCGGTGTCCACCCGCGGGGCGGCGTAGTTGTTGAGGATGTCGACCAGCGCCAGGCAATCCGGCCGCTGGGCCAGGAACAGGGTGAAGGCGGTCGCGCCGCTCGACTGCATGCCATAAACCAGGAGACGCATCGCTTGGGGATTTCCTCGTTTTCGTGGCGGAGCGGTCAGGCCATCTGCTCCGTCCCCTGCCCTGCAGTCAGCCAATCCTCTTCGATCTCAGCGCTCATGAAGACGTATTGGCGGGTGTGCTGGGTGGGATGGCGGATGCCGACGCCGTGCAGGGCGTGGGCGCTCTGCGGGAAGATGACCATCCGGTTTGAACGGTAGGGGATGACGGCCGCCCGCTCCACCGCGTCGGCCGGCAGCTCGTAATGTTCCAGGCTGGCGATGCGGCCGCCCTTCCAGCGGAACAGTTCCAGGTCGCCGCCTTCGGCGTCGTCTTCCGGCCGGCGCAGGTAATAGAGGCAGGTGAACAGCCGGTTCGGCGTGTCCAGATGGGGCCCGCGCGAGGATGAGGCCGGGCCGGTGACCGGCGTATTGATCTCGGCCCGCGCATCCATCAGGATCCGCGCCCGGTCGAAGCCGTCGCGCAGGAACAATCCCGTCCCATGCCCGGTCAGGCTTCCGCCCAGCGTGCGCAGCAGGCCGTCCGGCCAATGGCCGCGGAACAGCGCCGCCACCTCGGACAGCCATTCGGGGGAACTGTGCCGGCGGACGAAGTCCTTCCACACCTGCGGCAGTTCCGGATGGTTCATGATGAGCGAGGCCGACAGCTGGTATCGGCGGTTGCTGCCCGGCGCGCGGCTCGGGTCGGCCCAGCCGATCTGGGCGAAGCCGGGAAAGCCGGCGTTCAGCGCCCGGTGGGTGTCTTCGTCCAGAACGTCGGACAGGACGATGTGGGGAAAGGGATCGGTCCGGATGTCGGCCGGGGTGACGCCGGCAAGCAGTGAACGCACGTCAATTTCCGCCTTTCGCGGCACTCATGGCTTGGGCCTGGGCCTGGGCTTGGGCCTGGGCCTGCATGGCCATCATTCTGGTGATGTGGGCCTGTGCCTGGGCCTCCACCTGGACGGACAGGGCTTCCAGCGCGTCGGCTTCCGGATGGCCGGGAGGCAGCCAGCCCATGTGGAAATGCGGCGGCTCGTAGCCGGTGGTGCGGAAGCCCAGGCGCTGGTAGACCTGCCGCCCATGCGACCCGATGATCGGGGTGGACAGCGTGATGCCCATCATCGGCCCGGTCGCCGCCGCCTGCAACCCGCGCAGCACGTCCGACCCGATGCCCTTGCCGCGGGCGCGTTCCAGAACCTGCAGTTCCGACACCCGCCAGTTCCGATAGCCGAGATCGACCACCACCTGGCCGACGCGGTCGCCGGCCTTCTCGATCACCAGATCGATGTGTTCGGGATAGACCGTCTCCTGCCCTACCCGCATCGCCCGGTACTGCTGTTCGTACAGCGCGCGCAGGAAATCGGGGCTCCCCTGCGCCCAGGCCAGCCAGGGGCGCGCCTCGATGAACAGGTCCAGCAGGAAGCTTTCGTCGCCGGCGGTGGCGAAGCGGACGGTCAGGTTGCCGGGGAAGGAAAAGGAACCGGAAAAGCCGGACATGGTTCGACGCATCCTCCGCGAAGGAATGGCAAATCACTGAAGGGCGGAAGGCCGCCGCCTTTCCCGGAGGGAACCCCCAAGGGAAAGGCGGCGGCCGACCGTGACGTCAGCCTCAGTTGAACGTGATCTGGAATACCGCCCGGTCCGATCCGCCGGCTTCCGGCAGGATCCGCTCCATATGGACCGGCCCGAAGGCCGGCATCTGCGGATGGGTGACGGTGAAGGACGCCCCGTTGAAGAAGGGCAGCCCGTCGGCCGGGCATTCCAGGATCAGGCTGAAGGCGGTGCGCGGGCTGCCGGGCATGGTGCCCTTGGGGCTTTCCGTGCAGGACGTCAGCGTCGCCTCGATCACCACCCCTTCTTCCGACGTCATGGTGAAGACGCTGTTCAGATGGGGGGAAAAGAGGCCGGCGGAGAGTTGGCTGATATCGGTCATCAGTTGCGCATCGGATAGGTGCCGTTGATGGCGATGATGAAGTTCAGCGCCAGATAGGGCGACACGGTGCCGAAGGGAATACCGGCACCGCCGACGTTCGGGCCGACCGTGACGGTGCCGCCGCCGGTGCCGCCGGTGGCGGTCAGGGTGACCGGGCCGGACGCGGAACCGGCAATGGTGGTCGCATCGGTGCTGAGGGTGAAGCTGGCGGCCGGACCGGCAACGTTGGCCTGAGCCGTCGGATAATACGCGTTATTGGTTGCCGAGCCGCGGCCAAGAACATTGGCGGTCGGCGACGGCACCGCAGTTCCGCCGATGGTGGTGGTGGTCATCGAGTTCTGGGTGATCGACCCGTTCACCGCCAGACTGGGGATGACGGTGGAGGTCGGCAGTGTCGCCGTGCCGGTGATGGTGGAGGTGCCGCCGGCGCCGCCGGCGGTGAAGGTGGAGGTGTGGATGTGGAGCGGGATGTTGGCCTGGTTCAGGGTGGAGACGAAGGCGCCACCGAGCTGGCCGACGTTCAGCACGCCGGGCGCACCCGTCAGTGTGCTCTGGCCATAGCCCATCGGCATGCGGCACTGCAGGTTCGGAACGTTGAAGTTGGTGGAGCCGTTGCCACCGTAGACGGTGCCGAGCAGGGAGTAAACCGCCGCATATTGCTGGATGCTCATCTGCTGGCCGTTGCAGCGGACATAATCCGCCGGCGCCCAGTTCCACGGAACCATGAACACCATACCGAGCATCGGATCCATTGCAAATCCTCTCTTTCGAATAT
Source organism: Azospirillum ramasamyi (assembly GCF_003233655.1). NCBI lineage: Bacteria > Pseudomonadati > Pseudomonadota > Alphaproteobacteria > Rhodospirillales > Azospirillaceae > Azospirillum > Azospirillum ramasamyi. The sequence continues at coordinate 285,523 of NZ_CP029835.1, forward strand.
TTTTGTGCTTTGCACAATGAACGGGATCCGGCTTGAAGATCTCTCTTGACCGGTTGTCATCCTATACCAATGCAATCCGCGAGAGTCGATATTCCGACTCATTTTCTCGCGATGTTTGCTTTCTTGTAATGAATTGCGATCACTGTACACATATAACATTGGCCAAAAAATAGATTTTCCCCTCTAGACCGACCGCCTGTACGAAAGAAGCTGATCAGCCTTTTGCGCGCCAGTTGTGTCTCAGGAGGGATGACAGACCAAAAATCGTCGGTGCAGGGTAGAGGCTTTCCGCCGGTTTCGCCACCGGCATGCAGCATGGCCGCATATTTATTTCCAATAAAACGAATAATATTTCAATAATGCATCGCAATGCATGCGCACCCACCAAGCGCCGTTTGGAGTCTTGCCGCGCCCTCTCGCGGGGAGGTCAATCGCGTCCGAAAGTCAAATTCCCACAAAAGGATTTTCTTCATCCTCGCATGAACAGCGGCCGGGAAGTGCCATCCCCTCCTGCCGATCATGTCCTTTGAAAGTCATCGCCAAGAACCGCCGGCATGGCGGCGTCCGGTCGCACAGGACGCCGCCCATTCTCAATTTTCCCCCATGCGTCTTCATTTCAGCCCGAAAACACCCTGTTTTCGCGAAATTAAGAACCCATGAAATCGGATTTCCGGTTCTTTCCCGGCACATTCACTCAGAAAACCGTGATTTCCTGGGAATTTTTCCGAAGACGACATGCAGGAGTATGTACGCCTCCGTATCCGATCCGCAGCCCTGGTTCAGCGGACGATCCGCACGCAAAACTTCCTTAACTGTTCTTCTCCAAAATCGGTGCACCGGTGCAAAAGCCCGGAATCACTCCCGCGTTGGGACAAGATGCGCGGAACGCCCCGCCCATTCTCCCGGACTCTTCGCAAAATTTCTCGTTCTGAGGTTGCGATGTCGCAGGAATGATATTTCTTTCCGTGATACATTTCGGAACATATTCGCAAGTTGCGAATGGTGAATTTCTTCCTTAGAAATCTCCGGTTGGTTTGCTAACTCCCCTTTTCGGGCTGCTGGCGGGTGTGGCGATGAAGTCCAGGTTCACGCGGGTGAAGGGTTCGGCGAAGAAGACCGGCGCGAAGACGGTGGCACAGGCGGCGCACAAGCCGTCCGCCCGTCCGCCGCTGGCCTATGCGCTGGAACCGCGCTTCATGTTCGACGCGGCCGGCGCGGCCACCGCCGACCCGAACGCGGCGGCGGACCACAGCGCCGACCCTGCCGCCGCCAGCCACGACAGCACCGACCATGCGGCAGCCCAACCGCAAGCCCAGACGGTCGCGGAAGCGGCACCCGTAACCGCTTCCGTGCCTGCACCGGTGGAGGTCCGCGCCGCCGACCCGGCGCAGAATGGTGGACGAAAGGAAGTTGTCTTTATCGAAACCAATGTCGGTGATTACCAGACATTGGTGGCGAGCGCCAAATCCGGCATCGAAGTGGTGGTGCTGGATTCGAAGCAGGATGGCCTGAGCCAGATTGCCCAGTGGGCGCAGACCCATACCGGCTATGACGCGATCCACATCATCAGCCATGGCGCAGAGGGGGAGATCAATCTCGGTTCCCTGAACCTTGACACTGCAGCAATCGCAACGCGGACGAGCGATCTCGCCGCCTTGGGGGCGTCGCTGACCAGAGATGGAGATGTGTTGCTGTATGGCTGCAACGTTGCAACCGGAGTGGGCCAAAGCTTCATATCGGCGATTTCAAGCGTTACCGGCGCCGACGTCGCGGCATCGACCAACCCGACAGGCGCGGCGTCTCTGGGCGGCGACTGGCAGTTGGAGGCAGCCACCGGCAACATTGATGTCGCGGATCCGCTGAACATGACAGGGGAGCAGCAATACAATGCGCTGCTTGCCCTCACGGATGATCATACATTTACCTTTGAAAGCAGCGACGGAACATCCAATAACCTCGATTACCAATCGAAGACCGGCAGCTACGATCTGACAACAGATGGCGTCCGCCTGAAAATTGAATCCACAGATGAAAATGTCATCGACGAATCAACAAACGGAACAGGTTCCAGCGCAGGCAACGGGTCAAATTGGCTTTATCTTGGCGCCTCCAATAGCGAAACGTCAACGAAGTTCAGCCTGACCGATACGCAAACCCAAACCATCAATTACACATTTAATCTAAAGTCTCTTTTCATTTCTAATCCTATGAACGTTGCGCAGACCTATGTTATTACATCGGACAAGGGAAGCTCCAGCTCTTATAATCTGTCCGCAACATCTTCTCAGACAATCACTCTGTCTGGGGCAAATTTTACTGATATCTCCTGGTTTACCATAACATCAACGACCGACTATGATACAGGCACGGATGGCAATCAATTCGGGAACACGGTGGTTGACGACATTCTCGTCAACAACATCGTGGCGCCCGTCGCCAACATTTCACCTGTTCTCGATGCTTCCAAGACCCCGGTCCTGATCGGCGAAAACCAGTCTGTCGCAGTCAATGCGCCCAGTGGTGCCGTCGGCACCCTGGTGTCCTCGCTCGTGGACATCGGCGGATCACTCAGCAACGTCACCGACAGCGACAGCACCCCATCCACCGGCATCGCACTGACCGCAGCCGATACGTCCAACGGATCCTGGTATTACACCACCGACGGCGGCACGAACTGGAACGCGGTCGGCACCGTTTCGAACAGCAGTGCGCTGCTGTTGAAGGCGGACGCCAATACACGCCTGTTCTTCAAGGCGAACAGCGGCTATTCCGGCACCGTCACCGACGCCATCACCTTCCGTGCCTGGGACCAGACCAGCGGCACCGCCGGCAACAAGATCGACACCTCCAGCCACAGCAGCGCGTCGCCGTTCTCCTCCGCAACCGATACCGCGAACATCACCGTCACCGACGATGTGGCTCCGACGGTGAGTGGTGTTTCCTCCTCGACGACCGACAATACCTACGGGATTGGCAGCGTCATTTCGATCCAGGTCACCTTCTCCGAAGCCGTGACGGTCAGCGGCACGCCGCAGCTGACATTGGAAACCGGAGCGACGGACCGGACGATCAACTATACCGGCGGCACCGGGACCAACACGCTGACCTTCTCCTATACGGTGCAGGCTGGCGATACCTCTTCCGACCTCGATTATCAGTCCACCACCGCCTTGGTGCTGAACGGCGGGACGATCAAGGACGCTGCCGGCAACGACGCGACGCTGACGCTGCCGGCAACCGGCAGCGGCTCCTCGTTGGCCGGTTCCAAGGCCCTCGTCATCGACACCGCTCCCACCATCACCTCGGCGACCTACAACGCCGGCACCAACACGCTGGTGGTGACCGGCACCAACATCAGCAACGGCGCCGCCATCGACGTTACCAAGCTGACCCTGACCGGCCAGGGCGGCAGCACCTATACGCTGACCAACAATTCCTCGGTCACCTCCACCCCCAGTTCCAACAGCTTCACCATCACGCTGGGGGCGACCGACCAAGCCTATGTGGAAGGGCTGCTGAACAAGGACAGCACCAGCGCCCAGGACAACACCAGCTACAATCTGGCCGGGGCGGCGAACTGGAACAGCACCCAGTCGGCGCCGGCCGACAACACCGGCAACGGCATCACCGTTTCCAGCACCCAGAAGCCGGAGATCAGTTCGGTCACCTACAACGCCACGACCGGCGTGCTGACGGTGACCGGCACCAATCTGGTCCACCAGCCGGGCGCCAACAACGACATCGACTTGTCGAAGCTGACCATCACCGGCCAGGGCGACGGCACCGCCGCGCTGACCGGGGCGGTCGAGATCACCAGCGCCACCAGCTTCTCCGTCACACTGACGGGGACGGAGAAGGCCAACCTCGACGCGCTGCTGAACAAGAACGGCACCAGTTCCCTGGGCGGCACGGTCTACAAGATCACCTCGGTCGACGACTGGAACGGCCCGATCTATGGCGACATCTCCAATACCATCGGCGTCGGCATCAACGTGTCGGGCAACAACTCCGCCCCGGCGATCGGCAACCTGGACGGCAACAGCGTCGCCTGGGCCGGCGAAGGCAACACGGTGACGCTGGATCTCGGCACCGACGCCACCGTGTCCGATGCGGAGAACGGCGCCAGCAGTTGGAGCGGCAGCGTGCTGACCGTCCGGCGTTCCGTTTCCGGCACCGCGACGCCGCTGACGTCGGACGTGTTCTCGTTCAAGACCAACGCGACCTTCTCGGAAAGCGGCGGCAACCTGCTGGACACGGCGAACTCCAACACCGTCTTCGGCACCGTCACCAACGCGAACGGCACCCTGAGCGTCACCTTCAACGGCAGCGCCACCGCGACGCTGATCCAGACGGTGATGCGGAACATCCAGTATCGGAACGACACGCCGACCGGCGACACCGTGATCCGCTACACCATGACCGACGGCAATGGCGGCAGCACCAACGCCGACGTGACGGTGACCAGCGACACCATCTATGTCACCAACAACGCCGACGCCGGCGCCATCGACGTATCGAATGGCGTCAGCCTGCGCGAGGCGGTGGCCATCGCCCTGGCCGACGCCACCGGCACCCAGACCATCAGGTTCGCCAGCGACGTGACCAGCATCGCGCTCACGTCCGATCTGGCGGTGACCGAGGATCTGACCTTCGACGCCGATCTGCCCGGCACCTTGACCATCAGCGGCAACAAGATCAGCGTTTCGTCGGGCAAGACGCTGACGCTGACCAACGGCAGCGGCGACACGCTGACCATCTCCAGCCAGATCACCGGCGCCGGCGGCGTCACCAAGACCGGCGCCGGCACGCTGACGCTGAG
>NZ_CP029836.1 GCF_003233655.1 Azospirillum ramasamyi
TCGTCTTCTACAGCGCCCCGTGGGAGCCGGAGGCGATTGACCAGCTCGTGGGCAGGCTCGACCGGCTGCGGCCCAACGGCCTGTTCAAGGCGGACCGCGGTGAGCACCTCGGCCGGGTGCGGATCTGGAGCCTCAGCCAGGAGGGGACGATTGAGGCCCGGGTCGTGGCGGGGCTTGACGCCATCGGCGTGTTCCGGCGTCCGTTGCCGCCCATGCCCCCCGCCGACGCCGAGGAGATGCGGCGCGGCTTGGAGGCCCTGGCGTTCGGCGTTCCCGGCGGGGCGATGGAAGCGTTCGAGGCGATGGCCAGCCGCTGGGACGGCGAATGGGCTACGTCCCAGCTGCTCCACCTGAACCCCTTCACGCCCGCCGCCGCGCAGGGCGCCTACGACCAGCTCCAGCGCGCGCGGCTTCCGGAGCCGGTCCTGCGGCAGCCGGACCGCGACGCCCCGCTCTCGGCCCGCGCTGAGGACGCCCTGAGGGGCTGGACGAACCTGATGTTGAAGGGGCGCTTCTTCGACCTCGGCAGGCGCAAAGACCACAAGGACGAGAACATCCGCTTCTCAACGCTCTGGTATGTGGACGACCCCGCCGACGCCCCGTTTCCGGTTCCTGAGATGCCGGTACCGGAGCTCCCTGACGACGACCCCGCAATGACACGCCCGAGGCGCGGCAATCTGTGGATGAGCGGACACGTCCCGTTCCTGTACCGCAGGCGCGATCTCGCGCGCCCACCCAGAAACACCGTGAACACGGATGACAGCGAGAAGGGGGGTGGGCGGCTCCTCCGCTTTCTCGATCACGGCGACGCTCTGCACGACCGGCTCGTCGACGGGTTCATCGAATTCTCCAGGAATGCGCTCGGCGAACCGGCGAAGCCGCAATACCGGGTGGTCCTGTTCCCGCCGGGACACCCGATCCTGCAGTTCCAGGGGGAGCTTCTCCTCGTGTCCGTAGGGTGGCTCGATCCCGGCACGTCGCTCCTCCCGGTCTTCGACCCCAGGCCACTCGAGGAGATCCTTGGCCAGGCCCGGAGCGACGCGCAGAAGGCGTCGCTGGCGGCCGATATCTCGGCGGCGCAGGACGCTTGGCAGGCCGACCAGCGCTGGCTCCGGGAGCATCTGCCCGCGGCGCTCGTCGGCTGCGCCTCCCGCCTCTCCGGTGACCGCTGGGTGCCCGTGGACCGGGAGCTCGCGTGGGAGGCGCTGAAGCCGTTCGCCGACGACGAGAACGAGGTCTGCGCCAAAAGCTCTTCCGCCGGTGCCCAGACGCCTCATGCTCCTATTAACAAGGGGCTCCTGGAGAACGTCCGCCGGACGCAGGAGGAATTCGCCGCCCTGTGGTCGGCCCCGCTCGCCGGGCTGGAGCAGGCCGTCTCCCTGAGGCTGCTCCAGGTGGAGGCCGAATCGGCCGACCGCCGCGCGCTGCGGCAGGCGGAGGTTGAGAGGCGGAGGGCCGAAAAGGCCGGACAGCCCGAGCGGATGTGGGAGGGCCGTGTCGCTGCCGCCGGGCGGCGCTTGGCGATGGCGGAACGGCTGGAGGCCGTCCGGACCGGATGGCTGCGGCAGGTTCTCGGCCGTGCGCAGAGCCCCCCCAAGCCGAACTACATGACGCTGCTGATGCGCCCGGCTCCGATGGAGTGAGGCTTCAGCCTCATCCGCGCGACGAGGCCGGAAGGCCGAGACACCGCCCGGCAGGCGTCGCCTGCGGTCGGATCAGTCGCCCTCCGCAGGCCACCGTAAGGCGACGGACGGCCCCCAGTACAGCAGTCCGGGATCGATCGCGAACGAGTCGGGACTCACGCCGTTGGGAAGCGGCGACGCGGCGATGGAGCGCGCGAGCTCCCGCATGTCCGCCGAGATCCGGAGCACCCCACCCTCGTCGCCGAGTTCGGAGACGCGGTATACTAGGTACTCCTCCATGCTGCCCGCCGCCTCAAGAACTTCCGCCGCGGACATGTGGAAGGCTTTCCCGTGCCCGCTCCTGGTCGACTTCACGTCGACCTTCGCCCGTCCGCCGTCCGGACGAACGATCTCGAAGTCCAGGGGCGCGGTGGGTTCGCCGTCCGAGACCCAGGTGAACATGAGCCGTCCCGCCTCCGCCTCGGCACCGAGGTGGACGTTCACGAGCTCCTCGCCCTCCCGGCCGACCCTCTCCATGGTCTCCCGCGCACTCTTCAGATCAGCCTGGGTCGGCCTCCTGCCCCTGGTCCTCCGGAGGGTCCACAGCTTCCGGCTGCCGCCCTGGGCGGCCTCCTCGAGGGCCTCCTCGTACTCCTCGTCCACGAGCAGCTCGCTGAGAGGGCTGGCGGCTGGCAGCCCCGCGCCGGAGAGGAGCCTGCTCAGTTCCCGGCGGGAAACCGCGGCCATGCTTTCCGGGCCCGGCGCCACCAGCGTGCGGAGGGCGGCCAGCACCGCCTCGTCCTCCGGAACCGCCGCGGCAACAAGGTAGAGCGTCAGCCTTTCCGGCAGCGCATCACCCTCGAAGCGCATCACGGCGATGTCGTTCGGCGCGAGATCGCGGTATCGGTCAGGGTCGTCGGCGGGGGAGGGCACGACCTCGCCGTTCAGCCGCCAGTTTTTCTCCTGGATCTTGATCTTGCGCGTCACGACCAGCCTGTCGGACGCCCTCGGTCCCCGGATATCCAGCGTGAGCCTCGCCTCTCTGTCGGAAGCGCCGATGAGAGCCATCGCGTTCGGGAAGAACTGCGCCGAGAAGACGCTCTTGTTGATGTTGACGGACTTCTGCCTCGCGACGTTGCGGGCGCGGTACTGTGCCTCGAAGAGCGACAGATCCGTCATGGACAGCAGTTTTATGGCGATCTTGTCCATGCGGCTCCCCGGCTGCGGCGTCTCCCTGCACCCTGGATAGCAGGGAAGAGTCCGGACGCCAAGCCCAGCCGCCGGGGCGGCGCCTTCATCCCCGCGGCGTGCACATGGCGCCCTGTCCCGCCGTCCGTACCGTCGCGAGCCTCATGCCCGTGGCGGCCGCACCTCACTCCGCCGCGACGGCCACCACACTGGCGGTCGCCGTCCGGACCGCGGCCAGGATCCGTTCGCCGATCGCCTTCGCCATGAGGGGCGGGACGGCGTTGCCGATCTGCTTGAGCGCCGGGTTCATGGTTCCGCGGAACACGAAGCCGTCGGGGAACGACTGGAGCCGCGCGGCCTCACGGACGGAGATGGTCCGTGCCTGCGCGCTGTCGTAGTGGATGTGGCTGTAGCAGTCCTTGCCGAGGTGGGCCAGCAGGGTCCTCGACGGGAAGTCGGCGCGCAGCTTCCACCAGCGGTTCGGAAAGCTGCCGACCGGATAGGGCGGGACCATGGCCCGCCGCAGCGTCGCGCGCTCGTCTGTGGTGAGCGCACGGCCGATGCGCCGCTCGCGCTTCCGGGCCTCCTTCTCGAACAGCTCGACCGCGACGCGGTTTGCGGTCGGGTATTCGGCCCCGTTGGGCATGTGGCGGAAGATGTCGGTGTCGCGGGGCAGGTAGCGGATGACGTGGTCGCAGACGCCCTCGCGGTTCTCGAAGCCGGGCCACTCGCGCATCAGGCGGGCATAGTCGGAGACCGGACGGGACGGGTCGTAGGGCGTGAGCTCGTTGAAACGCCTCGCACCCCGCTTGAGCTTTCCCTCCAGATGCAGGGTGACTGGGGGCAGGTCGCCGATTGCCTCGGAGGCGGTGACCGCGAACGGCAGGTCCGGCGACGCCACATCGGGGCCGACATAGCCCTGGCCGAGCAGGTCGATGCCCTTCAGGGCGACCGCCCGGGTTCCCTGATAACCGGGCGGCAGCTCGATGAAGCGACTCGCCTTCGGAAACTCGATCCGGGCCCCCAGCTCCCGCCGGATCCCAATGAGAAAGACGCGGTCACGCATCTGCGGGACCCCGAAGAAGGCCGTGTTGACAAGGGTGTAGCGGGCCTCGTAGCCCATGACCGCGAGCGCCTCAGCGACCTCCTGGACCACGTTGTGGCCGCCGAAGTTCATGATGTCCGGGACGTTCTCCATGAGGATCGCCACCGGCTTCAGCGCGCGGATGTAGGCGAGGTAGCGCAGGTACAGGTTCGCCCGCGGGTCCACCTTGAACGCTTCGGGATGATCAGCGACGTCGCGGAGCTTGGCCCGTCCGACCCGCGCGTAGGCTTGGCAGGGCGGTCCACCGACGATCAGGTCGAACGCGTCCTCGGCCGACCCCAGGCCGTACTCGGCAACGAGCTGCTCTGGCTCCAGCGTCGTGATGTCGCGCGGCTTGGCGTGCAGCCCGCGCACGGATGCCGGGGCGTCGCGGTAGAAGTTCGCCGCATGCGAGGCGGCTGCGTGCTCGTCGATCTCCAGGGCCGCCGCAATCTCGCAGCCCAGCGCCTGGAATCCGAGGCTGATGCCGCCGCACCCCGCGAACAGATCGAGGACCCGCGGCTTTCCGCCGCGCGCCAGCCGTTCGGCCTTGCGGCTGATAACCTCCGCATCGCTCCCAGATGTCGTGGGCATTATTCCCCGCCGCGCCAAAATGTAGACAGCGGCCACAGGATAGGCGGGACCGCGCGGATTTTGAACGCTTTTCTCGCGGCTTTGATCCGCTTGACCGGATGGTCCCTTCCGTGGACCCTGGCGCCCACCGAAAGGGGTGGAGGAGGGGGCGCATGCAACTCGCGGATCGGCAGCGGGCGTTCGAGGAAGCCGTGAAGGCCCACTTCGGCGTAACGAAGAGGAGCAAGCTCAATCAAGCGTTCGGCGTCTCCAACAGCGCCAAGGTGATCGAAGGCGGCATCCAGCTCGGCGTGCCGAACCTCGACAAGTGGCCGGACGATGCCGACTGCTTCGTGCTCCTGTGCGTGATCCGCTTTCCGCCCGAGGACGAGGTGTACTTCGCCATCCAGGTGCGCTCCGGCCTCGGCGACATGGCGCGCAGGCTTGCCGAGATGCGCCGCCTGGGGGAGGAGGCGAAGGCCAGGGCGGCCGGGACCGAGGCGGACGACGACACCGGGGAGGGCGCGCTCGAATATTCCGCCCGGAACAACCTTGTGGTCGCGTACTTGGCCCAGGACGGACGGCTGTACTTCCGCAACAAGGGATTCTGGAACAGCCTGCGGTTCGACCTGTCGGCGGTGGCCCCCGCCGTCGAGGTCGACTCCGTGGCGGTCGCCGTGTATCCGCCCGGGGCCTCCACCCGGCGCAGCATGCTGGCACGGGAGTTCGTGGGCTACCTCGCGCGGTTCGTCGGCCACGCCAGAGTGCACGAACTCAGCCCCTGGCCCGACGCGCGCGCCCTCGGGCCACTCATGCGGCGGATGCCCGACACCATCGACGTCGCCGTCCTGCGGAGCGCCATCGAGGCGCAGGGCGGATACTACGTCGACGGCCTCGTGGAGCGGTTCCACGAGGGCCTGAATTTCCTGTCGGGCAAGCATTTCGTGATCCTGTCGGGGCTCTCGGGAACCGGCAAGACGCAGATCGCGATCAAGTACGCGCGGGCGGTCCACGGCATCACCGACCGCGGCGAGTCCGATCCCCTGCTGTTCGTGTGCCCGGTGCGCCCGGAGTGGACGGACCCCACGGGACTGACCGGCTACCACGACGTCCTGAGCGGCAAGTTCGTGGTGCCGCGCTTTCTCGAGGCGGTGCTCGTCGCCGTCGCCAACCGGGAGAGCCCGGTCTTCGTGGTCCTCGACGAGATGAACCTCGCGCGCGTCGAGTTCTACCTCTCCGAAGTGCTGAGCGCGATGGAGAGCGGACTGCCGCTGCGCCTACACCCCAACGGTCTTCCCCTCGAAGGCACGACCGGCGGCGACGTTCCGGCGGAGGTACCATTCCCGCCGAACCTCTTCCTGGTCGGCACCATCAACGTGGACGAGACGACGAACTCCGTGAGCGACAAGGTCCTCGACCGTGCGGTGGTGATCGACATGTCGGCCGTGGACCTGATCGGCTTCGTGGACGGTCTCGCCGCCGACCCGTCCCTGGCGGCGTCCGCGGCGGCAATGCGGGATCTGCTCGCCCGTCTGAACGCCCTGCTGCTGCCCAACGCGTGCGGCTTCGGCTACCGGGTGGCCGAGGAGGCGATCCGCTACCACGCGTTTGCCAGCGTGCGGCTCGGCAGGGCATCGGCCGACGTGATCGATGACATGCTGTCCCAGAAGGTCCTGGTGAAGCTGCGCGGCTCGCACGGCCAGCGCCAGATGCTCGACGGGCTGGAGGCGCTGCTGGCGCCCTACCGGCGGTCGGCCGCCATTGTGCGCAGGATGGCGGCCGAAATGGACGAGCTGGGCAGCTTCCGCTACGCCCGATAGCCCATGGAGACGCTGTACCTGAGCCCCGCCGGTGGAAACGGCCCCTACCGCGTCTGGCCGACGCCGGAGCCCATCCCACCCGGCGCCGTGCAGGAGGGGGGCGAGCACCTCATCGAACTGCGCGACGCGGACGCGGCGGATGCTGCGGAGCTGTACGTTGAAGGCGTCGCACTGCGCCCGCTGCGCTGCCGCGACGGCCGCGCCGCCCGCTGGGCATGGTCCCCCGGCTTCAGCGCCGGGGTGGCGGAGGCTGAGCTGCGCCTGCGCGGACGCCGCATCTCCTTCTCGCTCGAGACTGACCCCGCCCTGCGCAAGCTCACGCGGAGCGACTACGACACCATGGTCGGAGAGGTGATCGGGGACACCCTTGCCCTGCTCGCCGCCGGAGGCCACCGCCGGGGCTTCGCCGCCGGAACCGGTGGCCGGGTGCCCCCGCTGGTCCGGCTGGAATACCTGCGCTCGAGAGCACACGCCGTCGCCGAGGCCGTAAGGGCCATCGACGCGCGGCCACGGCGCACCCTGGTGGCCGAAGAGACGGCGGAGCCCTACTGGAAGGCCCGGACCGCCACGGGGAGCGAGATCGTCAGGTCCCTCGCCTCCTCCCGCGCCCTGCGGGCGGCCGATCCGGCAATGCTTCCCGCCCCGCTGCAGGGGCATCTGCCCGAGTGGATACGGCGCTCGACCAAGCGCTCGAGCCTGGACATCCCGGAGCACCGCGACCTGCTGACGAGCCTCCGGCGCTGGACCGGCTGGCTGGGCGCTACGGCCGACCTCCTGGCGGCAGAGAAGAGCGGAGACGAGGAGGCGGGAGAGCGGCGCCGCGGCTGGGCCGCCAGGCTCCGGGTGTCAGCGCGGCTGCTGGCCGAACTCCCCGGACTGCCGCTGTTCGAGGGCGTGCGCGAGGGAACACCCCGTCTTGGCGCGACGCCGCTCTTCCGGCACGATCCCGCCTACCGCCGCGTGTTCGTGCTGGCCAGGGAGATGGAGCTCGGGATCGCTCCCGTGTTCGGTGGCTTCCTCGACCTGCCGCTGGTCCGGACCTACGACATCTACGAGTTGTGGGTCTTCCTGCGCCTCGTCCGGACGGTCGGCGAGGTGCTCGGCACCGCCCCCGACGTCTCCGCGCTGTTCCGCGGGAGCCGCGACGGGATCGAGCTGGCGACCGGATCGGCCTCGGTGCAGATCGGCAGCGTCGCGGTGGCTTACCAGCTTCCCTTCCGCGAGTACTGGGACGCCGCCGACGGCCGTGGCTCTATGAGCCGCGAGATGATCCCGGATGTGGTCCTGGCGTCCTCGCGGACGGGCCGGGTCGTGGCCCTCGACGCCAAGTACAGGGTCGGCAGGGACCTCAACGCGGCGCTCGACTCGGCCCATATGTACAGGGACGCTCTGGTGGCGACGGACGCCGGGGGGAACCGCACCCCGCTGCTCACGGGTTCATACCTCGTGACCCCCTACGCGGCCTCGCCCGCAGGCAACTGGAAGGAGACGCCGATGCCGGACCGGCTGCTGCACCCGGATTACCGCGCCCGGCACGGCTTCGGCGCCTGGACCATGCGGCCCGGCATGTCCGGCGCTGATCTCCGCTCAACGGCCGGGGCGCTGGTGCGGCTGGTGGAGCCGTGAGATGGCCGACCGCCTGACCCCGGAACAGCGTCGCCTCAACATGTCGCGGATCAGGTGCCGCGACACGAAACCGGAGTTCGCCGTCCGGCGCGCCCTGCACTCCATGGGATTCCGTTACCGGCTGCACGTCGGCGACCTTCCAGGACGTCCGGATCTGGTGCTGCCGAAATGGCGATGCGTCGTTCAGGTGCACGGCTGCTTCTGGCACGGTCACGGCTGCGCTCTGTTCCGCTGGCCCGCCACAAGGCAAGAGTTCTGGCGCGAGAAGATCGCGGGCAACGTCCGCCGCGACCGGCGCAACGAGGCCGAACTCATGGAGCGGGGATGGCGCCTCGTCACGGTGTGGGAGTGCGCGCTGAAGGGGCGCCTGCGCCTTCACGAAGACGAATTCCGGGCCGCCCTCGCGGAGTCGGTGCGCTCCGCCCAGTCCCAATGCGAGATCAGTTCCCGCCCGGAGCCGCCGCCCTATGAGGCATGATGATACCGGAACGGGTGACCGGGACCGCGGGCCGGCAGAACTCCGTGCCTCCTGCTCTCAGGTATTTTTCCCCAGTCTGGACGCAGCAGAAGCACACCGGCTCAACCACGGGCAACGGGCCAGAGATGCAGGGAGCATGGCACGTTGCCCTCCGCCCGAAGACCCGCCGAACCTGACACGCGCTTCCTGGCCGATCCCAGGGGCTATCTGGTGGGTTCAGAGGACGACATCGGCGCACCACAACTGTCCAAGGCTGGGGTGTTCACACCACGAGGAAACCCACGCGGCCGCCCGCACGCAAATATGGCATTTCCATTCCGCACATAACGATTGTTGCGTGATCCGATAATTCATAACACACTTATATAGATGATTGAGCGCATGATTTGTGCACAGTGTTTTATATTTTGAATCGATGCACTTGACCTGACGAGGAGATGGTGCGAGGTTCTTCAACCTTTGCGGAGCAATTCTGAAAAATTCGAGGTTTGAATATGGGATTCGCAGCGAACCAGCCCGTCGTTGAGGTTGTCCCCATGTCCGCCATCGGGGCGCTCATCGAGCGTGACGAGGTGCTGGAGGATGCACTTGCCCGCGTGGCACAACTCGATTTCAGGATGCTCAAGGCCAAGCTGTGCAAGGTCGAGGGCCTGACGGAGGAGCACTGCAATGAGATCGAGGATCTCTACCGCAAGTTCCTCGCGCTCCACATCCGCTATCCCGACCGGAAGATCTGCCCGACCGGCCCCATCGACCTGTTCTGGCACGCCCACATCCTCGACACCCGCGCGTACGCCCGCGACTGCGAGACGCTGTTCGGGCACATGCTGCACCACTTCCCGTATTTCGGCCTGCGCGGCGACGACGACCGTCAGGATCTGGAGCGGACCTTCGCCGCATCGGTCGAGCTGTTCATCGGTCATTTCGGCATCGACCCGACCTGCGGGGACACAGAGGCGCGGGGCTGCAAGTCCCAGAACTGCCCCTGACCGGGGCACCGATGGAGACACGCCAATCCTTCTTTCCCACGGCCGCCATGGACGCGGACATGGAGGAGGCGAACGGGCCGTTCTGGGATGACCTGATCGCCCGCATCGAGGAGGACGCCCCCGGAGCGGCGCTCGACGGCCTGCTGGACGTCGGCTGCCACCGCGGGGGCTTCCTGGAGCGGGTGGCCGCCCGGTGGGCACTGCGCACGGTCTACGGCATCGAGCCGGTGGCGGAGCTGCGGGCGGCGGCGGCGGCCCGCCTGTCCGGGGTAGCGCAGGCGGTCATCCTCGACGTGGACGGCTGGGAGCGGATCCCGGACGACGCGGTCCCGCTGGTCACCGCCCAGGAGGTACTCTACCTCGTGGGCGATCTCGACGGCATGATGCGGCGCATCGCGCGGGTGCTGCGCCCCGGAGGCGCCGCCTACCTGACGCTGGGGTCCCACACCGAGAACCCGCTCTGGCCGCACTGGCGTCCGATCCTCGTTTCCATGGGGCTGGTGGTCTTCGACCACAGCCCGCTGGACATTCTGCGTGCGGGGGAGGCGGCCGGGCTCAATCCCGCGGTGCGGCCCCTGCGGACCGACGGCTGGGTCACCTACCGGCCGTCCGCCGCGCGTTTTCCGGTGCCGAGCGTCGCTGCGCTCATCGACCATCATTTCCGGCACAAGCTGCTGTTCTGCTTCGAGAAGCCATGAGCATCGATCCGGACTCCGTCACCGTCTCCATTTCTCCCGAAGCGGCCGAGCGGATCGCCGCCCATGCCGCCGCGATGGATGCCGAGGCAATGGAGGCTGCGGCTGCCGGCGGACGTCCGCTGCCCGCGGATGCGGACCGTGTCTGGGGCGAGGTCGCGCCAGCCGTGCGCGCCGCCTTCGCGGCGGCTGACTTCGCCATCCTGCGCGGCCTGCCGGCGCTGGAGGGCGGGCGGATGCTCATAGCCGCCGCCGCCTTGCTCGGCCGCCGCTTTCACACCTACGGGGGCGGCAAAGTGGTGAAGATCTTCGCAATGTCGCCCTGGCGGAACGATCTGGCGCACACGGCGGCCGATGGGTTCTTCCACACCGACCTGAACGCCTCGCCGCAGCCGCCGGCGCTCACGGGAATCCAGTGCATCGTCCCCGATCCGGGAGCCCCCCAATACGGCGTCAACCGGGTCGTCCGCACCGCGGACCTCCTGGCCGCGCTGGAGGAGAGCGGGCAGACCAACGCCCTGCACTTCCTGTGCGAGGAGACGGTGGGGTTGGCCAACGACCGCTCCACCAAGGTTTGGCACGGCCGGATCGTTAGCGACGGCATCACCCGCTACCACCCGGAAACCGTCCGCGCCGCCTGCCGCCGCGACGGCGTGGACGCGCCGGAGGAGATCCTGGAGACCATCCAGGCGGAGGCGCTGCGCGTCTCGCGTCCGTTCCAACTGGGTACGGGGGACATGCTGCTGCTGTCCAACCACCGCACCCTGCATTACCGGGGGGAATGCTCCATCGCGTTCCAGCGCTTCCCGATGGACTTCGTCGCCCGCCGTATCTACGTCCTGCACGTGTCCGATGAGCACCAGACCCACTGACCGCGCCACGCCGGAACTCCAGGTCGTCGGCGCCGACGCCAACAATCTGAGGTCGGTGGACTGCGCCTTCCCGGTTCCGGGCATGACGGCCATCGTTGGCGTGTCCGGCTCCGGCAAGAGTTCGCTGCTGGGCGACACCGTCGCGGCGGAGCTGATCCGGCGCGACCGTCTCCTCTTCGGCCTGCCGCACGCCGGGCGGACGGTGCCGCCGGTCGCCGCTTATGTCGGCCCAGCCCCGGCGTCTCTGCACGTCACGCAACGCCCCTTCCGCGCTTCGGCCCGCACGACCGTGGCGACGGCCAGCGGCCTGCTTGCCGAGCTGCGCCACCTATTCCTGGCCGACGGGCGTGTGCTGACGCCGGAGGGGGCGGAGGTGTCCGCGCCGGACCCCAGAACCTACGCCGCCTGGATGAAGCGCCATTATCGCGGGACCGCCGCCGTTTGGGCGATTCCGATGCGCTGGGTGGCCGGCGACGGGGTGCGAGCAGTCCGCCGCCTGCTCGACCATGACATCACCAGTGCCACCCTGCGCGGGGAGAACGACCGCCTAGGCTCAAACGGCCGCGTCGTGGACCTTACGCGCTGGAGCCCGCTCCGCTCGAAGGGCGAGCATCTGCTGGAGGCGGAGGTCGGCCGCATCGTGGTCGGCCCGAACACCTCCAACGGCGATCTGGAAGCGCTGATCGCGCGGGCCTGGGCCATCGCCGGACCTGACGTGATGGTGGAGCTGTGCGACGGCTTCGCGGGCATCGACGGCCCCTTCGGCGCGGTGCTGGACGGCGCGCGCGACCGGGTGCACCCGGATTGCCGCCAGCTCTTCCTGCCCCCCAGCCTGCACCTGCTGTCCTTCAACGCGCCTGACCACGCGGACAGCGGCGCCTGCCCGCGCTGCCTCGGGCTGGGCCGCACCAGCGACGTGGACGAGGCCGCCCTGGTTCCACACCCGGAGCGCAGCCTGCGCGAGGGCGCCATCAGCCTGTGGAGCCCCACCGGCTACAAGCACGTCAACATCCAGCACGAAACCATCGAGGCGCTCACCGGCCGCAACGATTTCTGGCCGGACCTCCCCTGGACACGCCTGCCGGAGGCGGCGCGCACACTCCTCCTCAACGGCACCGGCGACGAGCCCATCCAGGGAATCGACCCCAAGACCGGGCGCAAGAAGGGAGCGCCGCGGCGCTTCGAGGGGTTCCGCAACGCCATCCTGCGCCGCTGGAGCAGCTCGGCTACGGCTGCCGCGCGGCTCGCCCACCTCGTGCACGAAGGCTCCTGCCCGGACTGCGGCGGGACCCGCTGGTCGGCCAAGGCGCGCGCGCTGCACGCGGCTGGGATCGGGCTCGCCGAGTGGATCGCCCTTCCCATGGCGGCGCTGGCGGAACGTTGCGTCGAGGTGCTGGACCGCGAACCGGCGCTGTTGCCGGCCGGGCGCCAGGCGCTGGAGCGCATCGGCGCGCTGGCGCGCACGCTCTGCCGCCTTGGCCTCGGGCACATCGCCGGCGAGCGCGGCATGACGACGCTCAGCGACGGCGAAGCGCGGCGGCTGCAGATCGGCGCGGTGCTGGCGCTGCCGGTGGAGCAGCTGGTGCTGCTGCTCGACGAGCCGGCGCGCGGCCTTCACGAAACCGACCTCGACACGATGATCGAGGTTCTGCGGGAGCTGGCGCGTAAGCACGGCGTGCTGCTGAACGAGCATCGGACGAAACTCGTCGCCTCGGCGGACCGGGTGATCCGCCTGGGACCGGGTGCCGGCGAGCAGGGCGGGCACATCCTGAAGGACTGGCGGGAGCCCCCGCCGCTGGCAACGCTGCGGGTGGCCCCTCCCTCGGGCGACTTTATCGAGATCCGCGGCGCCACCGTGCACAACGTCCACAGCCAGGACGTGACCATCCCGCTGGGCGCCGTGACCGCCATCGTCGGCGTCTCGGGGTCCGGCAAGTCCAGCTTCGTGCGCGGCGTCCTGATCCCGGCGTTGGAGAGCCGGGGTGTGCCGATGCTGCACGGCGCCGATCCCGCGGAAGCCACGGCCGGGACCTGGGCTGGCGCTCGGATCGACCGGCCCCTGGCCGGCGTCCACGTGCTCCACCAGCGGGTTCCGCCCCGCAACCGGCGCAGTCTGGTCGGCACCCTCACCAAGGCGATGGATGCGCTGGCCGAAGCCTTCGCGCAGACGGCGCTGGCCAGGGCGGCCGGCCTGTCAGCCGAGGATTTCCGGCTCAACAGCGGCAACGGCCGCTGCCCGGTCTGTTTGGGCACCGGCATGGTCGCGGAGGACGGCGCGGCAGCCTGCTGCGCGACGTGCGGCGGCAAGCGCTACCGCACCGCGGCGCTTGCTCCGACGGTGGCGGGGCTGGACATCGCCGCAACGCTCGACTGTCCCGCCGTCGCGCTGCGCCGGCTCTGGGACGAGGCGGGGGAGACGGCGCTGGCCGTCCAGCTCGGGCCGCTGTGCGCCGCCATGGAGGAGTTGGGCGTCGGCCATCTGGCCTTTGGCCGACGCGTCGATACGCTGAGCGGCGGCGAGATCCAGCGTCTGCGCGTCGCCCTCACGCTGGCGGGCGGCGAGGCGGCGGAGGGGCACCTCTTCATCCTGGACGAACCGGCCGCCGGCCTGCACCGTGAAGACGCCATGCGCCTGAACGCGGTGCTGCGCCGCATGGCGGACGGCCACCGCAACACGGTGGTGCTGATCGAGCACAATCTGGACGTGGTCTCCGACGCCGACTGGCTGGTGGAGTTCGGCGAAGGGGCGGGCGAGAACGGCGGCCGGGTGATCGCCCAGGCGCCGCCGGCCGCGGTGGCCAGCGGGGACACCCCCACCGGACGCTCGCTGCGGGCGGCGGCCGAACGGGCGCCGACACGGCGCAAGCCCTCCCCTCTTCTCCACGCCGCGTCCCCCGTCCCGGCCGTGCCGGTGCTGGAGCTTGGACGGCTGGTCGATGGCGACCTCGCCGATTGCCCGGCCGGAGACCCCACGCCGGCCTTTGAGCGCCTGCTCGACCCGAAGCGCCGCCTTTGGGAGATCGCCGACCTCAACCTCGAATTCGCCAAGCTGCTGATTGACGGAGTGCAGGCGACGGCCGCGCAGGACGAAGCCGCCCTGCTGGAGCGGTGGGAGGCGGAGCCTGATGCGGAGCTGGCGGTGAATCCGCTGCTCCCGGACTTGCGCCAGTGGGGCAGTCACCTCCCGCGCTCGGTGATGGAGGCCGCCTTCCGGCGCGTTCGGCAGTTGGCATTGCGGGTACCCGGCGTCTGGGAGCCCGGCCGGCCGGGTGCCGCGCGTGCGATGCTGGACAATGCGGCCGGGCCGGCGAACCGCCGCGACCGGCTGCGCCACGCGCTGGCCGTCGGAGGCGGCTATGCGGAGCTGAGCCGGCCGGCCGGCACGGTGCTCGCCGCCGTGCAGCGTACGCCCGTGGACTTCGAGCGTGGGCTGGCCGGCCCGGCGCGCCTGACTCCGACGCACGTCTCCCGGTTCTTGCCGGAGGGGCAGTGCCCCACCTGCGCAGGGACCGGCACCGTCCGCACCCTCAACCCCGACCTCGTCCTGGCCGGCGCGCGGGCCGCGCCGGACGATCCCAGCGCCTATCTGCGCCCCGAGGCGGCCGCCCTCATGAAAGGCGTCTGGCGCGCTGAGTTCCGCCCCTTTCTGCGACGCATGGCCGAGGAGGGATTGCTGGAGGGCGACGCGGCCTGGATCCGGTCCGGCCACTGGCAGCGTCCCGGCCATGGCAGCTTCCTGAAGACCGCCAAAGCCGATCCCGACGAGGTCGCGTCCTGGCTGCGCTGGGACGGCCTGGACACGCGGCTCCTGGCCGAGTTGCCGCGCAGCCGGCACGCAAGCTGGCGCGCCGCGGTCGAGGCGTCGGTCCACACGGCGCCCTGCCCCGCGTGCGGAGGAAGCGGCCACGGCGTGGCCGTCCGGCTGCTGACGTTCGGCGGGCGGCTCCTGGACGCCTGGATACGGTCAGGCACAATTGGGGAGCTGTGCTCTGCCTTGGCGGCCACGCCCGTGGACCGGCCGCGCCAGCGGCTCACCCGCGACCGCGTTCTGGGGTGCTTCGAGCCGCTGGTCCGCAGCGAACCGGATACGCCCTTGAAAGCGCCCGCCGCGGCCTTCCGGACCGTCGCGCAGGAAGCCATGCGGCGCTTCACCGACCTGGAGTACGGCGCATGACGCAAGCCTTCCGGCTGTTCGGCGATTTCGCGCACCGCTACGACCTGCACACCCCGCCGGACCATTACCGTGACGATCACGCCTTCGTGCTGGATGAATTCCGCGCGGCCGGGGCGCGGCGGATCCTCGACGTGGGGTGCGGTACCGGAGTGTTCGTGGAGAAGGCGCTGACCGCCGGCCTCGACGCGCACGGCATCGACGCTGCCCCGGCCATGGTCGCCCAGGCGGAGCGCCGGCTCGGTCCCGGCCGGGCGGCGGTGCAGGCCATGGAGGAGATCGGCGGCGGCCCGGCGCTGGACGGGATCTGCGCGCTGTCCTGGGTGATCAACTACGCCGCCAACGCGGACGCCGCGATCGCCATCCTGCGGCGGATGTACGGGGCCATGGCGCCCGGGGGCCGGCTGCTCCTTCAATGCGCCCACGCGCCGAACATGCAGGCCGCCGTGTTCGAGGACCGTGAGCCGGGCGCCGACGGAACCCCGGACGACGTGGTGTTCCTGTTCCAGTTCGCCCCGCTGGGACCGGATCAGGTCAAGGCCCGCTATGTCTACGCCGGGAAATCGGCGGGTGAGCTGCTGTGGGAGGAGCACGCGCTGAACATCGCCAACGCCGAGCTGCTGGCCCGACTGGCCGGGCGGGTCGGGTTCTCCGGCGTGCGGATCTACGGCTCCTGGCGGCGCGATCCGCTCGGTGGTTCGGTCAGCGCCTGGGTGGTGGCGGATCGGGGGGCGGCAGCATGACGCACCGACACACGGCCGGCGGTGTGCTGACCCCCGCGCAGCAGGACGGCTGGGCGCGCGACGGTTATCTGGTGCTGCCGGACTTCATCGCCGAGGCCGACGGCGCCGCGCTGCGCCGCCGCGCGGCCGAGTTGGTGGATGCCTTCGAGCCGGTCGGCATGCCGGTGCAGCTGGAGAGCCCGGAGTACGAAGCTTACGTCCTCGACGCCGGCGACCGCATCCACTACTTCCTGGAACCGGACGCGGTGGCGCCGGACGGCACGCTGCTGCGTCCAAAGCACCGCGCCATGGGAAAGATCGGGCGCGCGCTGCACGACCTCGATCCCGTGTTCGACGCCTTCTGCCGGACGCCGAGACTGGCTACGCTGGCGGCGGACCTGGAGATCCGCCGGCCGCTCCTGCTGCAATCGCAGTACATCTTCAAGCAGCCGGGCATCGGCCGCGCCTTCTTCGTGCACCAGGACGCGACCTTCATGGTCACCGAGCCACCCAGCGTGGTGGCGTTCTGGTTCGCCCTGGAGGACGCGGACGAGGAAAACGCCTGCCTGCACGTCTTGCCCGGCGCCCACCGCAGCGCCTTGCGCAGCCGCTTCCGCCGGATGGACGGCGGCGACAGCGGGGTCGAAGTGATCGACCCCACCCCCTGGCCGGAAGAGCGCTTCGTCCCCGTCGCAGTGCGGCGGAACAGCCTGCTGCTGATGCACGCGCTACTGCCGCACTTCAGCCCGGAGAACCGGTCGCACCGGACCCGCGAGTCCTACGTGCTGCACGTGATTGACGGTACCTGCCGCTACCCCTCCGACAACTGGCTGCGCCGCGGCCCCGAGTTGCCGATGCAAGGGTTTTGAAGTGAGGGAAGGCCTTCCAGTGGGATTTCGGCGCACAATTCGGCCGGAGGGCGGAGCAGCCGTGATCAGGCGACCTTGCAGGTGGCTGGAATGCCCAAGCTGGTTATGAGGTTCGCGACCCTGGAGCTGACGGCGGTCTCGACCTTTCGAGCAGGCAAATTCCGAGCACGCGGGCTGCATCCAATCACTTGCTTGTAGCGCATCATTGCCACCTCCCCCAAGGATAGGCGTCCATATCCCACTGTGCAGCGGACGGCCCGCTGCCATTCTGGATGGGGTGGATGTAGCGATACGCTGTGTGCAGGCGCCTTCAGCGCTATGTAATTGCTCAGGGGGCTGGCCTGTGATGAGCACGGTCTGGCACCCGGGCATTCGTGGGTGCCCCTAACGGGACGTTGCTCGAGAGGCCAGGATATGAGTCAACCTCTCCATGACTCGCCCCGATCTGTCCCGCCTGAGTCCGGAGGAGAAGGACGCGCTGATCCTGGCGCTGCTGGAGCGCGTCGCAGCGCTCGAGGCGAAGCTGAACCAGCCAGCGAAGACGCCGAGCAACTCCAGTCTACCCCCCCTCACGCGGCCAGAAGGCGAACCGTCCGCCGCGTCCCAAGAAGCCGCGGCGTAAGCGCAAGGGACCCGGAGTGACGCGTGCGTTGGCCGCCGATACCGATCAGGTCGTGGACTGCCATGCGCACGCCTGCGCCCACTGCGGCACCGCGGTGACGGCCGACACCCAGCGGCTTCGCCATGCCTACGATCACATCGACTTGCCGCCGATCCGGCCGGTGATCACGCGGGTGCGGCTTTTCGGTCAGCGCTGTCCGGCCTGTCGGCGCCGGGTACGCGCCACGCCACCCGAAACGATGCCGCCCGGCTCGCCGTTTGGCCCGTCGGTCCTGGCGATGCTGGCCTATCTGCATCATCAGCACGCCGTCGGCTACGACCGGCTCTCCCGGCTGACGGCCGAGCTGTTTGGGCTGCGGATCAGCGAAGGCGCCATCGCCAACGCGCTGCGCCGGGCCAGCCGCCCGTTGCAAGGTGCCGGGACGGCAATCGTGGAGCGGCTGCGCCGAGCGGACGTCATCGGCTGCGACGAAACCGGGGCGCGGCTGACCACGGCGGATCAGGGCACCCGCATGGGCTGGGAATGGGTGCTGATCAGCGACACCGCCGTCCTGCACCGCATCCACCCCTCGCGCGGACGCGAGGTCATTGCCGAGGTGCTGGGCGAGCATCGGCCGCGCTGCTGGGTGTCGGATCGCTGGGGCGCCCAGCAG
Source organism: Azospirillum ramasamyi (assembly GCF_003233655.1). Classification (NCBI taxonomy): domain Bacteria; kingdom Pseudomonadati; phylum Pseudomonadota; class Alphaproteobacteria; order Rhodospirillales; family Azospirillaceae; genus Azospirillum; species Azospirillum ramasamyi. The sequence goes on from NZ_CP029836.1 coordinate 17,984, forward strand.
GGCCATGCCGACACCCACCAAGTCTGCCTCGCCCATGTCTTGCGCGACGTGCAATACGCCATCGATGCCGGTGAGATTGGCTTCGCTCCGGCCCTGCGCCGCCTGTTGTGCTGGGCGATCGCGGTGGGGCGACGACGGCCGGACTTGAAGGACAGCACGCTGGCCCAGTATCGCGCCAGGGCCGAGCGGCGGCTTGATCACCTGCTGGCCCTGCCGACCGTTACCGAGGCCGGAGCTGAGGTGCTGCGCCAGACCAAACGCTGGCGCTCCCAGTTCTTCACCTTCCTCACGGACCGCGCCGTGCCGCCGACCAACAACGCCTCCGAGCAGGCGCTGCGCCCGAGCGTCATCTTCCGCAAGGTGACGAACGGTTTCCGGTCGCTCTGGGGCGCCGATTTCCACGCCCTGATCCGCTCCGTCATCGGCACCGGGCGCCTCAACGGCCTCTCGGCCCATCAGGCCATCTCACGCGCCATCGCTGGACAGCCAATCTTCGCCGACTGACCAGCCCCCCTGAGCAATTACCTGATATTTAACGGATTTTCATATTATATTATTGGTAAAGAAGTTCTGATAGATAATCGACCATCATATCTCCAAGATCATGACGCACCTTTTGGTCAAAATATATTGCGCAAAGAGGAGCTACACTCGTCGGGTTAATATCATATCCATTGCCATTCCATATCAGTACATTGTCATTTTCAAGATTTTCCTTTGCCGTTATGATATCATTTGTGATATCCTCGTCCGATTTACCTTCTCCGGAAAGAGAAAAGATCCCCCTGTCGTCTATAGTTGAATCCCCGTTAAAAGCCCTGCATGTCAATTCTATTAAAAGTCTCGCATAAATTTGCGAGTGCTTGCTTACAGCACTTCGAGCTTCCTTTAGAAGGTAGTCATTTTGGCAGAGCAACTTCGTCATTATTGCTGTCATTTTAATATTTGACATATACAGTAATGACATAGATTGAGGAGGAATTATAATTTTTACATCAGCATATGTTTTGAATGCAGCCGCAATGGACCTGATTTGTTCAATATGCCTAGCAGCATCAGTGCAAATTACAATATATAAAAATTGCACTCTGGCATTTGCAAATGCATCTGCATATTGAGATTTAAGGTTTTTCAGAAAAGAAACTTCGCTTTTTTTCCCAGAATACCACTCCTCTATTTCATTATAACTTTTTATTTGCAGACCAACCCTCTTTTCCCCATCTTCATCTTTATAAGTTAGAATAACATCAACGCCATCGTCTTTAATCCCTTGGATATCGTAAACATCAACACGATGCTTTGAATATACCTCCAGCATATTATTAACTCTGTTGCGAAACATGGGGCATAAGTCTTTGTTATGGGTAAGAGTTTTTAGTAGTTCTGTATCAGAAACATCATAGTCGTTTCGAGTAATAAGTTCTGACAACATCTCGATTGGGGAGATTTGCTTCGTTATAAACACTTTTCCTCCACATTGCTAAAACGCACGCAAAAATTAGCTAAACCGTATCACCTCTCTACGACGACATCAAGAATGCAGTTATTGATATTTTGTGCAAATTATGTTGGCGAGCTTCATTAGCTAGAGTTTTCCCAATTTCTTCGCGGGATGCTTCTGGATGGCCCGGACCGCCTTAGGCTCGGCGAGGGACTTGCCCGCTGGAATCCCGGAGGTGACGGGGATGCGCTCCCACATGGCGATCCACACAGTAGCGTTCGCGTGGTGCGGGCGCCTTCACAAGCACCCTGTGGCGAGGCTGCGTAAGGGGCGTATAATGCCGCGGCTCCAGGCTGGAACTCCATCGCATGCCCAGAAAGCTCACGACCTCGGAATTCATCGAGAAGGCACGCTCCGTACACGGAAGGCAGTACGACTACAGCCGCGTGGACTACGTCAATTCGGCAACCGACATCATCATCGTGTGCCCCCAGCATGGCGAGTTCCGCCAGAAGCCCGCCAACCACCTCGCTGGGTACGATTGCTACGCCTGCGGCCGGGACAAGGTGAGCGCGGCACGGGCGGCGTTCGCCGCCGAGACCGGGAGGCAGTTCGAGGCGAAGGCACGGGCCGTCCATGGCGACCGGTACGACTACAGCGGCGTCGTGTACGCCGGGTGCCAGGACAACGTAGTCATCCGCTGCAACGAACACGGAGACTTCCATCAGACGCCGAACATGCATCTCCGCGGTGACGGATGCCGGCGGTGCGGACGGCGGAAGACACAGAAGGTCAACGAAGCCAAGTCGAAACGGGCGGCGGCATCCTTCGTGAACAAGGCGCGTCTTGTCCATGGGGACAAGTACGACTACAGCCAAGCCGTTTACAGGAGGTCAACGGAGCACGTCCTGATCGGATGCCCGCGCCATGGCGCCTTCAATCAGACGCCGAACATGCATCTGCACGGCAACGGATGCCCGCGATGCGGACAGGAACGTCGGGATGCCTTCCAGACGGCCACGGCGGAGAAGGCTGGCCGCGAGTTCGCCGACAAGGCGCGCTGCGTCCACGGTGACCGCTACGACTACTCCCTTGTGTCGTACACGGACAACACGACCAAGGTGACAATCGTCTGCCGCGAGCACGGGCCGTTCATCCAGTCGCCCAATCCCCATCTGATGGGCAGAGGGTGCCCGGATTGCGGAGATCTGCAGCGGGCGCAGCACCTCGCCGAAGAATCCGCCGCGTTCAACGCCTCGTTCACGGGCCGGGCGCGCGAAATCCACGGTGACCGCTACGACTACTCGAAAGCCGTTCTCAGGGGCGCGCTCGCCAAGATCACCATCGTCTGCCCCAAGCACGGCCCCTTCTCGCAGGCTCCAACCCACCACCTTGCGGGGCAAGGCTGCCGGAAGTGCGGGCACGAGCGTGTCGGGGCGGCGCGCAACCGTGCCTTCGCGCAGACCTTCATCGAACGCGCAAAACTCATGCACGGTGACAGATTCGACTACAGTGAAACTGAGTACGTAGACTCCCGGACGCCCATTCTGGTCATCTGCAACGTCCATGGAGCCACGGTCCAGCTGCCCGGAGAGCACCTAAGGATCAATGGCTATGGCTGCCGCGAGTGCGGCATGGAGATCCACGCGGCCAGGGCGCGGCAGCGGGCCGCCGAGGCGGGGCGGACGTTCGTCGAGCGAGCGAAGGCCGTCCACGGCGACAGGTACGACTACCGCTTGGTCGAGTACATCACGAGCGGCGAGAAGATCACCATCATCTGCGGGAAACACGGCGCGTTTGACCAAGCCGCGAACAGCCATCTCAACGGACGCGGCTGCCCCAGCTGCATGTCGTCCAGGGGCGAGCAGACCATCGCCCAGTGGCTCGACGAGCACGATATGGATTACGTGCCGCAGGCGAACCTGTTCGGGCAGTTCCGCTACGACTTCCACGTTCCCGACCGCAACCTGCTCATCGAGTTCGACGGGATCCAGCATTTCATCCCACAGAATTTTGGAGGCCAGGGGCCGGACGCCGCCGAGCGTTACTTCCAGATGGTCAAGCGGAACGACGCCGCCAAAACCGATTGGGCGCAGGCGCACGGGTTCGTTTTGGAGAGGATTGCGTACTACGAGGACATTGTGGACCGGCTGGAGGAAATCTTCGTGCAGGCGAAGGGCCTTGTAGTGCCGGTTGGGCGTCCGAAACAGTTGGACTTCTCCTTCTGAAGGAACGGAGCGGCACGTACAACAGCAGCCGGATGCGGTCGAGCAGGCTGCGCCCACGGTTCAGCATCACAGGAATCTGCCGCCCGCGTGGTCCTTGTATCGGTCGGCGTCCTGGACGTAGCCCGCGAGCACGTCCAGGCTCTTGTGCCGGGACTGCGACTGCATCTTGAAGACGGTGGCGCCGCTCTCCGCCGCCGAGGTCAGGAAGCCCGACCGCAGCGAGTGCGCGCCGATCGCGGCCGGATCCAGCCCGACGGCGGACGCCCGCTCCTTGGCGACCAGCGCGATGGCCTCGCCCGACATCGGGTGCGGGGACGGGCGATCGCCCTTGAACATGCGCCGGAAGACCGGCCCTTCGGTAATGCCGCTGGCGCCCAGCCACGTTTCCAGCAGCAGCACCGGCCGGATGCGCAGCCCGCGCGGAACGGCGATCACGGCGCCCTTGCCCTCCTGGTCCGTCTTGCTGAGCGGCACCAGCACGTCCACGCCGTCCCTGGTCCAGGTCAGGTGCTCGACCCGTAGCGCCGCCAGTTCGGAACGCCGCATCGCCGTCGCCAAGCCGAAGGCCAGCAGCGCCCGGTCGCGCAGGTTCCGCAGCCCGCTCTCCGGAATCGCGTCCAGCATCGCGCGCACGAGATCGGCGGTCGCCGCCTTCTTCTTGCCGCCGCGCCGCTTCCCGCCCGGCGCCGCGGCGGACTCCTGGGCGCGGGCGCGCCGGACGCCCGCCATTGCGTCCTCCATCACGGCGGCGTCCGGGTGCGCCGAGGGCAGCGGCTGGCGGGCCCGGCGGTGGTGGTGCGCGATGGCGGCCAGACGCCGGTTGATCGACGGCACGGCCAGACCGGCGTCGGCCTGGTGCCCGATGAACAGGGCGACCTGCGCCGGGTGCGACGGCAACGGGGCGAAGCCGCGTTCGCCGCACCACGCCAGGTACGCTGCCCAGTCGACGGCGTAGGCGCGCAGCGTGGACGGCGCCCGGGACAGTTCGGTGTACCGGCGGGCGGCGGCGGCGTCCTCGGCGATCAGGTCGGTGGGATCGGCGAGCGCGCCGCCGGTCCGGCCGAGCGTCACCGGGAGCGCAGCCGGGTCCACGGCGTCCTGGTCGTCGGGGGCCGGTCCGTCGGCGGGGCCGACGGTCAGCGGCTCCGTCCGTCTGTTGTCCGGAGCGCCGCACTCGTCTTTGTTGTCCATGCTAACCTCCGGCTCCCGCCGGTCCCTGGCGTCGTATTGGTCGTGAGAATCCCTCTTACCCAGATCAATGTAGCTGGGGAGGGCGCCGCCACGCAACCACGGCCGTGTGTCGTGAAACCGCTTCTGCCGACCTGCCAATCAACACGCCAATGAAAGGGATAGCGGACACAACAGCCGATCAGGCGGTGAAACCGATGTCCCAGGCCGGAGCGGGCAGGATGCCAAGCCCGACGGGTGAATGATACCTAACCTCGTCAGAGCACCCGTAACGGATAACGCACACTGTTATCTGTTATATCGTTATTCAAAGCTATGTAACAATAACGTTGACGACCGTAACAGCGCTACGTTATCCTAGTATCCACGTCGGTGATGGAGAACGTGATGGCGGACGTAATGGCTGGGACCGAAGCTCTGGTGACCCTGGAGAGCGTGCGCGAGGCCGCCCGCCAGTTGGTCGGCGAGGGCCGGAGGCCGACCACGCGGGCGGTGCGGGACGTCCTGGGTGGCGGCAGCCACACCGACATCCTGCGGTGCCTGCGGGAGCTGCGCGGCGAGCGGGTGGACGCGGCCGCGGCGTTGGACGAGCCGACGCAGACCCGCCGCCCGGATACCGATGACGTGGCGGCCGACTTCGACGCCGACCCGGCAGTGCAGGCGCTCATGACGCAACTCGCCGATCTCATGAAGGGCAAGCTCTCCGCCGTCGTGCATGCGGAGCGCGACATCGCGCGCACCAAACTCGACACCGTGAAGGCCGTAGAGAAGGAACGCGCTGACCGGGCCGAGAAGGCAGCCGCCGACAAGGTCCAGCGCATCACCGAGGAAGCCGAGGCCGCCGTCGCGGAGGCACAGGCGAACGAAGCTGAAATTGCCGCCGCTCTGGACGAGGCTGATACGCGCGCAGCCGCCGCCGAGGGCGAGCTGGAGGCGCTGCGGCCGCAGTTCGCCGCCGCAAAGTCGCTGGCCAACGAACTCAAGATCCTCGTGAGCAAGCAGGAGCGCGAGATCGAGTCCCTGCGGCAGCGCGCCGAGACGGCCGAAGCCGCGAGGGAGGCAGCGCGGAGCGACGCCAACGCAGCGCGGAGCGACGCGGAGTTCCTGAGGCAGTCACAGACCTCCGCACAGCAGGACCATGCCGCCGAAGTCGGCCGCCTTCGTCGCGAACTGGACGACATTCGGGCACAGCGGGACGCCGAGCGCGCCCGGAACGACAAGCTCCAGGAGGAGCGGCTGGCCGCCGAACGCGTTGCCGCCGAGGCTCGGGCGGAGTTGAAGTCGTTCACGGCGGAGAACGGCCGACTCCAGACCGAGGTCAACCGCTTGAGGACGGAGCGCGACGGGGAGCGCGACGGGCGCGTCGCCGCTGAAAAGGCCGCTGAGCGCGCCGTGACCGAGGCTGAGGCGCTCCGGAGCAGCAGCACGGAACCGGCGCCGAAGTCCGCCATCCGGCCCGCACACCGGCGCGTGCACACGAAGCGCCCAACCGAAGATACGCAGGAACGTGCGCCGATGCAGGAGGCACCCGGCGGCTGACCCTGCATGCTCTAACCTGATGATGGAGGTCGACCTGTCGCAGCTCGAACGCCATGCATTCCTTGTCGATAGACAACTCCGCCATCGTCTCCGCCGAACCATGAATTGGCTGACCCGCCGCGGCCCAATTCCTCCGACCCTTCAGCCGCCGCTGACCTCCAAGGAGGAGAGCCGTCATCTCAACGGCATCCATGCGGCACTGAACCGCTCCACCATGCTCTCGCGACGGCTTCACGAACGAGCCCGGAACCAGTCGAACGTCGTGGGTTGACCCTGTCGAACCCGGGGCTATTATCGGCCGCGCGGGACCCCCGATCCCGACGGAGCCACTGTCTCCAAGCCCGTGCCAGGGCGTCGGTCCACCTGAGAACCTTCTGCCGCAGTCTGGCCATCGCTGGACGCGCGCATCTTTGGACCAACTGCCGCGCGGCAAGGCATGCACGCGCGTTCGTGAACGCCCTGCATGCCCACAATCGGCTTTAGGAGATGAACCATGACGACCTTTCACCACCGCGGTACCAAGCTGCCGAAGAAGAAGGCCCGCAGCCTCCAAGACTGGGCCGCCCACATCGGCGAGTCGCGGAGCTACACCGAGTGCCAGCGTGGCCTCGCTGCCTGCCCTGGGCACCCGGATTGGACCGCCCTGCGCCGTGACGCTGAGAACGGCACCGCCGCGCCGTCCGAACTCGACGACGCGCTGCCTGAGGAGTTGGTCCAGACGCGCAGGGCCGAGCAAGCGGCCGTCCTGAATCGTCTGTGGCGGATCTCGGGGGCCCTCGCCCGAACACTGATTGGACACGTTCGGCCGACGGCGCGGACAAGCGACAATGTGCCCGGCTACGAGTCGCGTCCACTGCGCGTCTCCGACCTGCCCATCCTGCTCGCGATGGAGAGCGAGGACGAGATGTGGGCGTACCTGGAGGACCGCGTGCCGCCGCTTCTCCAGACGCGCGCGATGATCGACGGCGATCCGGACGTCGATCCCGAGGGACTCGGAGTGGAGGACCTCGACGATATCGAGATCGGCCACATCCAGCAGCTCGGCGACGGGGGGCTCCAGGTCGGCGGAACGGCGACGGTGTGGCACCATGGGGGCGACGAGATGGAGGTCACATACCTCATCGACCTTTACCCCGACCGACTCGCCCTGAGCTTCGAGGACGCCCAGTTCTCACGTTGACCTGACGGCCCCGGTCCCGGACCGGGGCCTCCCCAGCCTATCGGGACCAAGCGCTGCGGCGGGCACGGCGCGCCCAGGCCGCCAGCCGTTGCTAGGCGCGGTGCTCCTCCATGCGGTCCGAATCGATTTTGGCCACATGGTATTACATCACCGTCCCATAGGACGTGTCACGGGTAGCGACGATGCGGCAATGCTCCGGTCGCAGGCCGCGGCTCGCGACGTCCTGTCGGGTTCAGCCACCCATCTGGGAGCAAGTCGCGGTGGAGCGGGCCAAAGTGCAGCCGCCCCCCTGCGCCTCGGCGGCGGCGAGGGTGTCGGCGACCTACCGACGGCGTTGCTCCTGTCGGCGAGCGGCGCAACCCTTCCATCCAGAGGTCGCGTCGGCATCGATCCGGAACGCGCCGTACAGGCGGGCGCTGAGCGGCGCTCCGTGGGCACCGTCGAGGTTCTCGCCGTGGATCTTGTAGCCGCGGACGTTGCAGCGATCACGGGTCGAGTTGGCGTTCGAGCCTGTCCAGGCGCTTGCGCAGGGTTTGACGATCGGACGGCGAGCACCGCTCGAAGAAGCACTCCGGCAATGCGAACAACTGCCGCAGCCGGGCTCGGGCCTCCGTCCAGCAGCCGAGCCGGACGAGTGCCGCCGTCATCCGATCGTAACTCCAGCAGATCTGGAACCCGCCCGCGACCTCCATGACTTCTGGAGCAAGCGCCAAGCATGCGTCGATGTAGGCGGACTTGATCCGGACCACGGCTTCGTCGTCGCCTCGGTTCATCTCCTCGAAGGCGTCGGCGCCCTTGCGCCGCTGGTCGTCAAGGAAGCGGTGCATGCGCGTCCAGGCGCCGCTACGTCGCCTGTTCTCCTCGGCGGTCAGGAGCGAGCCGGTTCGGATCGCCAGCTTCAGCCGTTCGGGGTCGGCCCGGACGACATCCACGTAGCCGCTCCCTACCCCGACCACAAGGCACTCAGTACCATTCGCGTAGCGGATCGGATCCCAGCCGGGAAATGAGCCACGGCGGACGGCGGCGTCCAGTTTCCGAAGCAACGACAATCGTTCGCGCAACTGGCCGGGCTCCATCCGCTGAAGAAATTCGCCGATCTGCGCCAAGTGCGCCATGTGGTCGGGGAACATGTCCCCCAGCCGCTTCAGTTGCACCAGGACCGGCGCCGGGGGGACATCCGACGTGACGAGCGTGAGCATGATCGACCACGCCCGCGCCCACTTGTGCTTGTCGATCAGGTCCCGACCGCCGCTGCCGTAGAACGCTTGGTGGTATTCCCAGGACTGCGCGGGCGTGTAGCTCTCCGACGGCGGGCCGTAGGCCCGGGGAAACGGGATTCGGGATGGGTCGGGAGGTCTCGCGCCGGGCGGTGGGTCGAAGGGCAACGCGGTGAAGGAGACGATTTCGGTCGAGGCGGTCACGGGTGCATTTGCCGCCTCGGTCAACGCCGTCTTGCCGGAGCGTGTCCTGACCGCCGGAAGAGGACGAGACGACAGCCGCTCGGCGTTGGACCGCTGCCGGGGGTGGTTGAGGACCGGAGCCCTCTTCACGCCGCTGAGAGTCTCCTTCAGGCGCCCATTGTAGTAGTCCATCTCCGAGTTCGCGATCTCCGCAGCCAGCCGCGGGACAATGTCCGCGCACAGGTCTGGGCGGTTGAGGGCATGGCACCGCTCGACCAACTTCTGCACGATGGACAGGAGACCCCACCGCTCCATCGGCAGTGGACTGGCGCGCGGCGTGAGGAGCAGGGGGAAGCGGGCAAAGCCGCCGACCATACGGACGGCGGCGTCGAGGTTCCATTCGTCGACGAGGATCTCCAGCCACAGCTTGGCGATCGCCTCGTCCAATAAGGCGGCGGCGCGGAACGGCTTGGCCTTGGTCGGTTTTATCACGCTCAGGTCGATGCCGAACGGCCCCATGTCGCGTTCTCTGCCCCGGCGGTCCGCTGCCTGGAGCTCACGCTGCACCCATTCGGAGGAGACCGCCTCGTATAGCAGCGCGAAGGTATCGTTCAGCGCGATCATCTCCTCGTGAGACCCGCCGCCGTCGGGATGGCACGCCTTAGCCGCGCGCCGGTACGCCGCCCTCAGGGCCTCTGTGGACTGGAAGTCGTCAGCGCTGAAGAACTCGGCGCAACGCGCCCACTCGGAGGCTAGGAGCAGGGAGCTTCCCAACAGAGGCGCCTTCACCGCGCCGTTTCGTCCGATGGCCAAATCCGTGATGGTTTCGAGCCGTCGCTTAGGCTCGAATGCGAACCAGCGATCCAGGACGGCGAGCGTGTCGGCATGGCGGTCACGGCGCGGGCGGACGGTGGGGATGGAGCAGAAGTAGGCCAGTTCCGCCTTCAGGTCGTAGAAGGCGCACAGCAGCCCGTCATCGACCAGATTGATGTTCGTTCGTTCAAACGACAGCAAATTCGCCACGTCAGGCTCCTTCGGATACAGTCTACGGTGCCGTTGTCGGCGCTCCGGGCCGCCTCGTCATGTCACGGCTCTTCCCACCTGCCTTTCGCGCATGACCCGCCATGCACAGCGGCCCGTCAGGCCAGGACCTTGGCGCCCTTGCGGTGCTCCTGCCAGAACTCCTCAATGTCGATTTCCCGGAGCTTCTTGTACAGGAAGTCGAGGGCGTTCGCGCTGTACCGCTTTGTCTCCATCTTCCCGATCTTGAAGGTCTTGCAGTAGTCTAGGTTCTCCTGTATGCCTTCTATTTCCATTAAAAGCAGTAGCTTCGGCTGAGTTGTCTTGAGCTTCTTCGTGAGATCCTTCAGACCCAGCGAGTAGTAGTCGAGTTCGTTGACACGCTTCACCGCGATCACTGTGGCGTCGGGCGTTCCCTCGGTCACCAGCCTGACGGCCTCACCCTCCTTCTTGGTCACGCGGAGCGCGAGACCGGGCCCGTCCGCCTCCGGGTCGATGGTTAGCGTGGCGACGCCGGGAAAGATCGCCCGCCATTCCTCGCCCTTGTGGATGCGCTTGACGACGGCGTCGAGCTCCGCGTCGCTCGGCTGGGACTTTCTGCCGTCAAGAGACGCCTGCAGAACCGCGAAGGCCCGGAGCTTAGCCTTCGCGTCCAGGCGCCTGCGCGAACCAGGGGACACCATCGCCTTGATGTCGGCGAACTCCATGTCGAGGACCGCGCCGATGTCCTTGGGCGGCTTGGCACAGACAGGGAGCACGCGCTCCGGCACGTCGTCCCGCAGAGGCAACCCCAAAACGTCCTTCGTGAGCCTGCCGAACAGGCTGACCGCGGCCTGGGCGTAGATGTAGAGCTGGTGCTCGGAGACCTCGACGAGGTAATGCTGTGCCGCATCACGCAGACTGTTGAGGTTCTGGAGGGCAACGACGTCGTCCTCGGACAGGCAGATCAGGGGCTCCTCGGAAAAGCACTTACGGAGGCAGGAGTCAAAGCCGATCGTCTGGGTTCCCTTCTTCTCGCGGATCTTGCCTCCACGATGCACGATCACCGCCTTGAGCAGCAGCTCGAACGCCCGGTCCAGCATGATGAGGACCGCCTCGGTCCTTCCCCGGTCCCAAGCCCGATTGAAATGGTCCACGCCGAGGACAAGCGAGTCCACCGCCTTCCCGTAGAGTGTTCTTGCCTCCTTGCGCATACTGAGCCCCCTCCGCCCGAACGCCACCACCAACTGTGGTAGGACTGCGGAAAGATGCCCAGTCCGCGAGGGCGACGGCAACCTGTTTTCGGCGTCGTGTGTGCAGCAAAGCGTGGACGCCAGCTGAGCGGCCGCCGCTTGCCGAGGGATGCGGCGGAACGCCGCGGGTCGAATCCCGCCCGCGCCTGCTGCAGACCGATGATCAGGCCACCCTCTCAACGATCGCCGTCCGAGTGTCTGCCTGCCACTCTTCGCCGCGGCCGTAGGCTTGGCAGAACACCTCGGCCAGCACGCGTCCGACCGGCCGCATCATTGCGGCGTCGAACTCTCCCCCAGTCGGCGCAGCGCGCCTTCATCCGCCCTTGTTGCCAAGTGAGCCCAACTAAGGCCGCTCCGGAGCGCCGGGACGGCCATTTCCGGTACCGTCAACGCTCCGGTTGCAGGGCCGAGGTTGCCCGGCCAGGATCAGAGCCCTGCTCACCTCCGGAGGCCCCCCGTGAACCCAACGCACATGTGGGACCAACACGACGACACGAAATTCGGCGTGGTTGTCGGGCTGCTCGATGCGCTGCCTTGGCTGCGCGGGCTGACCTACGTCGCCATGATGACCGAGCCGTACGCCTTTGGACGACAGGCCCCATGGGATGCGACCTGGGAAGATGTCCGGCGGCAGCGCCTGCAGGCTGAGCGCCCGGACCTCGGAGGCTACGCGGAGTTCTGGACACGCCGCGGCACGCCCTACCACCCGTTCCGAACCGCCGCCGGGGACGGCTACTTCACCAATGCGGGACGGTCGGCCTACTTTGCCGCCGTCCCCACCGAGGACTTGGCCGACACCCTCGTCCTGATCGACCCGGACACAGGCCTCTCCGCAAAGCCGGCGCGCGGAAAGGAATGCCTCTACGTGCTGCCGTCGGAGATCGCCGAGCTGGCGCGACGGGCCACCGGGCGCTCCGTGCTCCTGACTTTCCAGTACCCGAACCGGGATCGCCGCCATCGTCTGGACCACATCACCCGATGCCACGATCTGTTCGCGGGGGCCGTTGGATGGGACCGGACGTGCTGGTGGATCTCCTCGGAGGACACTGCGCTGCACTGCGCCGCTCTCAGCGCGGCTGACACGACGGTGCTGCGGACGGCGGTCGCGCGGATTGCAGCCCAGCGGGGATGGGCCTCGAACAGTTGATCAGGGGCGAGGGAGGAGCAGAGCCAGCACTTCCTCTGCTTTTGGCCCCCTTACTTCTGTATACTTTTACAAAGAAGTCTGACTAAGCATGCGGATGTCTGTACGGTGGCCGGCATCGACCAGGAGGATCCCATGGCGCAACCCGCCGTTCTCGTTTTCACAGCCCGCAGCCCGCAGCGCATCCTCAGCGAAGGCGGCTCGCAGGCCTGGAAGCTCGACCCGGACCGTACCCGCCGCAGCGGCTACGTCGTCTGCGTGCAGAACCGCCACAACGGCGCCTGGGGCGGCGCCGATCAGCCGCACGGCACCGCCTTCCTCGTTGGGCGCATTGCCGACGTCGTCCGCTCGCCGGAGGACGACAGCCGCTGGCTGATCCGGATCGGCGCCTACGCCCGCATTGCGCTGCCCGCCGTCTGGCAGGGCTGGCGCAACCCGGTGCGCTACACCACGCTTGATGAACTCGGCCTCGACCCGGCGACGCTCGCCTTCCAGCCGCTGCCGGCGGACATCCCCGCCTTCGCCCGCGATGTGGAGGATACCCCCCGGCCCACCAATGCCCCCGCCAACGCCATGGTCGCCCAGCCGGAGCCCCGCCCGCTCAGCATTCCCGAGGCGAAGCGCGGCTTGGCGCTGACCTTCGGCGTCGCCGAGGACGCCATCGAGATCACGATCCGCGGCTGAGCGCTGCCGGAAGGGGGCGCGCCCAACAGCGCGCTATCCCCCCGTTCATCGTCGATCTGCTGCTGAGGTTCGGCGCCGAAGCGCATCACCACGGCGCCGAGGTCCTGTACTTTGACAAGGAGGCCCGCCGCCGCCTGCGCCACCACCTTGGTGATCGCATTCTGCAGGCCATCGGCGACCAGATGCTCGACACCTACGCCGCTGTCGGCGAGGGCGACCGCGTGGTGACCGTCGCGCACCGAAACCGCCGCCTCAAGCGGCCCTGAGCGGGCAACCTGCGCCGTCGCCCGCGGGGAGTGTCTCCCCCACAAACCCATCCTGACCTGAGTTCCGAGCGCCACCCGGTCCTGCAACTTCAGGCAAACGAGTCTGGTCTCGCCTCTGCTGGCGGGCGGCGGCTCCGATCTGATCGGAGGAACGCGCATGCACGGACTGGCCGGAACTCTGGTCAGGCACGGCAGCACGCCTCATGACCGGCGAGGGACGCCGTCGCCAGAACCGCCAACGAGAGGCTAGGTCGGCGTGGGCGCTCGCGTGGCGCCGCTTCGGCGAAACCGGCGCGCCCTGACGCGCTTTGCACAATCTGGGCAATGGCTCGTTCGAGGAGCCGATACCCGCTGGCTTGGATTTGCCGTTGCTCTGGATCGCCCAAAATGATTCCCTGCCCTCCGAAAGGATCCCCGATGGCAGCCGCTCCCACGCCCACCAACGACACCATGATCCGCGCCGCGGTCAAGGCACGCCTCAGCCGGCGCCACGCAGGCGATCCAGACGCGTTCGTCGTGGAAGAGCTGCCCGTCAGCCGCTCCAGTGCCCGCGTCGATCTGGCGGTCCTCAACGGGCGCATTGAAGGCGTGGAGATCAAGAGCGCGGTGGACACGCTGGCGCGTCTGCCGCGCCAAGCGCGGGCCTATGGCGAGGGCATGGAGCGGATGGCGCTGGTGGTGGCACCGAACCACCTGGATGAAGCCATGGAGGCCGTTCCGGCGTGGTGGAGCGTGTTGGAAGCAAGCGCCGGTCCACGCGGCGGCGTGGCACTGCGCCGGGTGCGCCGAGGGGGTCTGAACCCGGACCGGTCGGCGCGCGGCTACCTGCGGCTTCTCGAGCGGGAGGAGATCGTCGCCCTCCTGGCCTTGCACGAGCTTGACCGTGGTGTGCGCACCGCGCCGTGGCGGGCGCTGACCGAGCGGGCCGAACAGCGGCTGCCCCTGGCGTCAATCGCAGCCGGCGTCCGGCATCAACTCAAGCTCCGGGTGCTGATCGAAGCTCACATCTGCCGGACGGTCTTCGGTCGCTCCGCCGCGGGTGGCGGCTTGTCGTCTGATCCCCGCGCGCTTACGAGTGCACCGCCTGCTGGCTCAGGTGCTGGCTGACCCGGACTCCCAGCCAGGGGCCCGGCGTAGTCAGGCGGCTACCCGCACCATCGTCCAGCACCCCCCCAGACGCCCGCTCCACCATGGCCGCTCCCCAACAGGCCGCACGGCCGCCCCACACGGGGGGATTGGCCACGAGAGCGCCGGCCGCCTCGATGTAGCCGTCGCTGTCCCACTTAGCGTCCGAGAGCGCGAAGTGCCACTGCCGGGAATGGGCCACGTCGACGTGGGGGAACCATCCCCGGCCACCGCTCATGGGGCTCCGGTGCTGGATCGACGCGTGGTCACCGTAGCGGACGTCCCATCCGTGGCGGACGACCGCCGCGTGGATGTCCCGCTCCAGAATGGTCAAGGTCGTCGGGAGGTCCCGCAGTGAACTCGGGAAGCTGCCCGCCATGCACACCGTCGTCATGGCCGCGAACGCTGACCCGCCAAGACCGCGACGGATGACATCGAGGGCCTCGACGACCCGCGCCATTCCGGCCCGCGCATCGTCCCGGACATAGCCCGCGTCGAGGATGAGAATGGCCCGATCGGTGGAGTTCAGGCCACGCGCGGCGTACAGGAACGACGCGACCGCTCCGGGGTCGCGCAGGTTGAGCCGGAAGGCAATGCGCCGGCCGGCACCCGTCACCGCCTCGACCTGCGCGAGCGCCGCCGCCGGGTCGCCGAGCTTGGCCGTAGGGATGAGGTTCGGCGCCGACAGCCCGAGGCTGCGCCACGCGGCGTAGCCGTCGGCAGGCGCCTGCAACCGGGCCACCGACTGGTTGAAGGCCTCAACCGCGCGGCGGGCCGCCGCTCGCTGACGGTCCCAGGCCTCCTGCTGCTTGGGGCTCGGCGGGCGGGGCGTCTTCCCTTCGCGGAGAAGCTTCGCTTCCCGGCGCAGCCGGCGCTGCTCGATCTCAACGTCGCTGGGTGACGTCTTGAACGTGGGGTCGAAGTCCACGATGAGCGGGCGGCCGCCTGCCGCCTGCAGAAGCGCGTCGAGCGAGCCCTCGAAGGACTCTCCGGCCTCGTCCCGGGTGAGCGTTACCACCGGCAACATCCGGTTCTTGAGCGGACCGTCGAGCGTTGCGTAGGCCCGCAACTCATGCTCGCGAGTGCTGAAGGCGGGGTAGTAGGATCGGAAGGAACTATGAGACATGCATCACCTATCGTTGTGTGGTAACTCTTTGTTGTGCGCCTCTATTGGCGCGAGTTACCTCTTAGGCGCGGCGGGCGCGCAGCGCGGACACGGTTTTTTTGTTGTCCGCGAATCGGCCCGGAGGCGCCTAATCAGCGCAGGAGGCCCTGGTTGGACGGTCAGGTCGACGACACGCCTTATCCGGTGGAGGAGCTGGCGGAAGCCATCACCAGCCTCGGCGATGGCGACTACTTGCGGCTCGAAGCGGCGGCCCGGGTGTTGGCGCTCAAGTGTTGGGCGGATCCGGGCGAGCTCATGGACGAGGCGGTTCTGCGGGCGCTGGACGGGCGCCGGCGCTGTCCGCGGCGGATGCGGGTGGTGGCGTTCCTGATCGGGGCCATGCGCAGCGTGGCCAATGAGTGGCTTGAGGATCGGGCGAAGTGGCGCGGAGCCGACGACCCCACCCGATGGGGGACGCCGGCAGAGGTCGATCCCGGCACCCTCGCCGACAACCGGCCGGATCCCGAAG
This sequence comes from Azospirillum ramasamyi, assembly GCF_003233655.1. Classification (NCBI taxonomy): domain Bacteria; kingdom Pseudomonadati; phylum Pseudomonadota; class Alphaproteobacteria; order Rhodospirillales; family Azospirillaceae; genus Azospirillum; species Azospirillum ramasamyi. Next base: position 34,065 of record NZ_CP029836.1, read on the forward strand.
CGGTGGCGGTTCGCGCCGAACGGCTGCGGTTCGGGGGGCAGGTGTTGAAGGATGTGACCGAGATGTTCGAAAACGACGAGGAAGCGTGGTTCATCATCCAGGCAGACCTCGAGGGGGGCATAGCGCCGGCAGAAGTCTGCGCGCTGCTGGGTATTGAACGACAGCGTTACGAAACGGTCCGCAAACGCATTCGGCGCGGTTACGATACCATCCGCGCCCGTTATGCCGGAGGAACGCCATGATACCGCCGAAAGGGGCGAGAACCGCCGTCGAGCAGCTCGACGCGCTTCTCGATGCGGATCTCATCTCCATCCTCGAGGCAGATGACGCTGCCATCTGCGAGGAGGCGAGCACGGTGCACGGCGACCCCGTCGTGGCGGCGGCGCGTGTGCGTGCTCGGGTAGCGGCGGCCGCGACGATGGCGGGCAAGCGGCGCTTGGCTGAGGCGAAGGAGGCCATTGCGGCCGCTCCGTCCGGTGGCGCGACGGTGCTGATGTGGTCGGCCGCCAGCAAGCGAGCGCTCCTCGCTCGGCTCCGCGCCAGCCATCAGGGATTGACCCTGGCCGCCCGCGACGGCCGGGAGGAGCCGGATGCCGATCTGGATAGCCTGCTGGAGGACTTGATGGATCTCGACGTGATTGACGAGCAGGGGAACCCCCGGTGAGAGCGCCGACGCCTCTCACGCCAGCCGAAAAGATCCTGACCCATCTGGGGATCACTGACCCCGCGGAGATCGATGTCGACGCGATTGCCTGGACAATGGGGGCTGCCGTCAAATATCGCCCTCTCGACGGCTGCGAGGCCCGCATCGTCGGCGCCGGCAACCGGGCCGTGATCACCGTCCACGAGGGCCGCCGCCCTGAGCGGCGGCGTTTCTCCGTAGGACACGAGCTTGGCCACTGGAAGCACCATCGGGGCCGGCGGTTCGACTGCCGCTCCGAAGACATCGGAAGCCCGAAGGACGACAGCCCGTTCGATCCCGAGCGGGTAGCGGACCAGTTCGCGGTTGACCTCCTCATGCCCACCTTCCTGTTCCAGCCAGCAGCTGGTCGCCTCGGCCGGATGACGCTGGACGTCGCGGACACGCTGGCAGCGGCGTTCCGCGTCAGCCTGACCGCCGCGGCCATCCGCCTGGTGGAGGTCGGCCCGGCGCCGGCCATGCTGATCTGCCATGGCCCCCAGGGGCGCCGCTGGTTCCGGCGGCACCGGGACATTCCGGACACCATGTTTCCGCACCGGAGCCTTGATGCGGAATCCTACGCCCAGGACGTCTGGGACGGGAAAATGGACCGGAGCCGGGCCGCGAAGATCGGGGCCGGGGCGTGGATCGACCGGCGGGGCGCTGACCGCTACGAAGTGACTGAACAGACCATTCGCATCGGCCGGGACACCATCCTCAGCCTCGTCTGGTGGCACGATGAGGCCCAGCTCGAGGCTGAGCTGCGCGTGGCGCGACAGGGCTGAATCGAAACGCTGCCGTTTGGTCGAACAGGCCGTCGGACACTCTGGCTCAGGCTTCCACGTTGGCGACATAGGACAGCGCCATGTCTGCCGACTTGTAGCGGGTCGGCGGCCGCCGTGGCCAAGCCGCGCCACAGGCTCTGCTCGGAGTAGCCGGTGGCATCGAGCCCGGCGCGGGTCAGCGCGCTCGGCACGATGCGTGCGACGGCGCGGTCAGACAAGGGCGTCGAAATGCTCCCGCAGTCGCACGTACCTGCCTATGCCTCACCGCCCTATCTGGTGAAGCGCCCGGACCGGCGCCCCCGTCTCATTCCGCCTCCTCGTCCAGGTCGTCGTCCTGCTCCTAGTCAAGGATGTGGATGTCCCCTCCCCTCCCCTCTTCAGCATCCACTCCAGCATGCCCGCGGCCAGAACCCGCGTCCTCCGGTCCGCCCTATCGAGACGCCGGATGCGCTCCAGCTCCGAGCCGATGCGGTCAGCCATTGGCTCGCTACCGGGGATGAGGAACTGCGGGTTCCGCAGGTGGTTCCGCAGGGGCAGTACGACTTCGTCGTGCATGTATGTCCAGCGAGATCAGCAGCCTATGCTGCTCCATGATGTCCAGGTCGATCGGCAGCGTGCTGTTGTCTTCCTTGATGGTCGGCAGCATGCGGTCCTCTCCGAGGCGTTGTTCGCCGCCGCGCGGCGGTTCCCCTTGGAGGTGTCTGCCGAAGTGGCACCGGGAAAGCCCCCTCTTTCCCGGCCTTGCGCACCACTCCATTCCAGGACATCAAGGTGACGGCCGCGACGAGGAATCCCATGCCAGACGAACAGACGTTGACGCCCTACGCCACGAGCCTCACCCCGGTGTCGGAGGAGCCGTTCCGCCACGAGGGCCGGTACGCCGGACAAGCCGACGGCGAGCGATACGTGATCCGGTGGGACGGCGAACCGGAGTGGCCGAGGCGTGGCCGGGATGTTGGGCGGCGCCCACGGATCGTCATCGAGGCCGCCTCGGAGGAGTTTGCGCTGCGCGTGCTGGAGACGATCTCGTCGGCCAGCACGGTGTTCGGCGGCGGCTGGCTGGATGAGGACGGGCTTGCGGTCGTACCCCTGCCACCGGACGGCCTCGACCGACAGGCGGAGGCTGCATTGGGCGAGTGGGGCCAGGGCTGTCTGGGCAAGGCGGCCCGGCTCGCCGCTTGGGTACTCGACCACGAGAGCCGCAGGGCGGAGTACGCGGTCCACCGGCTGATGGTTAGCAGGAGCCTGCACTCGGTGACGTCCGTGGATATGGACCCCTCGTCGCACCACGAGACCGCCGAACGCCTCGGCCAGCGCGTCGGCTCGGTGAGGGCTAGGGTGGAGCGCGCCACGGCGATCGTCGCCGCCTACGGTGCCATTGAGGAACTCGGCCTGGACCCGAAGTGTTTCCGCGACAAGGGCGAGCAGGACACGGCCATCCCTGGCACGGACACCCTGAAGCCCGAGATCAAGGAGCGGATGGACGCCAAGCTCGCGGAGATGGGGATCTCGCCGGAGGACCGCATCTGCTGGTTCTGGCGCACCCCCGACGAGGCGTACGAGCGCGTCAAGCGCCTGCCGACTGGCCTGCCAACGCCGTGGGTGGACACACAGCCGCCTCGCGACCCCGCCCAGATTGCTGCCGACCGTCAACGAGCCGTCGAGGCATTGAAGGCGGGGGACGAGATGGCGGTAGACCGACTGATCGTTCTGTTCGCCGAGGCCCGGGCGGCCGACCTGCCACCGGTGAGGGACGTGTACCTCGACTACCCGCACGCGATCTCCTACGCCTCGTGGCTGCGCAGCGTGCTGGGGGCGCACTCCATCGCCGATCAGCGCCGGGCTGAGATCCTGTCGTCGTATCATGTGGAGAACGTGCAGCAGTTGGTGGCCAACCTGCTGGCGGTGTGGTCGGGGCTGTGGAAGCACCCGCCTGCCGGTTGACCGCCTCCGTGACGGGGCGTCGGCGTGCCCGAGCCGGACTCAACGAGACGGAGGTGATAGAGAGTCGAGTCAGGGATTCGACAAGAATCAAGAATGACTCCTCTCTCAGGGAGCCGTCTTACCCTGTGGATAACGGCGGTTTTCCTAGGTTTCTTGGCACGAGACCAGGAAAGATTTGGGGGAATCAGGGTTGAGAATCGGAAGGATGTGGGCAATTCCAGGCCGACACCAGGAAGGATTTGGGCATTCGCCTGAACTCGAGAATCGGAGGGATTTGGGCAACCGCCTTCCGACGCCAGGAAGGATATGGGCATTCCGGCCGGGAATCCAGGAAGGTTATGGGGGATGCCCGGCGCCGCGCCCTGGTGCGAAACCAGGAAGGATTTGGGCAACGCGCTCGCCCGGGTCTTCCGACACCAGGAAGGATATGGGCAAACCTCCCGTCCCAAGCAGCTTGAAACAAGGAAGGTTTTAGGCACGGAGACCAAATCGCGCCGCCCGCGGCGCCGGGGAGCGGCCTCGCGAAAGTCGGAAGGATCTGGGCAATGGGTCGTGAAACCAGGAAGGATATGGGCAACGCGGCATCGCGCGTCCCGATTCGGGGGCACTCTCCTTGGCGAAAGCCGGAAGACTCTTCCGGCTTTCGTTGACATTGACGCTCCCCATTCGATACCGTCGCCTTGACTGTTGGCATTCTGGGCGGTTGGAAAGCGAGGGGATCATGGCGCTGCCGCGCGACGTCGAGATCGACAAGCCGAACGATCTCATCTTCTCACCGATGCGCATCTCGCAGGCGGCCGTCTACATCATCAACGCCATCATCCTCAACGAACGCTTGGCGCCAACGGACCGGCCCGAGGAGAAGCGCATCCGCGTCGGCGACCTGCGCCTGATCATCGGCGCCGAGAAGTCCAAGAACGCCGAGTTCCTCGAGTGCGTCCTTGACGAGCTCCTGACGACGAAGATCAAGTGGGGCACCGCTGTCCCGAAGGAGACCGACGTCCCCGGCTCGCCGAACATGCCTTCGGCCTCCGGCGCGAACCTCCTGATGCTGCCGGACGGCACGGTGGACCAGGACGCCGAGGAGTTCGAGCGCGGCGGCACGACCTTCTTGCAGGACTACGCCTATCGCGTGAAGCGGGACGGCAGCCTCGTCGATCCGGAGCGCGGCTTCATCAAGTACCGCCTGTCCGAGCGCGTCCACCAAATCATCCGGCACAAGGTCGCCCGCACCAACATCGTGCTACTGTCCCAGCGCCTATTCAACGGCACGCACTCCTTCCGCCTGTACGAGCTCCTGCTGAACCGCGTGCAGCAGGAGCCGCCCGGTTGGACGCTGGTGTCGCACATCTACGAGTTGGACTTCCTGCGCCGTTACCTGGACCTCCTAGACCGCTACGCCGAGTTCAACGACTTCTCGAAATTCATCCTGAAGCCCGCGCTGAAGGAAATTGATCGCATCGCCGAATTTCATGTGGCCGTGGAGCAGATGCGGGTGTCGCGTGTGGTGACCGCGCTGCGGCTCACCTTGACACGCAAGCACGAATACCAGCTGCCGCTCGACCTGGACGACGCCGCCCTGCCCCGCCTGTTCGAGCAGGCTTTGGTGGAGCGTCACGTCGAAAAGGCGCGCGATGCCATGGTCGAACGTCTCGTCCGCCTCAAGATTGGCAAGGCTGCCGCCGAGCAGGCCGTGGCGCGGCTCACGCCCGACGGCGTGGCGGACATCCTGCGCCGGATTGACGCCGACTACCGGGCGGGCTACTCGCCGAACAGCAAGACCGCCTATCTCAAGGCGTGCCTCAAGGGCGATGCCACGCCGGGCGAATGGGCCGAACGCCACGCCGCCGAGCAGCCCGAGGGCCTACCCGAGGCCGCCGTCCCGGCTTACCGCGCCTTGATGGGCGAGTTTAGCCTGACTGACCGTGAGGCTGGGCGCCTGTGCCGGGCGCATCCGCCCGAGGTGATCGAGAGCAACCTCGACTACGTGCGGGCCATCCGCGCGCGTTCCCCACAGCCCATCGGCAAGGGCTACGTCCTCCGCGCCGTCGCCGAGGACTACGCCGGGGCGAAGCGCAGCGGCGCCACGCCCGCGACGGAGCCGCCCCTGGCCAAGACCCGCCAGCGGAAGGCGGGGAAGCTGTCCCGCAAGGCACGCCTCGCGGCCGCTTGGCTGGCTGAGCAGGACATTGGCAAGCGGTTGCACTGGTACAACGCCAGCCTCGCCGCCGGTGGCCCCGAGGTCGAGGCGTCCACCTCCCCAGACAACTTGGAACTCTGGGTGTCCCACGTGGCCGACGCCATCGACGCCCAGGAGGACCTCATCAAGAAGGACGACGCCCGACGCGCGGGGCCGAACTGACCGCCCCAGAGGTTGGTTCACTGTCAAACGACATCCCGAACTGGGTCCTTCCGCGTTTTCGATGCAACAGCGTGGCTGGAGTGCTGCTGTTCAAGCGGCCTCCAGGACTTGGTGACGCAGGAGGTCGAACTTGGCGCGGCCGCACATGGTTCGCTTGATGGTCTTCAATCGGCGGATTTGTCCCTCTACCGGCCCGGTGCTCCACGGCAGCGACAGCGCCATGCGGATCGCTGCGAGATCACGCGCAAGCCCATCGGCGAACCCGGCCAGTGCGGTTTTCCACGTTGTCTTCCCAGCAGACCTACCACTCGGTCGTGGAGTGGCGCTACAGCATCCCTCTCGCCTTGAACCTGATCAATGACAACGATGCCATTCGCCGCCTCATGAAAGAACTGTCCCGAACACGCCGCAGGTCGCCAGCGGGATGCCGATGAGGGCCTTGGACACTAGACGGCGGATGAAGAACATCCCGGTAATCGGGTGCCTCCACTTTCGCCTCGACGCGCATTGACACCGCCATGACCGAAGCTGGATCAGGGATGCCCGCCGGCGGTCTGTCGCATTGTCACCCATCGGGAAACACCTTCTCCATCCTCCGCGGGGAGCGAGCCCTCACTACGGCGTGGTGCTAACGCGCAAGGCGGGCCTCAGGGCCGATCAGCAAGTAGTGCTTGCGCTTCGTGAGTTCCACGGCTTCGCCGTCGTCAAAGCTCCAGCGTGCCAACTGGACCTCCTTGACGTCGCGCTCCAGCGTCCAATAGTCCTTCGGCGCCTTGCTGAGGTGTCTCGACGTCATCTTGACGGACTCGTGGGCGGGCTTGGCAGCGAGCACCTGTCCCGCAGCCCGCTCCGGCCAAGACGCCGCTTTCGCCGCGCTTGGCGCTCCTTGACCTCGCAGTCGATGTCCCGGCCCGCGTCTTGAACTTTTTGTGCTTGCGGCGCAGGGTGGGCGATAAGTTCCTCCATGTCGTCGATTATCTCGCATGTGATCGGGTATGACTGCCCGCCCCACCCCGCGATGTCCGCCCGCATCGGGGCGACCGTGCACGCGTTGGGCAGCGTCGCCGTCGCCTCCCAATTTTTCGTCCTTCGCGCCTTCAGGTTCTGGGAGCCGACGTAGAAAGAGCCACCCGTGATTACGAGCTTGGCTTGGAGGTCATCCAGGTAGCACAGCTTGTATCCACGCTCTATTAAAGCGGCTTGCTCCTCAGTCTGGAATGCGTAGCCACAGCTTCAGAACCACGCTCCGACATTCTGAGCCCAGATGGCATCGAGGGCTGGGCTGAGGGCGCGTTTCAAGGTGTCGACGCTGCAAGCCTCCTGAGCGCGGAGGATGGCCTTGAACTCGGACCAAGCGGACCCGATAGGGGAAGAGGTCGAGCGAGTTTGCATGTAGTGGCTCGTGCAGCGCATGATGCTTCATTGCGGATCTCCTCCGGAGACGCTGGGCGGCACGGTCTCCAGGCAAAAGTCCTGCATGCAGGACTTTTAGTGACACGCATGCATGTCGCATGCTTGCCGACATATCCCACGGATGCCTGTTCTCAGCGAGCATGGAATCGCGTACATATGGTCCATCACCGACAATATGAGAGTAGGGGACATGGTCGATGTGATGGAGGCGGAGGCCGGGGCGAGGGAAGCTCGCACCTTTGCCAAGAAGCGGCTCCTGGTGGCGAGCGGGAAGGGCGGGTCGTCAAAGACGACAACCGCAAGGCACTTCTCAACCGCCGCAGCACATGCTGGACTTGCTGTTGTGACGCTCGACCTGGATGAGAGCCCGACGCTGTCCACTTGGTGGACGAAGCGGCCGGACACGCTGCCGAGCATCGAGCATATCCGGGCGCCGATCCACGAACTCGTGGATCTCAGCGACGTGGACGTCGAGGGCGAGGATGTCGGGGCCGTGATCGCCGCTCGGGTCGAGAAGGAGATCCTCGGGATTGAGGACTACGACCTGTTGATCATCGACACCCCAGCCTCGATGGCCGCCTACCCGCATCACGCCAATGCCCTGATCCGGGCGTCCGACCTCGTGGTTGTGCCGACCCGGCAGTACGACGACGACATCAACTCGGTGACCAGCTGGATGAAGTTGGTTCGCGACCTCGGCGTCGACGGCATGTTCCTGCTCTCCGACACGCAGCGCCGTGAAAGTGCTTTCGAGGATGCCAAGCGCAAGCTGGTGAAGCACGGACCACTGTGTCCGATCGACATCCCACACTTCGCCGACATCCCGAAGACGCTGTCCAAGGGAACCTCCGTCATCGACATGAGGCGGGGCCGGGGGCGCGAGGACTACGCCGCAGCCTTCGATGTCGTGCGCCAGAAACTGGGGGTGTAAGATGGCCGGACTTCAGCGCGCCGTAAAAGCTGACCTTGTCCAGGAGGTCACCGATCCCGACGGCCGGTTTGACGACGTGCGGCGTTCGGTGAGCAAGCTGTCGAGCAGGGACAAGTACGTCGAAACGATCGGGCGCCTCTGGAAGGAGGCCACGAACCGCTTCATCGACATCGGTAAGTACCTCGTCTACGCCAAGGACAGCCTGCCGCATGGCGAGTACGAGTCCATGATCGAAAGCGAGCTCCCGTTCTCGAAGTCGGTGGCGCACGCCCTGAAGACGGTCGCCGAGGCGGTCTTGCAGGAGAAGGTGCCCGAGAAGAAGCTGCCGCCCGACTACTCGACGGCGTACATGCTGGTCAGCCTCAAGGACGACGGCTGGGAACTCGCCAAAGAGCGGGGGCTCGTGCGCTCGACCCTCAAGCGGGCTGAGATCCTTGACTTCCGGCGTGAACTCCGCGAGGGGCGGAAGCGTCCAGTGTCGGAGAAGGCGGCCCGGCGACGGCTTGCCAAGGAGCGGGAACGGGTGCTGGCCGACATCGAAGCGCTCCGCCGTCGCTTGGAAGAGATCGACGCTGAGATGAACACCATCGACGGCACGGCCTCCGAGGTCGGCGGGAGCCGGAGCGGCCGCATCATCGACATCACCCCTGAACCGGTATGAAATCCTCCGAACCGGGGGAGGGCGTCTCCCCCCGGCTAAACCGGCCTGCCCCTGTTCGGCGGGTGTCAAGCGGCGCGGCCGCCATCAACAGGATGCGGCTTCCCTGTCCCAGAGTGGCGAGCCGCTAGCGCGTGGCGAAGTGGGCCATAAAGGCGCTGACACGGTCGCTCGACGGTGGCACATGGCGGTCGATGGCGACGTCGTGTTCCGCTTGGTTCCGGAAGACCCCCGGCACCATTTCGAAGGAACGATCGCCGTTCTCGATGCGGAGCATGTCGGGCGATGCGTCGCGGTAGAACTCGCGGTGCAGCCACAGGATGAAGTCCGTGGATGCCGGTTCCGGCAGGCGCTCATCCGCGGCCATCTCGTCCACCGCGCGCTGAACCCGGACATGGGCGGCCGCCTCGATCTGCAGGTTGCGGCGCCCCGTCTCTTCGGCGAGGTCATCGTCCAGCGCACGCTCGATGTCGCGCGGGTGTGTGTTGTGCCCTTCGATCAGGTTGCTGTCGTAGCAGTTCATGATGCGCACGAGGTCGGCGAGGTTCGCCGCCGTCCGTGGATTCAGGCGAGCGCCGAGCTTGGCGGAACTGGCCGCCAAAACGGCGACCAGATCGGTGATGTCTTCCGATACGGCTTCCAGACGGCAAGGCTCGATCCGTCCGGGCGTCTCCAACATCTCGTTCATGGTTTGCCGATCTTCGTGTCCTCTAAGCCACTGCAGACAGTATAGAAAATGGTGGTAGGCGCCAAGCTTTTGCCGATCTTGCCGCCGATCCATGCTCGGGCCGCAAGCCCTTGCTGCGGCAAGGCTTTTTGACGCTTTGACCGCCTGTCCTTGCCGATCTCCGGTGGGGCGCCGGGATCACGCATCAATGCCCTCATCTCCTCATGGAACGCGCCATCGAGCGCGACAGCGGAGTGGCGGCGGCACCCGGAGCGGCGCGCTGGCCGCGCGCAAGGTGCGGGCGGCCCGTTTGGAGATGGCCGCGAGGATGTAGGGCAGCAGGGCCTTCCGCGATCGGTGGCCGAGGAGGCAGCGGGCTGCCTCCGGCGCCCCTTCATCGCACAACGCGATTGCGACGACGCTGCGCAGCAGGTGCGGGTTGGTTGCCTTGCCCATGCGTCGGCTGGTGACCTCAATGATATGGCGGCGCACGCTGCGCGGGCGCAACGGCGCGCCATCCTCGGACGGCCAGAGAACGTCATCGTTGCGCTCTGCGCCGGGAAGCTGCGTCCGGAACCACCCCCACCACCTCCGCCAGGGCTCCCGCAGCTCCTCCGCCATGTCCCAGACGCGCCGTCCTCCTTTGGTGTTGAGCACGAGGCTGATGGGGGCGCCGCCCTCGTCCAGCACCACATGGACATCGGCGCGCAGTTCGCACAGATTGCGCAGGCGCACCGGGTGGAACACCAGCAACGCCAACATGAAGCCAGCCCGGAAAAGGCGGGCGGACCTGATCCCGTGAGGCTGCCGTTCGGCCTCGCTCATCAGGCTCTGGGCGAGCTGCCAGAGCTCCCGCAGGCTGGACAGGCGGGCGGTCCGGTTGCGCACGGGCACCGCCTCCAGCGCAAGGAGCCGGGCATCCTCCCGAAGCCAGCGCCAGTCCAGCTCCGGCCACAGGTGGCGGGCCCCGTCGTACAACCAGCGGACATAATTGCGCAGCGTGCACAGCGACCGGCCACGCGCGTCGAGCTCCTCGGCCCAGGCGGCGACGCTCGCCGGCGTCGGGCAGGACGGGAGATCGTGATCCGCGCTCCACGCCAGCCACAGCCCAACGGCGGTTTCGATGTTGCTGCGTGTCGCCGCGCTCCACGCCCAGGCTGTGCCCGCCGGGTCCATGCTGGAGGGGCTTGTTCTGTCGCGCACGGAGGCACGCCAGGACAAGCGGGGCGGCGCCGTGCAGGCAGTCTCCCATCGGCACTTCAGGTCTTCTGGCCACGCCGACAGCGGCACCCGTTGCCGCGTCGTAGCCGTTGGCCGCGGTGTGTACGGCTTACGTGGGGGAAAGTGCCGCGCGCGCAGCTCGGAACAGCGCGTGTACAGCCAGCGCCAGTCGTCGTGCGGCCACAGGATAACCGCGGCATCACGCACCCGAAGAAGGTATGACACCGCCGATGAGGGTTTCAGAAAACCGGTCATCGCCAGGAAGTACGCGTCGACGGTGTGCATGGTGGGCCTCGGCGCGTGCCTTTGCAGAAACGTCCACGACATCCAATACCCGAACGCCGAGGCAATGGCGGGCAAGTCCTTGCGGCCCGTAGCGGGGGTGCCGGTTACCCAGGCCTTGCCCAGGGAAGCCGGCCAGGTGGCCACGGGCGCGGACGCGAAGGGGAACGTCGTCGGTCGGGCCATTGCGGTTTCCTCAGGCACGCAGTTGCAGCCGCCGCGCGGCAGCACGGATCGACGCGGTGGAGCGTTTCTTGACCAGCGGCCGGACGTCCTCGTTGATGATGCGGCGGACAACTGCCGCCGCCCAGCGGCTGCGAAACGGCGCGTACTTGCGGCCCACCGGGCTCCCCGGCTTTTGGCCGAGCAGCGCGTTGACGAGGGTGCCGTTGTGCTCGGGATTCTTTTCGAGCAGCAGCATGGCAAGCAGGTGCCGCATCAGATGCAGGTTGATGCGAACGCCGGTCGCGCACCACAGCTCGTCCGTGACCAGTCGGGCAAAAACCGACGGGGACATCGGCCGGTTGTCCGCCCCCGGAAAGAGCCAGCGCTCGGTCGTGCCGACCGGCCGCAGCACGGGCAGGCAGACGCGTTCGTGCAGCCGCAGCATCTTGACCTGCTCAGGTGCGAGGTCGGTGGCTACGGGCTGCTGCGTCTTGGTCTCATCGGCACGGTACTGCAGGACGGCGCTGCCGTCGCGGTGCCAGACGACGCTGTGTTCGAGGTGGGTGAGGGACAGCGTGCGCCGGCGCACCGGCAGCGTGCCGAGGATCTCGATGGCGATCGCCGCCGCGCTCTTGCGCGCCAGCGACCGTAGCACGGGACGGCGGCCGCCGTGTGATGCAGTGCGCACCTCCTCGGTCACCGCGGCCGGCCAGGACAGAATGCGCGAAAGGACCGGTGGGGGGATGCGCAGCAGCTTGGCGAGCACGCCCGGCGTGATCTCGTCGTCCTGCGTGGTCTTCAATTCGCGCGTAAGACGCGAAAACTCGGCCAATTCGTCCGCTGCTATGTCGGGGCGCCAGCGCACGGCGATGCTGCGCAGCACCGAGACAATGGAACGCCAGCTGTCCGTGCTGGGACGGTCCTGCCCGAGGCTCTCGTCGAGCAGCATGGCGGTGACCTCAATTGTCGCCACGTCGGCGATCCGCCGAATGTCCGACAGGGCCATCTCACCGGAGCGGATCAGAGCGCCGGCGGCACGGCGCACTATCATCACGTGGCCGGTCACAGTGGTGTCGGCGAGAGGCCGCCGCTCCTTGATCCCGCGGAGATCGCGCCCGCCGCCTGCCGTGCCCGTTGGACCCGGCGCCGTCGGACAGCCGGTGGTGACCGAAAGGGCAGATCGCGTGGCGCGCAACCGCTCGAGCCGCGTCATTGTCGCCGTAATCGGGACGGTCGGCCGCAGACCACGGCTGGCGACGTATTGCGCGACGTCGTCTTGGAACGATGCCGGAAAGCTCTCCAGCGGCAAGGCGAGACAGGGCGCCCGCTCCGGTTTTGGCCACGGCAGGGTCGGCCAGCCAACGATCTCGCCTGTCGCGCGGGTCCAGGCCGCCCGCAGTTGTCGCGCCTTTTTCGCGCGATGCCGTGGATCGGGCAACGAGGCGTGGCGCAGGCGCTCGAGTGCCGCCTCGAGGTCCGCGACGGTCACCGTATCCGGCCTTACGCTGGCGGCGTCGAGCGCGCGCAGCAGCGCCGACAGCCGCCCCTGGTGCAGATCGCCGGCGCGCCGCTCGAACAAAGGGACGCGGTCGAGGAGGTCCTGCCAGCCCGAGGACAGCGGCTGCACCGGAGGCGGCGCGAGGCCGGCGTATTCCTCCAGGCAGCGGCGCACACTCGTCTTGACGCGCGTGACGCGCGCGGGCGACAGATCGCGCCCGGTCTTGCTCAGTCCCTTCGGGTTGAGCGTGGCGAGCCGGTCCTCGACCGCCGCCAGATCGACCGGAATGGCTTCCGGCGCGAGGCCCAGCCAGCGGGCGAACACGGTCAGATTGCCGGAGCGATCTTTGCGCTGCTTGGCGGTCAGCGCCGGGTCGGCGGCGACGGCGTCGAGCAGGTCGCGGAACGTGCGGGCAGTGGCCAAGGTCATGGCGTGGCTCCGGGTGGCATGGAGGACGGACGGCGTGTGGCAGCGGCGGGCAGCGGACCGGCGCTTTCGGCGCTGCCGGCGGCTGCCAGCCGGCGCCAAGCGCTGAAGGAGCGGGGAAAAACGCCGGAGTGGGGCGGTCGCGATAAGCGCTGGAACGACCCTGCCCCAGTCCGGCGTGTTGGTGGCAAGCCTCTGACACTGCGTGTCGTTGGCTGCCTACGCCTGCCAGCAAGCCTAGTCCCGCCGCCCCCTCGGCCCCGGTCCCAGGTGCGTGCGCTCGTAGCGTCGCACCTCGTCGGCGCTGAACAGGGTGCGGCCACGCATGCGCGTCGGGCGCAGCCGCTCGTCGGCGACCTCGCGGTAGAGGGTGCGTTCGCTGACGCGCCAGCGCGCGACCAGGTCGGCGTAGCCCAACCAGGCGGGGAGGGGAGGGGGGCTGGACGGTCCGGCCATTGTTGGCTCCTGCGGGCAAGAAAGGGGCATTCGCGGACGTGAGGAGTCCGCGCCGCACCCGTTGTGGTTGAGGGTAGAGCCAGCATCGTTGGGCGGCCGACGACCGTCAACGGGCAGTCGCTGTCAGCAACTCACAAACATCACGCTGTCCGGAGAAGCCACCACGGCGAGCGATCCATGGCCGAGCGTCCCGTCGGGACGCCATAGCAACCTTCCGTCCTCCAGACGGCCCGGAGTGGATGGGGTCAGAGTGACGGAATCGCCACCCGATGGTTCGGTCGCAGGGTCGTGTACATCTCCATGTACTCGGCGCAGGTCGCCCGCATGCGGGCGTACCACGCTGCGGTGAGCTTGGTGTGCGGGCGGTGGCGCAGACGGACGAGGTCCAGCAGTTCCGCCTTGCTCATGATTCGGTCCAGGGGGACCAGAAGCGGAGTGTGGCCGTATCGGCTGTACACGCCATAGCGCCGATCCGACTTGATCAGCGCGTCCGCCGCCGCGCGCGCCGCCACCGCGACCGCCTGCTCCTGGGACTCTCCTCCTCGTGCCGAGCAGGGATGCAGGATCTCCCCATCCGAGCTGACGGCGCTGACGACGTGCCCAACGTATTCAACGAAGCCCATGCGATGCAGCTCTTCGACCCAGCGCATCAACTGCTGGCGGAGACCGTGCTCGTCCGTCTCGGGGGCATCGAGATACTTGATCGTCCGCGCAAAAACGGGGTGACGCGGATCGAGCTCGAACGCAGGGCGCTCGAACACCCAGACGGTGTTCTTGCCCCGCTGGTCGATCTTGCTCTTCTGGTAGCGCCAGCGCATGGCGTTCCAGTGGATACCGCCGTCCGAGAGCAGGTCCTGTGCCGCATGCAGGCGCACGAGCAGGTGCAACGCCGCCGAAGCGCCGTACTTGTGCAACGTCGCCAACGGCTTCTGTCCGGATGCGCCGCGAACCAAGGAGGTCGGCAGCCAGACCCATTGTGGCTTTGCCGCTTCGGCCGCGTCATAGAAGATGGGCTCGACCGTCTGGTCGGGCAGCCTCCGCGCCCAGCCTTTAGCGATCAGCTGATCAGCCACCACGGTGGGCCGGTTGTGCCGGAGGCGCCGGCAGCGTCCGCGGCGCATTTCGCGCTCGCCCGCGACCAGCCGGTCGAACAGCATGCGCTCAACCTGCGTCAGTGGCGGCGGCGGCGCCCCTTCACAGCCCGGCACTTCGTGCGCCGGAACGAGCCGGCTCATCTTGTCATTCACCCTGGCGACCAACCCGGCTTCCTGCATCGCCTTGAGGGCCATCTTGGCCCGATCGGGACTCATCTTAACGTAAGTCCGCAAGGCGTTGATGCTGGCTTTCGTAGACCGGTTGTCTGCCTGCGTGAACGCACCCAAAACAAGATACGCGTAACCAACGTTCATACCAACCGCGCAGGCGCGTTCAAACGCCCGACGGTCGATCAGGAAGAAACCGCCTCCCGTGCTGCCGGAGGTACTGGACGGGCTGGCTTCCGACATCGGCGCGGACGGCGTCGGGGCGGAGTATCCGGGGGAGACCAAAGCAACGGACGACATGAGCGAAGCCTCATCGATCGGGGTAACTCTTCACGATCTTGTCCGGTGAAAAATGCGGTCAACGCCCGGCGCTCATCCGTCCTGTGCTGGATCGGTTCGCCCATGGGACGTTCTTGACCGTTGGCGGGAACCGTTCCGTTGCGACGTTGGACGGAGCGGCCTTCTGTTCATCGCGGTGCGGGTTGATCCAACTGGAGTTTTCGTCTGCGATTGCATGGCCGGCACTCTCGACACGTCATTGCCGCGGAGGCGTAAGACTCCTGATTTCGGGCCAAATGCCTGAATTCGTTGAGCGACCGGGGTGCAAATGCAGACTTGAACGCCGCCGATGCGACATCACGGCGACCTCCAATCGACACGCCATCAGATTACTCAGAGTTGTGTTACGGAAAGTGCCCCGGAAGTCGGTTCATGACTATGTCCTTGATCTGCGCATGCTATAGGGGCCAAAACGCCCGTATGGCGAGAGAATCTACGTGTTCTAGTGTCTGTCTTGGCCTGCTACATCAATTGACCATAATTGACCGTCAAGCAGGGTAGTCGTTCGCATCCTTCGGATGTCGCGTGCGCGACGGTAAGGACCTGCAGGATGGTAGCGGAACCACGCGTACTTCGTACGACGAACGCTCCCAGTACGTTGCCGCGCTCATCCTCCAAGGGCGCGGCGATCCAACGCGGTGTGCAGGCACCGTCTGCGCACGTCCTGCCGGGACGGACATCGCCCTCATCGGCGCCAGCACGGGGCCTTGACCAAGTGGCGTGGCAGGTCTGTGCCGCATGCCGATGACGTGGGGCAGGGTGGTGGCTTCACAGTGAGCGGTGTTCCCCGATCGTATCCGAGAGCGCCGGCGACCGCAGCAGGCGACACACGAGTTCGGTGCGGCTTCTGACAGCCAAGGCACGGTAGATCGCTGTGCCGTGCACTTTTACCGTGCCTTCGCTGATGCCGAGGCGCTCTGCGATCCGCTTGTTCGGGAGTCCCTCGGCAATCAGCGCCGCGATAATCCGTTGCCGCGGGGTCAGGTAGGCAAGATCGGTGCCGAAGGGGTGAAGCGCTGTGTCCGCCGCGTCGGCCGAGGTGGGCGGACACGGTTCGGATCGTGCCACGCTGGCTGGCACGACGCAAAACCCGGCCGCGACGCTGGCCAGTGCGGCCTGAAGAGCGTGGGGCGCTTCCTGGCCCGTCAGAAGGAGGTCGGCGCCGCTGGTGAGCAAGGTGGCCGGATTGCCGCTCCTCGTCGGCGGCGCGATCACGGCGATTGCCGGTGGATGGCGCAGCGTCCGCAGGTGAGCGATGAGGAATTCCGTCTCCGCGTCCGGTGCAGGTGCATGGAGGACCACAAGGCCGTAGTCAGCCGAGCGATCGATGGTCCAGATCGAGGCCAGGACCTCGACGTGGGCGGTGGGGGCGGCGCGCTCGACAAGACGGACGAGCCCTTGGCCAGCCAGGAAGTCGGCGCTGACAATGGCGGCGCGTGTCAGCGGAGAAGGCTGAGCGACGGTCGCGGCCAGAGCGGGGACGTTGGGTGACATGCGGTGTGCTCCTTATAGGGCGCTGGGCGTGAAGCGGAACGCCCGATGGTTTGGAACGGCTGGTGCGCTGGTGGACACTGGAGGGTGCCCACCAGCAATCCCGGCTAACGGAAGGCGGGAGCGGACGAACCGGCCGGCGTCTCCGGCGGATGACGCACACTCGGCCGCTGCGCCCGTGCGGCGCGGAAGTGCAGGGCGAGCCCGCGCAGCCCTGAAGCCAGCGCCCATGAGGACTCGGCGAGGAGTGCCGCGGTTACGGTATCGCTGATCAGCGCCGTTGCCTGCGCGTAGGCGATTTCCCCGATGGCGATCGATGCGTGGTCGTCGGCGCAGACCGCAACGACGGAGGTGACCGTGACGACCGGCTTGACCGTCACCGGCACCGCCAGCGTCGCGGTGGCCAGACCGTGCACCTCGGTGCCGTGGTCCCATAGGGGCGCGGCGGCCTGGAGACCGGCTGCAACGTCGGCGAGATGGCGGCGCAGACGCCCGGTGTTGAGATCGCCGCTCGCGTGGGGCGGAGCGAGCAGGTCGAGGGCAACGAGCTCTGCGGGGAGGAGCCGCATCAGATCGCTCACCCATGCCGCGGCCCGGGCGTGGAGCGGGGTTTCGAGACGGCAGGCTTGACCGTCCAGCCTGAGCACACCATCGGCGTAGTACAAGTGGACGGGATGCGTGTGCGCGAGAGCTTGCGAGAGAGCGTGCATTCGGTTGTCTCCGTTGAGAAGAGGCCCGACGCGGCGTCCGGTGGGTGACCGCCGAGGGCCGCGCCTGTACGGCGCGCGGCCCTCGGCGGTCACCCACGGATCTCTCTGACTTCATTTGCAGTGCGATGGCCCAAAGCGTGCCGGTACGTGCCTCGCCTCCACGGCCGCAACACGCTGCCTCGGCATCGGCTTCCCCACAACAGCGCTCCCGCCGCAAGCGGGGCGCCGACGCGCATGGCCTCGTGCAACAGCCCGCGCAATAGCGCGCGGCCGTGCGTCGGTGTGAGACGACGACACTCCGATGCAGTCTGGCCGGTTGTTCAAGGACGATGGTCGCGGTTCCTTCCTCGAAGCCAAACCCACAGACCCAACTGAGCGAGGACCCACCAGGAGACTGAACGATGGGCACCGAGCCTCATCTGTCTGGACCGGCGCCCTGGCCGACGTTCCACAAAGGGCGTATAATCGTACCGCACTCAACCTTTGCACGTGGCAGCGACGAGCATGAACGTTAGTGAAACCCCGGAGCAGCGTCGTGCGCGCCTCAAAGCCCTGGCGCAGGCCCGTGTCGGCCGTTTGGTCGGCGGCGAAGACGTCCAACCGCACATGGATATTGCCGAGATGCGGCGGCTGACGGAAGCGCAGGCGGCCGAAACCATGGCCACCTTGCTCGATCAGCGCGCTGTCGACTTCCCGGTCCGGGCGCACAGGGTGCAGGTAGCCTTGGCCGACGAGACCAGGTCCCCGGGACGCCACCTTCTCATCTTCGCCGTACAGGTTGACGGCGCTCCGCTGGACGAGGTTCTGATGTGCGACGCGCTGCACCTGGGGCGTGGATTTGCTTTCGAAGTGCCGAAAGCTTTACAGCATCGGTTCGGCAGCGAGGCCGTCTGGGGCGACACGCCGTACGACGCCTTGTTCCGAGTCGTCGGTGACAGCAGCTTTCCGGCCTTCCTGGAGAGCCTGACGTCCCAATGCGCGGCGCAGGAAGCTGCCCGCGACCAAGCCATTGCTCGGATCGTTGAGGAGGTCGGGCGCTTCCGCGACGTGCTGGTCCGCAAGTATCGGCAGCTGACCTACCAGGACGAGTACGAAACCCTGGAGGTCGCCCGCTTCCGAGACGAGGCGCGACGGTTCGCGGGCAAGCGCCTCGCTGACCTCCCGGTGGAGGCGGTTGTGGACGTCCTCGTTGAGCTGGTGGGCGGATGGGCGGCCGAGGACGGCGGAGAGGCCGTGGCGTTCGACCCCGGCATGTCTCCGCTCGACTACGAGCGGTTCTGCGCCGCCCTGTTCGAGCGCGTGGGATGGACTGCCCGCCTTACAAGAGCCTCCGGGGACCAGGGCGCGGACATCCTCTGCGAGGCGAACGGGCGGCGCCTGGTCGTGCAGTGCAAGCTCTACTCGTCGTCCGTTGGGAACGCGGCGGTGCAAGAGGTCGTTGCCGCGCGCGAGTACGAGTACGCCGACCTCGCCACCGTGGTGTCCAACGCCGCCTACACCACGGCGGCTCGGGAACTGGCCTCGGCCACCGGCGTGCTCCTGCTCCACCACGACGAGATCGCCGCCGTCACGCCCTGACCGGGGGCTCGGTTTGGCGCCCGTGGCGAGCAGCCGAACCCTTGGTGGCCTCGCGAAAGGATCGTTGCCGTCACCCGGCGGGAAACGCGCCTCGACGGCTCGCCCGGACGGACCCAGCCGCCGACGCCATTAGGCAAGCACCGCATCGGGAACCAGCCGGTAGTCGCCGATGAACGTCGCCCGCACGAACATCGGGCCGCGCAGGGCGGAGAGCGAAGGGAGCGGCTTGCTCCGCCCGAGGGCCGTGAACTGTGTCACCAGCCTCCGCTCGGCCTCCGGGATCAGCTCCAGGCCGGTGACCTCCCAGAAGAAGTGCGCTGTCGGGGTGTCCTGCGTTACGCAGCTCTTCGGCCGCACCGTGGCGTCCGGATGCACGCCGCCGACGGCGCCAACGGTCCTCACCAGCACGGCCCGGTACGAGACCCGGCCATACACCGGGTCGCGCATGCCGTCGGGATCGGCCTGAGGATCGCTGACGTAGATGAACACCGGCATGCCTTTGAGCCCGTATTCAGCCTCGACGTTGCCGAACCGCATCCAGTCCCCCTGGGAGCCGAATGCGACTCTACGCCGCTCGGCGCAGCATGCCAGCGCGTCCTTCATGTGCATTGCCGGAACTGGCGCGAGCAGCCCAACTCCCATCGTGAGCCTCCTGTGGCAGATCAAGCGGGCCGCCATCCCGTTCTTCAGGTAGGCGCCAAAACCCTGGCGCAATGCTTCGAGCTCCCTCGACCATCATACCGACGCGAACGGCACCGCTGAAGTCGGTTCCGCAGCCCGGCCCGCGGGTCCGGCGAGGAGCAGCCGCTCCGCCAGATCGAGCGCGTCGTCCGGCCAATACGCCGCGGGACGGGGACGGCGCGCGCCGGCCTCCGCCATGGGGCGGCAGGTCAGGACGGCGGCGGCCCACTGCGCGGGCACCGAATGCCGCCCGGCTGTCGCTCCCACCAGCGCCCCGGCAACGGCGGCGTTGGTGTCGGTGTCGCCGCCGCGCATGACCGTCGCCGTAACCGCCTCCCCGACGCCGAGGCCCGCGGCGAGCCGGTGGAAGGCGTTCCGCAGGGCAATCAGGACCCAGCCCTGCTGCGTCTGGAAGTCCTGCGGAGGTGCGTCGGCGGCGTGGCTGATGCAGTCCCCGACCGCGGTGGCTCCCGGTCCCTGGCCGGCATGCGCCAGCGCCGCGTCGGTCATCTCGGCCCGGGAACCGCCCGCCACACCGACGGCAATCGCAGCCGCGTAGGCGGCGCATGCCGCCACGCAGACCGGATGCGGGTGCGTGAGCGCGCTGTCCCGGGCGGCGAGACCGGCGGCCAAGCCCGGGTCCCCGGCGGCGAAGATCCCGATGGGACTGACGCGCATCAGGGACCCGTTTGCCTGGCTGGCTCGCTTCGCGGCGCTCCATGCCGCGTCGAGCGCCCTCCCCGGTGCGGCAGAGGCGGCGCCCAGCGCCGCGGACGTCGTACCGCCGATGTCGAACGGCAAGGAGCGGTACCAAGCGAGATACGCCGCCAGCACGGCCTCGTCGCTCCACGCGCTGTCGGCGGCAAGCCGCCGCGCGAGCGTCAGGGCGAGTTCGGAATCGTCGGTGGGCTGACCGGCGAGCGTGTCCCACGTTCCACCATCCCGCATCGTGCGGATGCCGCCCGGATACCGTCGCGCAATCGTCGAGGCCGGGAGAAACTCGACAAGTCCCCCCAGAGCGTCTCCCGCCAGTTGCCCCAACAGGCAGCCCTGCGCGCGGTCGAGGACCGACGGGTCAAGACGCCGCCGGCGTGGGGGAGCCGAAGACGGTCGTGTCCGCCCGTCCATCCGAACCATTCGCCAGTCCCGGTGCGCCAGCTCCGCGACCGCGACTGCGGCTCCGCCGAAGCACGACGCTTTACGGCTCCGGGCCTCGCGGGTGTAGGTCACGGCCCGCCCGCGCTCGTCCAGGAGCACGCCGTCGGCCGCCCGCAGCAGGGCGTGTCCGGCGGCGTAGTCCCAGGAGCACGGCCCGTTGAGCGAGACGGCGGCGAGCGCCAGCCGGTAGGCGATGCTGGGCATGGGCCGGAACCGCGCGGGCGCCACCACCCTGGCATTGCCGACCGGGTGCTCGGCGGCAGCCCGGGACACGAACACGGTCTCCCCGCCGCCAAGCGCCCGGCCCTTCAGCCTCGCCGCGACCGGCTCGCCGTTCCGGATGATCGGTCCGCATCCCTCCGCCCAGGCGATCTGGTCGCCGCGGTCGTCGGGAAAGGCGAAGGCGTGCACCACGCCAAGGACGGGAACCCCATCGCGGACGACGGCGACGGAGACCGTCGATCCGCGGTGGCCGCGAAGGAAGTCGCTCGTCCCGTCATGGACGTCGACGACCCACCAGTAGGGGCAGCCGTCCACCCTGCGCTCGCCGGTCTCCTCGCCGATCCAGTTCCAGGGGCAGGCGCCGAGAAGCCGCTCCCGCAGCAGCCGTTCGGCCTCCACGTCGACCTCGGCATGAGAACCGGCCCCCCGAGGCCCTCCGGGACGGTAAAGCTCGTCCCTGAGCAGGGCACCCGCTTCCCGGGCGGCCGCAATGGCGGCGCCCAGGGCGGTGCGGAGCGGCCGCGCCCGGCGGGCCTCCGGGAGTTCAGGATCGGCGGCGTTGCGTGACGGCTGCATGGTGGATGGCCTCCGGGTGCGTGTATGATGGCCGACATCATGGTCGCGGTCCCCCGGGAAAGGCGCCGACGGCGGGATTTTCCCCGGCACCCGACCGCACGAAGCCGGGGAGGGCAGGGATGGGGGAGCTGCATCGCGAATACCGGGATTTCGTCGGCTTCTACTGGACCCTTCCTTTGCCGGCCTTCGGCTTTACCAAGCTTCCGGACTTCCCCGACGAAGCCGCCCGTGCCAGCCGGACGATCCGGTATCAGCGCGAGGCCGTGAGGCGGTACGTGGCCGAGCGCAAGGGCCGTCTGGCCGACGAGGTAGTCTTCCTCGAGATCCACCCCGACCGCAGCAGCGACGGCGTGGAGCCCTACGTCGAGCGTGCCCTGCGCAGCTGCCAGAAGCACCACGCCCAGCTGGTGTTCGTGGACTTTGCCAGGGAGCACGGATGGCGCAGCCACCCGTGGATGAGCCGCCTCATGCACTTGGCCCCAATTTCCTGCCTGGGGCTGGATCCGGAGCCCGTCGTGATCGACGGCGAACCCTTCGATCCGATCGGGCACTTCAGGACGATGAAGGCGGCCGCCGAGAGCCGCGGGAGCCCCGCCGACCGGCGGGCGGCGCTGGCCGCCCTGGTGGCCGATGTCGTCGCAGAGATGCGGGGGGCGGCGCCCGGCCGACGCTGCGCCAGATCGCGGAGCGGCTGAACGGCGACGGCATCACGACCATTACCGGCCGCCCCTGGTCGGTGGACAATGTGAAGCATTTCCTGCGGACACTGGGAGCCGCGCCGGCCGCGGATTCGGCCTGAACGCGCGGCGTTCCTGACCGCCGGGAGAGGTCGCCGGGGGCGGCCCCGATCCGAGCCTGCGCTGCCCCCGACGTAGGATGACCGTCCGATTGCGGCGGAGCGGGGCCGTCATGTATCTTTGTCCGGGAATCAACCTGAACGAGAGGCGGAATGGCTCAGCATTCGCACTCGGTGCTGGCCTGCCTGGATGTCGAAACCGTCCCCGAACGCGACCTCCTCCCGCCCGACACTGATCCAGCGGCGTTCCCGAAGCTGCCCTACCACCGCGTGGTGGCCGTTTCCTTCGTCGAGGCGGAGATTGTCCGCGAGGACGCCGAGCACGAGTGGTACCGGGTCACGGGGGTGCGCAGCGGTGGGCGCGAGGACTACACCGAAGCGCAGATCCTGAAGGAGTTCTGGCGGTGGTTCGCCGACTGGCGGCCGCGGGTCGTCACGTACAACGGCCGCGGCTTCGATCTGCCGCTGCTCAAGCTGCGCGCCCTGTTCCACGGGGTTGCGGCGGACACATGGTACAAGGCTGGTGACAGGTGGTCGACCCACGGCCAGCGCTACAGCGCGGACTGGCATTGCGACCTGTACGACGTGCTCAGCGACTACGGCGCCACGCGCAACCTTGGCGGCCTCGACGACGTGTGCCGGTCGATGGGCCTGCCAAGCAAGATCAACGGACATGGCTCCGAGGTTGCCGACATGGTCGCGCAGTGTCGCATCGCAGATGTGCGCGCCTACTGCGAGGGCGACGTGCTGAACACGTTCGCCCTCTACGTCGAGGTAAGCGGCACCGTGAACGGCGGATCGGCCGAGGCACTCAACCGGCCGCACGATCAGCCGATCGCCTTGCCAACGCAGACGGCGCACCAGCCTCGGCCAGAGAACATCGAATGGCACCGGCGCAACGTGTTTCGCGGCTGAGACGTGGCCTGCGCGGGCGGCTATCCGGCTCAGTAGGGGGTGGCGCCATGGAATGGGCGAAAAACTACGCTAAGTGGACAAAGCTGGAGCAGATGAGGACGTCGCGACATTTGTTCGGTAGACAACGCCAAGATCGAACATATCCGGAACACAGAGCGGTGGGCCGAGTCCTGGGGGCAAGCGCTGCTGTGCTCCGGTGCCACATGGATACTGGAAAATCACTGCCTTCGTTGGCGGCCTCCGGCTGGCCGGCATGACCACGCCCATGACGCTGGACGGAGCGATGAACGACACGGCGTTCGTGGCCGTTGCCGAGCAGGTTCTGGCACCGACGCTGAGGCCGGGCGACGTCGTGGTGATGGACGATCTGCTTGCCCACGAGCTGGCGACGGCGCGGGAGGCTATTGAGCGCGCCGCCGCAATCCCTGCCTACCCCCGGTCGGCGGCCTCGTTCAGGTCGTCGCGCAGCGCGAGAAGGCTGTCGCGCAGCCTGCCCAGTGCCTCGGCGGAGCGGTTGGCCGCCTCGGAAATGCGGGTCGGCAGGCATTCCGCCCTGGCGCGCAGCGCCGCCCCTTGCGGAGTCAGGCGGATGCGCACCAGCCGCTCGTCCTGAGGATCGCGGGCGCGGGTGACGAGCCCCTGCCCCTCCAACCGCTTCAGCAGCGGGGTGAGCGTGCCGCTGTCCAGCCCCAGCCGCTCGCCCAGCGCCTTCATGGGCTGGTCGTCCTCCTCCCACAGCAGCAGCAGCATGACGTACTGCGGGTAGGTCAGCCCCAGCTCCTCCAGCAGCGGGCGGTAGACGCGCGCCATGGCCAAGTTCGCCGAATAGAGGGCGAAGCAGGCCTGGTTGGAGAGCAGAAGCGGGTCGGACTTGTCGGCTGGCATGGTGGGCTCCCACGATAAGCGTCACCGGAGCGTCGCTCGGCCGTCCTTACTGCGAAGGACGGCCGCACGCAACACTCCGGTGCTGGGCTTCCGCATCCGCAACACCCGGCGGGACGAACCGTTTCCGGCGCGCCCCGCCGGGCGGAGGGTCAAGCGATGGTGGTGGTCACCGGAATGTTGCCCTTGGTGGCGTGGCTGTATGGGCAGACCTTGTGGGCGCGGGCGACGAGATCCTCGGCGACGGCCTTGTCCAGGCCCGGCAGGGACACCGTGAAATCGACCGACAGGCCGAAACCCTCGCCGTCGTCGCGGGCGCCGATGGCGACCTTGGCGGTGACGGAGACGTCCTTCGGCACGGCGATCTTGTCGCGGTTGCCGACGAACTTGATGGCGCCGATGAAGCAGGCGGAATAGCCGGCGGCGAACAGCTGCTCGGGGTTGGTGGCGCCGCCCTGGCCGCCGAGTTCCTTCGGGGCGGCGAGATTGACCGACAGCAGGCCGTCGTCGCTCTCAGCCTTGCCGTCGCGCCCACCGGTCGCCGTGGCCTTGGTCGTGTAGAGAACCTTCATGATCGTCGCTCCTGTGTGATGGGGGCGCCCAAGGGATTGCGGGGCGACCCAGGTTGATGTCGGTTTCGTTTGGAAAGGCTTACTGGGCGAAGGCGCGGCGCAGCTTCTCGTTGGCGAGTTCGATGGCGCCACGGGCGGCCGGCGTGTTCGCCAGCGGGTCCAGCATCACGAAGTCGTGCATCGTGCCGTTGAAGCGGACCTGGGTCACCGGCACTCCGGCGGCGGCCAGCTTGCGGCCGTAGGCCTCGCCCTCGTCGCGCAGCACGTCGTTCTCCGCCGTGATGACCAGCGCCGGGGGCAATCCCTGGAGCTGTTCCACCGTCGCGTTCAACGGCGAGGCGGTCGGATCCTTGCGCTTGGCCGTGTCGGGCAGGTAGGCGTCCCAGAAATATTTCATGGCGTCGGTCGTCAGGAAGTAGCCGCCCTTGCCGAACTGCTTGTAGGAGCCGGTGTCGAAGCGCGCGTCGGTCACCGGGTAGAACAGCACCTGGTAGGCAATCTTCGGGCCGCCCCGCTGCTTGGCGAGCTGGCTGACCACGGCGACCATGTTGCCGCCGACGCTGTCGCCGGCGATGGCGATCCGCTGCGGGTCGATGTTCAACTGGTCGGCGTTGTCGGCCACCCACTTCAGCACGGTGTAGTCCTGCTCCAGCGGGACCGGGTACTTCACCTCCGGCGAACGGTCGTAGTCGACGAACACCACCGCGGCGTTGGAACCGACCGCGAGTTCGCGGATGAGGCGGTCGTGGGTGTCCGGGCCGCCCATCACCCAGCCGGCGCCGTGGAAGTAGACGATGACGGGAAGGCGGCCGGTGGCGCCCTGCGGGCGCAGCGTGCGGATGCGGACCTCACCGGTCGGGCCGCCGGGAATGGTCTGGTCGGCGATGTCCACCGCCGGCTTCGCGATGCCCTTGCCGGACTGGACGCTGGACAGCAGGTTGCGCGCGTCGGTCGGGCTCAGCGCGTTGATCGGCTTGCCGCCGGACTTCTCCAGCGCTTCCAGAAACTGCTGAGTCTGCGGTTCGACCGTCGGGCCGCCGGCGGCCAGCGCTGCGGTCGAGGTGGTGGCGAAGAGAACGGCTGCGGCGATGGTCTTGATCGTGTTCATGATTGGCTTCCTCGTTTCGTCGGGCCTTGGTGTTCGGCCAGTGCTCCGTCGAGCGCTGAAGTGACAATTGCGCACAATTGAATTGCGCGCAACTAATTATGCCATGCGCTATTCGATTGCGCGCAATGCATCTGGCGCATGCCGTCGCCGTCCACCAGAGGACGTCGCGACATTTGTTCGGCAGACAACGCCAAGATCGAACATATCCGGAACACAGAGCGGTGGGCCGAGTCCTGGGGGCAAGCGCTGCTGTGCTCCGGTGCCACATGGATACTGGAAAATCACTGCCTTCGTTGGCGGCCTCCGGCTGGCCGGCATGACCACGCCCATGACGCTGGACGGAGCGATGAACGACACGGCGTTCGTGGCCGTCGCCGAGCAGGTTCTGGCACCGACGCTGAGGCCGGGCGACATCGTGGTGATGGACGATCTGCTTGCCCACGAGCTGGCGAAGGCGCGGGAGGCTATTGAGCGCGCCGCCGCAATCATGCCGGTGGAATGCGTAAACTTCTTCTCAGCCGTCGGCTATGACCGTGATTGCGAGGACAATGCTCCAGCTCAGGGTTGTGTCGTCATGCCTCATTGGCCCTGAGACGTCTGCAATGCGGTCCCGCCGGTCCGCGATGTCGACTGGACCAGCACGTCCTTAATGACATCGAGGAATGCCCGCAATGGCGGCGGTACGGCGCGATGCCCGGGGTAGTAAACCGCCACCCTCTCCGGCTCGTGCATCCAAGCGGACAGCACGGTTCGCAACCTCCCCTCCGCGAGGGTGGCTTCCGCAGCCCAGCTCGCCACATACGCGACCCCCAGGCCCTGCGCGGCCGCGTCGACCATCAGTTCCTCATCGTCGAGAACCACAGGTCCGTTGACATCGATGGTCAACTCCTGCCCGGCCCGCTCGAACTCCCATCGGTACAGCCTGCCGCTCGGCATGCGGTGGCCAATGCAGCGATGGTGCCGGAGATCGTCCGGAGTTGTCGGCTCACCGGCGCGATCGAGATAGGCCGGGGATGCGACGCAGAAGAACCCCATCGGAACAGGTAGTGGCACCGCGATCATGTCCCTCGGAATGGAGTCGATAAGACGGACACCAGCATCGAAGCCGCCCGATACGATGTCGATCAGCCGCCCCTCGACGACAAGATCCACCGTCACGTCTGGGAACCGTTCCGCCACGCGCGGGAGGATGTCGCGGACGAGAACGGCCGCGGCCACCCGCGGTGCATTGATCCGAACTCTGCCCGCCACGTTGCCTCGGAAGGCCGTGGTGGCATCCAGCGCTTCATCCAGGGATGTCAGCGCAACCTGCAGACGGCTGAGCAGCTCAAGCCCTGCTTCGGTCGGCGAGACGCTGCGGGTCGTGCGGTTGAGGAGTCGTACGCCCAGCCGATCCTCAAGGCTCCGCATCGCGTGGCTCAGCGTGGATGGCGCCGTCCCGAGTTCATCCGCCGCGCGGCGAAAGCTGCGATGGGTGGCAACGGCCACGAAGGCGGTGAGATCGTTGAGGGAGGGGCGCATCATTGATGGCGATCTTGCATCAACCCATGCCGATTTCAACGTCTAATCGCGCAGACCCAGGGCTGCTATCTCCTGCTTCAGCACGGCAGATGCCGATACCCGATCTGAACAAGGAGACGTGAATGTCCAAGCGCGACGCCATCTTCCCTGCCGGCCGGCAGGCTCTCTACGAGATGCACCGCTACTCCGCTGCCATCCGATCCGGCGATCTGCTCTTCGTCTCGGGGCAGGTGGGCGGCCGCGAGGACGGCTCGCCCGAGCCCGACTTCGCAAAGCAGGTTCAGCTGGCTTTCGACAACCTTGGCGAGGTTCTGAAAGCGGCTGGCGGCACGTTCGACGACATCGTGGACATGATGACGTTCCACACCGATCCGGAGACCCAGTTCGAGGTCGTCATGTCTGTCAAAGACAAGATGTTCCCTCAAAAGCCCTATCCCAACTGGACCGCTGTCGGAGTGAACTGGCTTGCCGGTTTCGATTTCGAAATCAAGGTGATCGCACGGGTTCCGCAGACCGCCTGAACCAACATGCTGGGAAACAAGCGATGAAGGCAGCCGTTTACGACACGGCGGGCGAACCGCACGTCTTGCAGTACAGGGACATTGCGGATCCTCCCTGCCCACCCGATGGTGTGCTGATCCGGGTTGAAGCCGTTTCCATCGAAGGCGGCGATCTCATCAACCGGGCGTCCACCACCCCGCCGTCGCCAGGGTATGTTTTGGGGTATGCCGCCGCCGGCGAAGTCATCGCCGTCGGCCCGCAGGTACATGACCGATTCGTCGGGCAGAAGGTGACAAGCTTCGACCTGTGCGGCTCCCACGCCGCCATGCGCGCTGTCCAGGCATCCAAAACCTGGCCCGTACCGGACGGTTTGGACATGGCGGCCGCGGCCGCGCTGCCCATCTCGTTCGGAACCGCCTACCACTGCCTGTTCACGCGCGGCGGCTTGGGCGAAGGCGAAACGGTGCTCATTCAAGGCGGTGCCGGCGGTGTCGGTCTCGCGGCCATCCAACTGGCGCATCAGGCCGGGGCAATTGTGATCGCGACGGTCTCCGGAACGGAACGCGCGCAACGGTTGTCGGCTCTTGGGCTCACCCACGCGATCGACCACCGCACGACGGACGTGGCTGACGAGGTCATGCGTCTGACCGGTGGACGCGGGGTCAACCTCGCCGTGGACCCGGTTGGATCGACCTTGAGGGGTTCGCTGGCATCATTGCAACCGGAGGGACGCCTGATCTTTGTCGGGAACGCTGGGAGAGCGGCACTCGATCTCGATCTTTGGCCCGCGCTTCAGGCAAACCAGACACTCATGGGTGTCTTTATGGGCACACAGCTTGAGAAGCCGGAGGTATATCGGGCGGTCTCGCACATGCTTGAGAAAGCAGCCAGGAATGAACTCCAGGTCACGATCGACCGCAAGTTCGCGCTTGCCGACGCCGCCCTTGCGCACGCCTATGCGGAAAGCAACTCCATTCTAGGACGTGTCGTTCTGCTGCCCTGAAGGCAGCGCAGCAGAGACACGAGATCGGTCAATCCAACCAAGCCTGCATCCGGGCTGGCAACCCGGATGCAAGCCCATTTTTTAGAAACGTTTCAGGCGTGTATGGACCATCCGCGGCCGGATTCGCCGATCGCCGCCGTCGCGGATGCCGAAAGCTTTCACTTCCTGGCTTCGTCATAGGCGCGGCGACACTCCTCAATGCGAGGCCAATGGTCCCGGATCCACGACGTGAAACCCTCCAGGGCCGGCAACATGCTCGCGCCCATCACCGTCAGCTCGTACTCGACCCGTGGCGGAACCTCCGGGAAGTAATGGCGGGCCAGAAGCCCATCCCGTTCCAGGTTTCGGAGGGTGAGCGTCAACATGCGCTGGGTGATCCCCTCGATGCCCTGCATCAGTTCCGAAAAGCGCAACCGGTGCCCGGACGCCACGGCCAGGTGCGACATGACGAGTATCGTCCATTTGTCGCCGAGGCGGGCGAGAACGCTGTGCGGGGCACAAGGGCGGAAAAGCGGGCCATGCTTCGTTTCCTCGTAGGGGCGCCCGTAGATGTGCTGAGCCAAGCGTATCATCCTTGTGCCTGAGGTTGAAAAATGTGCCGTCTTCCGGCGCAATCCCGTGAGTATATATGAGTAACCCTCGTCCAATCACGAGGTCAGTTCATGTCAAGTCACAAGCAGCCGATCCTGGTATTCGGCGCAACCGGCCAGCAGGGCGGGTCGGTCACTCACGCTCTTCTTGCCGCGGGCTGGCACGTCCGGGCGCTCGTCCGGGATCCCGGTTCCCCGAAGTCCGCAGCCCTGCGCGATGCCGGGGTCGACCTGGTTCCCGGAAATCTGGCCGATCCCGAATCCATCCGGGAGGCGATGAGGGGCGTCCATGGCGTCTTCAGCGTGCAGCCAAGCTCCGGCCAGGGTGCCCTGTATGGCGTGAGCGACGAGGATGAGGTGCGTTACGGCATCACCATCGCCGACATCGCCGTCGAGAGCGGTGCCGGCCACCTCGTCTACAGCTCCACGAACGCGGTCGGCGGCGGGCCGACCGGGATGGGTCACTTCGACAGCAAGGCTCGCATCGAGGCCCATGTGCGGGCGTTGCCCATCCCCACGACCATCATCCGGCCGGCGGCGTTCATGGAAATGCTGGTCATGCCGGGCTTTGGTCTGGATGAGGGGCGCTTCAACTTCTTCATGCGCCCGGATCAATCGATGCAGCTTGTCGCGGTCGAGGACATCGGCCGGATCGTCGCCGCCATCTTTGCCGATCCCGTACGTTTCGGCGGGGCAACGCTGGACGTCGCGAGCGATTCGGTGACGGGGCAGGATCTGGAGGCGCTGTTCACCGAGGCCGCAGGGCGGCCCGTGACCTACGCGCGGTTCACGGACGACGTGCTGGCGTCGAACCCTTTCCTGGCCAAGCTGACCGACCTAGTGGATGCGGCGCGGCTCTCGGGCAACGCGGATCTCGCGGCCCTGCGGGAGATCAATCCCGGCCTGCTGTCCTTCCGGTCCTGGCTGGCGGGGAGTGGGCGCAAGGCCTTCACGGAGGCGCTCGGCGCGTCCGGAGCGTGGAGCTACGGTCACGCATGACGGCCTGACCATCGCATGACGGCCCAGTGGGATGACCGGCACGGGGGCAGGCATCTGGAATGCCCCCCAATGCCGGTTGTCACGAAGGGCGGCACAACGAGGAGAAGGACATGGTTTCGCCCTACACGATCGACATCCCGGACGAACGCCTCGCGACGATCATGGCAAAAGTCGACGCCTATGACTGGAGCCAGCTTCCGGACGCCGGGGGGTGGAGGTCAGGCGTCGGGATTGGTGACCTCAAGCGGCTCGTTGCCTATTGGCGGAACAGTTACGACTGGCGAGCGGTCGAACGACGGCTCAATCAACTCCCCCATTTCCTGACCGACGTCGACGGCGTGCCCCTCCATTTCGTCCATGTGAAGGGAAATGGGACGAAGGGGGGCGGGTCCAGGCCGCCGGTTCTTCTCCTTCACGGCTGGCCGGGTTCCTTTCTTGAGTTCGAGCGGCTGCTCGAACCATTGGCGGCCGATGGGCATGACGTCGTCGTTCCCTCGCTGCCGGGCTTTGCCTTCTCCAATCCGATCCCCGACGTGATCGGCCCGCGCCGGGCGGCCGGGCTGATGCACGGGCTTATGGTTCGGCTGTTCGGGCGGACACGCTATGTCGTCCAGGGTGGCGACTGGGGTGCGCACATCGCCAGTTGGATGGCTTTCACGAATCCCGACGCGCTGCTCGGCTTCCACATCAATATGGTGAGCATTTACGCCGCGGATGCCGTTCCCACGACCCCGGAGGAAAAGGATCTGCTGTCCCGCCGTGCGGCCATTCTCGACTGGGAAACCGGCTACAACCATCAGCAGGAGACGCGCCCGCAGACGCTGGGGGTTGCGATCGCCGACAGTCCGGTGGGGGCGGCTGGCTGGATCCTCGAAAAATGCGGCAAATGGGCCGATCTTCCGTCGACCGCCGATGGCAGCCCGGACCTCTGGAGCAAATTCTCGGAAGAGGAACTGCTCACCAACATCATGCTCTATGTCGCGCCATCGGCGGTGGTGACCGCGACGTGGATCTACCACGGCAAGCGTCTGGAAGGATCGGATCGATTTCCCGCCGGTACGCGCATTCGGGCTCCGATGGGCGTCGCAGCGTTCCCCGACCCCGTGTTCCTGCCGACGCCGCGCAGCTTCGCCGAGAAGACCTACGACATCGTGCACTGGAGCGACATGGCGTCGGGCGGCCACTTCGCCGCCTGGGAGCAACCGGAACTGATGCTGGCCGACCTGCGGTCCTTCATCGGCACGGTATCGGGAGGGCGGCCCTGAGATCGGGACTCTTCGTGCGGTGGCCGTGACCAGCAACGTCTGCACCGGCCGCCGGTTCGCCTTTCCCTTCCAAGGATGACCACGCCCCCCTCCAGGCAGGAGACTCTCGCCATGACGCCGCCCGCCTTTGATGCACATTCCGCAACGTCCTACTCTGAGGGCCCACCTCGACAGGTTCCGGGCTACTCCAGCCTTCACCGTATGGTGTCGCTGCTGCTCGCAGAACGCACCCCGCCAGAAGGCCGGGTGCTCGTTCTGGGAGCCGGTGGAGGACAGGAACTCAAGGCGCTTGCGGAAGCGCATCCAGGATGGTCGTTCGATGGGGTGGACCCGTCCCCCGAGATGCTCCGCCTGGCCAAGGAGATGGTCGGCCAGCACGCCTCCCGCATCCGTTTGCATGAGGGCTGTATCGAAGACGCCCCGGAGGGCCCGTTCGACGCTGCCACATCCATTCTGACCTTCCACTTCATCCCCTACGACCAAAGGCTCGCAACCCCCAAGCAACTCCGGCGTCGCCTGAGAGACGGTGCGCCCATCGTCCTCGTCCATCTCAGCTTCCCGCAGATCGAGCCGGAGCGGTCGCTCTGGATCGCCCGCCATGTCGCCTTCGGCTTGTCGAACGGAACGGACCCTGCCCGTGCCGAGAGAGCCCGACAGGCTATCGGCAGCACGCTGACAATCCTCTCCCCGGAGGAGGAGGTGACCATGCTGGGCGAGGCGGGCTTTTCGAACGTCAGCCTGTTCTATGCCGGCTTGAGCATCAAAGGCTGGGTTGCCTCTGCCAAGCAGCCTTGATCAGCCGTCCTGGAGGTCTGCTCACATGACCAGTGCCGAGCTTCGGTCGATTTACCTGGCCTATCTTGACTGCCTCAATGCGCAGGACTGGCTGCGCCTGGGCGAGTTTGTGCATGACGAGGTGCATCATAATGAACCGCGCCGGGTTTGTCGGAGGCTCCATTTCTTGAGAAGATGGGGTCATCATGACGAAAGCGGCATCCCGCAAATACGCTCCTGAAGTCCGCGAGCGCGCGGTTCGGATGGTGTTCGAGCACGAAGGCGATCACGCCTCGCAGTGGGCGGCGATCGGCTCGATCGCGGCGAAGATCGGCTGCACGGCGGAGACGCTGCGGGGCTGGGTGCGGCAGGCCGAACGCGACCAGGGCAAGCGGCCCGGCCCGAGCAGGGACGAGCAGGAACGGATCAAGGCGTTGGAGCGTGAGGTGCGGGAACTGCGCCAGGCGAACGAGATCCTTCGCAAGGCATCAGCGTATTTCGCCCAGGCGGAGCTCGACCGCCCGTTCAAGAAATGATCGCCTTCATCGACGCGCACCGCGCCGTCCACGGGGTCGAGCCGATCTGCAAGGTGCTGCCGATCGCCCCGTCCACCTATCGCGCCCATGCCGCCCGGCGGGCCGATCCGGCCAAGGCGCCGGCCCGCTCGCGAAGCGACGCGGAGCTGGGTTTGGCTATCCGGCGGGTCTGGGACGCGAACTTCCAGGTCTATGGGGTGCGGAAAGTCTGGCGGCAGTTGCGGCGGGAGGGCATCGACGTGGCACGCTGCACGGTGGCCCGGCTGATGAGGCACATGGGTCTGAAGGGGGCGACACGGGGCAAGGCGGTGCGGACCACGATCAGCGACCGGGCGGTGCCCTGTCCGGCCGACCGGGTGAACCGGCAGTTCCAGGCGCCGCGTCCGAATGCCTTGTGGGTGGCCGATTTCACCTACGTTGCCACGTGGCAGGGCTTCGTCTACGTGGCCTTCGTCATCGACACTTTCGCCCGCAAGATCGTCGGCTGGCGGGTGTCGCGCACCGCCCACGCCGGCTTTGTCCTGGATGCCTTGGAGCAGGCGCTTCACGATCGCCGGCCAGCCAAGGGCGGCGGTCTCATTCACCACTCGGACCGCGGATCGCAATACGTCGCCATTCGGTACACCGAGCGTCTCAGCGACGCCGGTGTCGAATCGTCGGTCGGCAGCGTCGGCGATTCCTATGACAACGCCTTGGCCGAGACGATCAACGGCCTCTACAAGACCGAGGTGATCCGGCGCCGTGGGCCATGGCGCACCTTGGAGACCGTCGAGTTCGCCACCCTGGAATGGGTCGATTGGTTCAACAACCGCCGCCTCCTCGAACCCATCGGCAACATCCCTCCCGCCGAGGCCGAAGCGCGCTATTATGCTCAAATCGAGGACGTCGCCATCGCGGCGTGACTCAACCAAGTCGGCCTCCGGGAAACCCGGGGCGGTTTATAATGACCGCCCGTTCGGCATTGTGGGATATCGGGCAATGCTTGAGAACGACTTCCTGCAAATACCTGATCTCCGGTTCGAAGCTGAGCTGTTGGTTTGCGAGACGCCGGTCATCGCCGCCCGCCTCAGGTTCGAGTGCACGCCGAAGGGGAGCTTTCTCGGTCTCCCGGTCAATGGCCGCACCGTGTCGTTCACCGAAAACGTCTTCTATGAGTTCGAAGCGGACAGGATCAAAAGGGTCTGGTCGGTGATCGACAAGGCCGCAATCGAAGGTCAGCTCTGAAATGACCTCTTATGAGGATGCAATGACATTCGTTCGGCAAACAACGCTGAGGTCGAACGCACCAGGAACAGCGATGGATGATTGCCCAGCCTGATGCTGATCAGAAGGCGTGCGGCGGCCTCTGGCGACCCGCCAAGCTCATTTCCCGGTAGACCGTGGACCTCCCCAACCCCAGCTGCTTGGCGGCTTCGGTCGGCGACAGGCCAGCTTCCACCAGCTTCAGTGCGGCCTTGACCTTGTCCATGTCCACCGGCTGGCGACCTGGGCGTTTGCCACGGGCCCGGGCGGCCGCGATGCCGTCCTTCGTGCGCTCGGCGATCAGCCGTCGTTCGAAATGCGCGATCGCGCCGAAGACATGGAAGACCAGTTCGCCGGCCGCCGAAGTGGTGTCGATCCTCTCCTCCAGGCTGAGCAGGCCGATCCCGCGCTCCTTCAGCATGGCCACCGTCGCCAGCAACTCGGCCAGCGTCCGGCCGAGCCGGTCGAGGCGGACGACGGCCAGCGTGTCGCCACGGCGTGCATAGGCGAGCAACGCCTCCAACCCTGGCCGGTCCTTCGCCTTGCCCGAGCACACGTCGGTGAAAACCTTCAAGGCGCCGGCCTGCTCCAGCCGCAACCGTTGGCTGGCGACATCCTGGTCGCCGGTCGAGACCCGTGCGTAGCCCAGCATGTCGCCCATACTCGTCTCCCAACCGGCCGTTCTGTGGACGGTCGTGCCGAATCCGACCGGACTGCCACGCCGCCGTCCACAGAATACGTCCCGTTAATCCGTGCCGTCCACAGTCCCCGCCGACGTTTTCTGGACAGGGGAAGACCACGTGGCACGACGCCAATTGCTGACGGAGGAGGAGCGCCGGCTGTTGTTCGGTCTGCCCACGGATCGGGACGCTTTGGCCCGCCATTGCACGTTCACCCGCTCGGATTTGGACCTCATCGCCAGCCGACGCGGTGACGCCAACCGCTTGGGCTTCGCCGTGCAACTGGCGCTCCTGCGCCATCCCGGATTGCCTCTGGCCCACATTGTCGAGCCGATCGACGCCGTCGTCGGCTGGGTGGCGGAACACCTCGAATTGCCGGCGATCATGTTCGCCGAGTACGCGCACCGACCTCAGACGATGACCGGTCATGCTCGCGACGCCGCTGCCGCGCTCGGGCTGCGGTTCCCAAGCGAGGCCGATCTGCCCGACCTGATCGAGGCCGCGGCGCGGGCAGCCTGGACCTCCGACGAGGGAATGCCGATCGTAACCGGGACCATCGCCGCGCTCCGGTCCGCGAAGATCGTCCTGCCGGCCCCGGCGGTGATCGAGCGCGCCGCCTTGGCGGGCCGTGCCCGCGCCAGAAAGCGGGTGGCGGATGCCTTGGTGGCCGACCTCACGGACGAGCAGCGCGACAAACTCGACAAGCTGCTGGCCGTCGATCCCGCAACCGGGATCACGTCGCTTGCTTGGCTGAAGACCATTCCCACGGCGCCGAAAGCGGATCATGTCCGCGACCTGATCGATAAACTCCATGTCGTTCGCGGCATCGGTATCAGTGTCGAGGCGCAGGCGCGTGTCCATGAAACCCGCTTCCGCCAGTTTGCCCGTGAGGGCCTGGCCTCGCCCACCTACCTGATCGAGCGCTGTGCGCCGAGCCGGCGGCGCGCGACGCTGGTGGCGCTGCTGATCGACCTGGAGAACCGGCTCACCGATGCCGCGCTCGATCTGGCCGACAAGCTCATCGGCGGTGCGTTCACGCGCGCGAAGAACAGCAAGGAGAAGACCTGCGTCGCGAAGACGAAGGATGTCGGCCGATTGATGCGCCTGTTCCACCGCACCATCGAGGCGCTCAGCCTGGCCCAGGAAAGCGACGGGGACGCCTTCGCCCTCGTCAACGAGGCGGTGGGCTGGCCGCAGTTGCTGCGCGTGCGCGGCGAGGTCGCCAGCCTCGCCGAGTTGGCGGAAGAGAACCCGCTGGTCCGCGCCGCCGACCGGTACGTCACCATCCGGAAGTTCGCCCCGGCGCTCTTGGATGCGCTCACGTTTAACGCCGCCCGGAGCAAAGACCCAATCCTGGCGGCGGTCGAGCTGCTCAAGGAACTCAACCGATCCGGCAAGCGCGATATCCCGGCGGACGCGCCGATGCCGTTCCGCAAGGAGTGGCGGCGGCTCGTCGCCAAGGACGGCAAGCCCAACCGGCGGCTCTACGAGACGGCGGTGCTCGCCACCCTGCGCAACAAGCTGCGCTCCGGTGACGTGTGGGTGGAGCGGTCGTCCAACTACCGCCGCTTCGACAGCTATCTGCTGCCCGCGGCGGCGGCGGCCCCGATCGCGGCGGAGCTGAAACTTCCTGCGACGGCCGATGAGTGGTTGGCAGCACGGGGGCGCGACCTCGACGAGCGGCTGAAGCGCTTTGCCCCGCGCCTGCGCGACGGCCAGCTCGAAGGCGTCGAATTGCGCGACGAGCGGCTGCACATCGCGGCGCTGAAGGCAATCGCCCCGCCGGAAGCGGACGCGCTCGCCGACCGGCTCGACGCCCTTCTGCCGCGCGTGCGCATCACCGAACTGCTGCACGAGGTCAACCGCGCGACCGGCTTCGCGGCGGCGTTCACCAACCTGCGCACCGGCGAAACCTGCGACAACCAGAACGCGCTGCTCGCCGCCATCCTGGCCGACGGCACCAACCTGGGGCTGACGCGCATGGCCGAGGCCAGCCAGGGCCTGACCCGCGACCAGCTGATCTGGACCGCCGACGCCTTCATCCGGCCGGAAACCTACCAAGCGGCCCTGGCCCGGATCATCGACGCGCACCATCGGCTGCCCATGGCCGCCGTCTGGGGTGGCGGCACGACGTCCTCGTCGGACGGCCAGTTCTTCCGCTCCGGCAAGCGCGGCAACGCCGCCGGCGAGGTGAACGCCCGCTACGGCGGCAGCCCCGGCTTCAGCTTCTACACCCACGTCTCGGATCAGCACGGTCCGTTCCATGTCCGGGTCATTTCGGCGGCGACGCACGAGGCACCCTTCGTTCTGGATGGTCTGCTCCACCACGGCACCGGCCTGACCATCGACACCCACTACGTGGACACGGGCGGCGCCTCGGATCACGTGTTCAGTGTGGCGGCCATGCTCGGCTTCCGCTTCTGTCCCCGCCTGCGCGACTTTCCCGAACGCCGCTTGGCCAGCATCGAGCCGCCAAGCTGCTATCCGGACCTGCAGCCGCTGCTGGGCCGGCGGATCAAGGTGGACGTCATCCGCGACCATTGGACCGACGTGGTGCGTCTGGTCGCGTCGCTGAAGGCCGGCACCGTGGCGCCCTCGACCATGTTGAAGAAACTGGCCGCCTACGAGCGGCAGAACCAGCTCGATCTGGCGCTCCAGGAACTGGGCCGCATCGAGCGCACACTTTTCATGATCGATTGGTTGGAAACGCCCGAACTCAGGAGGAGCTGTCACATCGGGCTGAACAAAGGGGAGCAGCGTCACGCCCTGGCCCAGGCGATCTGCACCTTCAAGCAGGGCCGGATCGCCGACCGCGGGTCCGAGGCCCAGCAGTACCGCGCCTCGGGACTGAATCTGCTTATTGCCGCGATCGTCCACTGGAACTCGACCTACATGGCCGACGCGGTGACCCACCTGCGCGCCATCGGCGAAATCGTGCCGGACGACCTGCTCGTCCACACCTCACCGGTTGGCTGGGAGCACATCAGCCTGTCCGGTGATTTCCTGTGGGACCGCGCGGCAGCCATACCGATGGGAAGACGGCCACTCAACCTGGGACGTCGCCGCCATGCTGCCTGAAAGCCGCGTTCCCGATCCGTTCGACCTTAGCGTTGTCTACCGAACAAATGTCGCGATGTCCTCCAGATGGTCGAATTGGGACAGATCGTTGCAGTCTTGGCGTGGTTTCCTGCCCGCTCTATGTCGTGACCTCAGCGCGCAGCTCGCGCCGGGTACCGGTATCATCACCCAAGCGCCTGAAAGGAACCGGGAGACGGATCGGCGCGACAGCTGTGCACGGTCCGCGACAACGCGGTCTATAGACGGCGGGCAGCGATGATCGACCGCGTCGCGGTTGCGGTCAGAACTCTTCTACCAGCACGTTCCGATCGCCACCGTCCTCCCTGTTCAGCCGATCCATCAGCGCCTGCATCCCGACGGCAAGGTACGCCCGGTGGACGCACACCCCCATGATAAGTTGTGGGGCAATCCTCTCCCGGACCTGGACCTCTGCATCGGAGCGCGTCGGGACGTGCGGTGCGATGCCCTTCTCCGTGCGATAGGATCCTCCTTCGAAAAAGGCGGTGGGTGCCTTGTCCTCGAACATTGTATCGAAGCCCCATGGACCACCCCGGAACTTGCTGTTCCCCGTCAAATCCTTGTGCGCCGCATTGCGAAAGCAGAAGCGGCAGTTGTGGGTCCAGAGAACGCTGGGCTGGAAGAAGATAACTGCCCAGACAGCCCGAGGGTAGTCCCTCCGCTTCCTGTCGAGCATGGCATAGGCGATGCCGGAAACGGACAACGAACTGGCCCCCATATCGCCGTCGAGCCGCCAATGGTCGGTCCCGATGGCCTTGAGGCCGCGCTCATCAAGCTCCACCCGCGAGAGGAGACCGTGCTCGACGATCCCCTCCAGGTTCTGGATGTTGGTAAAGTGCGCGAGCCAGGGAATGCCGCGCTCCATCACTCTCTTCTTAATCTCGTCCCTGCAACCCACGCCGTCCCCTCTTCCGGGTCGATGCAAGATGGCGATGAAAAGGGTGCTTGCGGCGCCGTTGCAAAATCATAACGGCCCTGTCACCCATTTCCCGGTCCGTCCCGGAGGCGCGCCAGGGCCGGGGCGGTGCCGAAGACCATCAGCAGCACGGACGGGCGGCTCAGCGCGACGTAGATGAGCTCCGGTTCGGTAAGCTCCTCGACGTCGCACAGCATGATCACCGGCCGGTCGAGGCCCTTGAAGCGGCGCACCGTGTCGAAGACGACGCCGTCGTCCGGATCGCCACCCGCGGGACCGCAGCGGAGCCCGCCGATAGTGCCACCGGAGCACAGCGGATGGCCGTCCGTCCGGGCCGCCGTGAGGACGGCGATCTGCGCCGGAGGGATCCGCTGCCGCCCGGCAAGATCGGCGAGCGCACTTCTGACGCGGGCGGGGACGTCCTCGCGCCGCTTGACCTCCACCCATTCGACCGGCATTCCGTCGGGTCCGGCGGAGCGCGTGGCCCTTCCCTTGTACCAGGGCTTGGCGCACAGATGGATGGTCTTCGTGTTGCGCAGGTTCCTGGTCAGCGGATACTGGGAGCGCGGAAGCTCCAGCAGCCACCCGCCGCTGTGGGAGTAGACCTTCTGGTTGTCATCATGGAAGACGTAGAAGGTTCCGCCGTCGGGGTCGCGCAGGCACAACCGGAGGGCCGTGAGCCAGTTGTCGCGGAAGTCCTGGCCCTCGTCCACGACAACCGCGTCGAAGCGAAGGTCCTCGCGTTGTGTGACCGCTGTGAGGAGCGCGTCCGGCAGCTCTGTGGCAAAGGTCTGCGACCCGCCGCCCGAGGGAAGACGGCTGCCCGCCTGATGAGCCATCCGGGCGCATAGTGAGTGGAAGCTGGCCACGGCGAGCGATGGGAAACCGGAGGTGAGGCGGGCGAGGTGGGCGCCCAGCGCCTCGTTGAAGCAGGTCAGCAGAACCCGTTGGCCCGCCTCCCCCAGCCGGCAGGCTTTCTCGAGAGCGAGCAGCGTTTTTCCCGTCCCCGCCCCGCCGGAGACCGCCATCTGTGGGATGTCCTCGAGCGAGCCCAGCAGTTCGTACTGCTCGCGGGTCAGCCGCTCGATCTCCCGGCCGTCCTCCCTGAGCGCTCGCGCGAGGCTGGGCCGCAGCTCGAAGTCGGCCGCCAGCAGCCTGTGCATGGCCCGCATGCCGTCAGGCCCCAGACCCCGCCCAGGATCGTCGGCCTCGCTGTCGGTCCGGCCGAGGCGGGCCTCCACCCACTCCGCGAGGTAGTTGAGGTCCTCCGCGAACGCGAACAGGAACAGCGGCATGCTTGCGCCGAGGCTCTGTCGCGGCCTGGAGCAGTCGGGAAGGACGACGCCATGGCGGGCGGTGACGAACCTTGCCCGCCAGTCGGGCTGCTCCTTGAGCTTCGCCAACAGCGCGTGCTTGCTGACGCTCGCCTGCTTCACCGGGTCCTTGATCCGGTTCGTGATCCCGAGACGGTTCTTTGAGGTCCACTCGTCGGTGTCCCCGCGCCGCGACACGGCGCCGCCCTTGACCTCGATGACCAGGAAGCCCTTGGCCGGATGTGCGACGACGAAGTCCGCCTCGCCTTCCTTCTCCTCCCCGGTCGGGGTCAGGCCCAGCCACGGGCGGGAGTAGTAGCAGTGGTAGTCGCCCGGCAGCTGGTCCCGGAGCCTCTCGAAGACGGCGACCTCCGCCTCGCGGTACGGATCCCGGCGGACTTCGTCCGGAACCCGGAAAGGGTGCATGATGGCCATGGCTCCGTCCTCACCCGCAGGCCATCAGGCCGGAGAAGAAACCGGTCTCCGGGCCTCCGGGAACGCCGACCAGCATCGCCCTGTCCAGGAACCGGTTGAACGTCTCGCAGGCCGTCTCCGGCGCGAGGACGCACGAGTGGCACGCCGCGAGGTTCAGCCCCTCGGACAGGGAGTTGAGGCCCTTCATGCACAGCGGATCCGAGGAGCACCACTCAACGGCCTTCAGCGCGGAGCGGATCAGAGCCTCCATCCGGTCGCCGCGCCCCTGCCTGACGAGGCCGCCCAGCGTGCCATCCGCGTCCGCCGTGGACGTGTAGACCAGCACTCCGCACATGCCTGGCGCCTGCGCGTCCACGTAGAGGCGCTCGCGCAGCGAGGACGTCGAGTAGCCGCACTCCAGCGACAGCTGCCGCATCAGCGCGTGGGAGAAGGTGTGGACGAGCATGTACCGCGGCGTGACCTTCGTCGGCGGCTCGGAATCCTCGCCCATCCGGGATCGCCAGTCCGCCTCGTAGCGCTGGCGGACCCCCTCGGTGCGGGCGACGACGTCCGGACCTGCTTCCCAGCGGCGCACCGCAGCCTCGTCCAGCGAGACGAAGATGCCCTCGCCCCTCACCTCGATCGCGGGCAGCCACGTCTTGGGCGCAACGCTCAGTGGAGCGACCTGCGCGGTTCCGAAATCGCCGGAGGGAGGGTGTATCCGCGTGAAGCCGTAGATGGCACGGACCTCGCGGAGCCGGACCACCTGCGTCAGGGTCCCGATCAGTCCGCGCAGACCGGCGGGCACGGGCTGGGGCCTGATCGAGAACTCGCTGCGCTCGTCGTTGGTCCGCTGGCCCGACGTGAGCTGAAGATACTCCTCGAAACGGAGGTCCGGGCGGGCGGGCGCGTTGATCAGTTCGAGCCGCTGCCGGATCTTGGCCTTCAGCTCGTCGAGCGTCATCGCCGGGCCTTCCCAGTTCGGCCACACCACCAGCTCGACGATCTTGTCCTGATCCTCGGGCGTGACCGCGCTGACGATGTTCGCCCACTGCTGGCCGAGCGCCGCCTGGAAGTCGTCCGACCACGGCGGGATGTCCAGCGATGACTCGACGGCGGGAAAATAGAGGTTCGACGCTCCGCGCTGGACGACCAGCGGTGGGTTCTGCGCGGTGCACGGCTCGGGGCCGGACGGGAGCCACGGCCGGTGGCCGGAGCACCGGACCCCCAGGTTCTTCATCGCCTCGGGCGAGAACGCGCCGTCCATCGTTCTCCGCGCGCCGCACTCGGTGCAGGACAGCACCAAGCCCTTCAGGCCAGCGCCCTCGCTCTCCAGCTTCAGGGGTTTCCGCCGCCTGCATTCGGGCCGGTGCGAGACCCAGTGGTGCCAGGGGAACTCTTCGAGATGGCCGTTCTCGCAGGCCAGGATGAAGCGCACCGGAACCACGTGCACCCTCTTGGCGGCCGTCGAGCACCTCGCACAGTAGAGGGCCGGGTCTCCCTCCTCCTCGGACCAGCTCCGCGCCTGCTGCAGCAGGCTGCACTTCGGGCAGGTCAGCCAGACCGGGAAGCGGACCCCGGGAAGGAGCGGCGGCGACTTCTCCTTGCCGTCCCTACGGCGTCCGTCGCTCCCGACCGGGGGCAGGCGGAATCCCCTGACCTTCAGCTTCTGTTCGAGGCGCGCCTCGCTCACCCGCTGCTCGTTCAGCAGCCCGGCGGGCTGGGCCCACCGGTCCCACTCCTCCAGCCCCGCGGCGACCACCGAGACGGCCGCGCCGCCGTGGCCTCCGGCGCGGAAGTCGATGATGGCACCGGGACCGTACGTCATTACCACCTGGCTCCGACGCACCTTGCCCAGCCTGTTGCCCTTCATGCCTCGTCCTCCGACTTCAGCGACTTTCTGAGAATGAATTCCACCGACGCCTCGACGCTCCGCAGGGAGTTCGGCGTGGGCCAAGCCAGTCCCGTGCCACGGTTGGAGGCCGCGAGCTCGGCCGCTTTCTCGGCGGAGAACACGAGGCTCTCGGCCCGCCGGTGGTCATGCCAGTAGAAAGGCAGGGGGCCGCGCGCACGCCACTCGTCGAGCTTGCGCTCGAGAAAGCTGCGGACAGCCTCCTCCTCCACCGGATCCGCGTTCCTGGCGCGGCTGACGATCCGCTCGACGAAGTCCTCCAGCTCCGCCTCGCATTCCTCCACGCCGACCGGTGCGTCGCGGAGCGAGGGGACAAGATGCCGCGCCATGGCCACGAGCGGCGCGTGCAGGGCGCGGTCCCGGGCGCGTGGCGCAAAGGGCGTCACGCTGGTCGCCTCGACGTCGCGGTACAGGGCCTGATGCCACGTCGCGAAGGTCTCGTAGTGGCTCCGGTCCCGCGCCTTGTTCGCGTTGTAGACCGAGACCACCAGCCCCGCCACGCGACCGCG
Organism: Azospirillum ramasamyi; assembly: GCF_003233655.1. Classification (NCBI taxonomy): domain Bacteria; kingdom Pseudomonadati; phylum Pseudomonadota; class Alphaproteobacteria; order Rhodospirillales; family Azospirillaceae; genus Azospirillum; species Azospirillum ramasamyi. The sequence continues at coordinate 77,113 of NZ_CP029836.1, forward strand.
GCCAACGCGGCTCGTCGCCTGGATGTACTCGGCGATGCCCTTGGGCTGGCCGTTCACCACCATCAGGCCGAGACGCGGGATGTCGACGCCCACCGAGATCATGTTGCTGGCGAGGACCACGTCCACCGCGTCCGGGCTGCCCGCCCCGGCGTTCAGGGAGGCGAGCGTTCCCGGAATCCGCGACGAATCGACCCGGCTCGTGAGCTCGGTCTGCTCGAAGGAGCCCCGCGGCGGCTCGTTGCGGCGGCGCGCATAGTCGGCCACCGACTTGACGACGTCGTCCTGCATGAGCACTAGGGCGCCACCCAGCTCCCTCAGGCTGTTGAAGTAGGCGACGAGGGTCCAGTACGGGTCGCGTTCGGCGTCGGTGAGGCTCGGGTCAGCCGCCGCCTGGAGAAGGGAGGCGCTCACCGCCTGAAGGGTGAACTTGGCCGACCGTCCGGCCGTCGTCACGCCGACGTAGAGTCGCCCCGGAGCCCCGCCGTCTGCGACCGCGAACCCGGAGTTGTCGTGGTCGATGCCGGGCGGCGGGAACTGGAACGCGGTACGGTCGAAGAGGGCGCGGATCTGGTCCTCCGCCCGGCGGATGGTCGCCGTCGAGCCGATCACCTTCGGCCGCGCTCCCCCCCAGGAGCAGAGCTCGTCGATGGCGACCTCGTAGACACCGGCCATCGTGCCCAGCGGACCCGAGATGAGGTGCAGCTCGTCCTGGATGATCAGCTCCGGCGGCGCGAAGTCCGTGCCGATCCCGAACAGGCGCCCCGTCTGCCGCTCGCGGACGATCTGCGCGAATTTGTCGGCGGTGCCGATGAGGAGCGCGGGAAGCTCCCGATAGACGTCCTCGTCGACGGTCCAGACCGGCAGGTTCCGCATCGCCCTGCCGAGATCGCAGTCCGCCGCTCCGCACGCCGCCCAGATCCGGTCGCCCTCCGGAGAGGGCGCCCAGCGGAGTTCGCCCCCGCAGCAGGGGCACTGCGTCAGCTGCACCGGCGTGCTCTCGCCGCCCCCCGCCAGGGCTTCCACCGCATCCTTCACGGTGTTCGGCGACGAGGCGCTGCCGACCCACAGCCCGAGCGATATGGGAGGCCCCTCACGCAGGCGCGGCGGAACCGCGGAAGCGCCCGACGGCGCCCTGCCGAGGCGCAGCAGCTCGCACGCGCAGATCAGCGCGGCGGCGCGCTGGTACTGCTGCACGGTCAGCAGCCGCAGCGTGTAGCGCATCAGCACCGTCACGCCCCCGCCGTGCCCGGGCGCCGCGCCGCGGAGCCTGCGCAGGAAGATGGCGAACCCCGTCAGGAGCAGATACGCCTCGGTCTTGCCGCCGCCCGTCGGAAACCAGAGTAGGTCCATCGTCTCCCGGTCGCCGTCGCGGGGGTCGGCCGTCGACGCAAGGGCCAGAAGGCAGAACGCAAGCTGGAAGGGGCGCCACGTGAGGGTCTTGCCCTCCGACCAGCGGCGCTGGATGAGCATGGCCCGGTTCGCGAGCCGGAATGCCGTCCGGACGTCCGGGTCGGCCTCCAGCAGCCGGATGCCCGCATCCATCCGCGCAAGCGCCTGCTCGCACCGCCGCATGTGCTTGCGCGCCTGCCCGCGCAGGCCGTCGGGCACCGCGGAGGGCTCCTCCGCCCGTCCGCTTACCCTGCGGATCCACGCGCCGTATGCCCCGGTCAGGATCCGGAGCCCGTGCACGAGGGCAGCGTCATCCGCCTCCGCGAGCCATTCCGCGGAGAGCGGGCTGGCGGACGGATCCGCGCGGAGGGGGGCGAAGGCCGCGTCGCCCTCGGCGCTGGTAGCCGCCACGGTCGCAACCGGAAGCCAGGTGGTGAACACCCGGACCGCCTCCCCGCCGCGGACCTCCCATCCGGCCGAGCAGGTGTGGCCGACGGCGTACTCCGCGACGTTCCGGTAGATCAGCGCTGCCGCTTCGCCGTCCTCGTCCGTGGCCCGCCCGCCCACCGGCCGCGCGAGGAGCCGGGAGCCGCATGCGGGGAGAACCTCCATCGACACCTGGAAGACGCAGAGCTCCTCGATCGCCTTCCTCCTGGGGCGCTCCGGAAGCTCGTTGATGTTGGACAGCGCGACGGTCACGAGGACGTCACCGTTCCACGGACTCGTCCGGACATGAAGCGACATGCCGGGCAGTCCGGACGCTCCCAGGTCCAGATCCTCGGCGGCGTCCTCGTCGAGCGGAAGCTCGCGCAGCTCCACCGAGCGCGGGACGCGCCGCCACTGCGGAGGCGACCTCCCGGCCTCCCGGGCGTCGCCGCTGCCCGCGTCCCCCTCGTCCTCAAGCGCGCAGTACTGCCCGCAGGAGATCCGGACGGTGATTGCGGGAAGCGATCCGTCCTCCGGGCGCACCGCGAACGACAGCCCCGCGGTCGATGGCCGCATGGCGTTCGAGGCCGCCACGGCCTCCGGGCCATTGCCACCCTCCTCGGCGTCACCGGCGGCATCGGCCTCGTCGTCCTGGTCCGGGCCGATCTGCGTCCTCGGCGGGAACAGGATTCCCGTGAGATAGCGGTCGGACGGGCGGTCGGAGATCGTTTCCCCGTCCTCCCCGGGACCGACGAGGTCCTGGCGGAGCCTGTCGACCACATGCTGTCTGACGTCCTGCATCGCCTTCCCCTTGCCTCAGCGCCGCGTCCTAGCCGTTCCGCACATTGAAGAACACCGCGGGCAGTCCCCCCACCACCGGAACGAGCCAGACGCCCGAGGCGGCATGCGGGGGGACCATCCCGTCCGGCCGGAGCGTTCCGCCCGGAGCCGCGACGGCGGTCCGCACGCCCACCAGATGAATGCCGCGGATGCTTCGGGGCGGGGCCGCTCCCTGGCCGTGGAGCTCGCGGCCAATCGCCCACAGGTCCCGCACGAAGTCCTGCGACAGGTAGCCAATGGGCTGCCCCTCCGGGCTCCCGGCGTCCTCGTACAGCGCGTAGCCTTCGCCGTCCCCGTCCCTCAGCGCCCTGAGCGGCACGGTTCTGCCCGCAAGCTGCCACAGGCGCCTCTGCGCCGCCGCCAGCACGTCGGCGCACCGCGAGACGTTGGGGGTGACCTGGGCCAGGGCATCGATGTCGCCGTCGAGGCCGACCTCCGCCCTGGCGTTGCGTCCGGTGGAAAAGTTCCACGCCCGCCAGAGCCGCTCCGAGCCCGCGAGTTCGCGGAGCCGAACCGAACCGGCGCCGAGCCTGAGCGAGCTCCGCGCGCGCGAGGCGCCGACGAAGAGGACGCGCGCCTCCTCGTCCCAGTCGGCGCTCTCGCCCGTGTCGCCGAGGCGCGGCAACATGAGCCTGACGTGTTCGGCCTCCCGCCCCTTGGCCCCGTGGATAGTCGACAGCACCGCGCCGCGCCCGCCCTGGTACGGATCCACGAATTCCAGCGGCGGAGTGCCTGCCGCAAGCCGCTGCCGGAGCTGGCCGACATCCACGGCGTCCCGGCCGGTGCCGCCGACCGCGCGAAGCCGTTCCCACGCGCGTTGCGGAGCGACCGACAGAATGGGGGGCCACACCTCCTCCCACAGAGAGTCGAAGCCGCGCCTGGACACGGTGCTGCCCTCGAACCGGGACAGCAGGGCACCGACCCAGGGGACCACCGCTTCCTGCCGTCCGGTGAGCCGCACCCGGAAGTCGGCTCCGACCTGCCAGAGGTCCGCCGCCGCCGAGAGCATCTCGCCCCGGGTCCGGAAGAGGATCAGCGTCGACGCCGCCGATACGTCCTGGTTGCGCACCGGCGGAAGGACGCCGTCGGCCGCGTCCTCAATCAGCTCGCGGACCCGGGCGTAGCGGGCATCCGGCGCAAGTTCCGCCCGCAGCAGGACCTCTCGCGCCTCGGAGAACAGGCGCCTCAGCGAGGGCGTCCGGGTCCGGTGGTCGACATTGATGTGCACGGTGCCGAATCCCAGGGCCGGGTCGTCCTCCAGGAGCGTCTTCAGGGACCGGCAGGCTCCGGGAGGGACGCCACGGTCGCTGTAGCCGTAGATCGCCTGCGCGCTGTCCTGGAACACGGTCACCCCGCACCGGCGGTCGAGCGCACAAATCAGCGCGTGCACCAGCTCGCGGCGCGACCCGGTCAGATCCTGCGCCTCGTCGACAACGAGGTGCTCGATCCCCTCGAGGAACTCGAGGAGCATGGGGTCGCGGGCGCGGAGGAGCGCGAGCGTCTGCCCGACGTTGGCCTCGTAGCCGCCGGGCGGGGCGGGGCCGTCAGTCTCCGCGAAGGCGTGCCGCAGCCGCCATGAAAGGGAGTCGATCGTCACCACCCTGACTTCGGCGGCCATGCGCGGATCCGGCAGGAACGTCGCGATCCGGTCGCGGATCTCGCCGACGGCGGCCCGCGTGAAGCTGATCAGCCACACCCGGGTCGGCGAGACCCCCTCCTCGAGCAGGTGGGCCACCCTCTGGCAGGCGACGCGCGTCTTGCCGCTGCCCGGACCGGCTTCCACGATCATCCGCACGGATGGTCCGGCCACGGCCACCCGGCGCTGTCCGGGGTCGGGGGCGGCTTCGGGAGGCGCAGCGTCGGCGGTGTCGAGGCCGAGCCACTCGCCGATGGCAGCCCACGCACCATCCCGTAGGGACCAGCGGGTCATCGCGTCGTCGAGCGGCCGACCGGCGAGGCACAGGGCCGCGGCCATCTGCCGTGGGAGCGGCACCCCCGTCCGGGACCAGTCCGCACAGGCGCCCGCGCCTCCGTGCAGCGCCAGCGCCAGCCAGCCGAGCGCCTCCGGATCCGGCAGGCGCAGAACGGTCGGAACGCCGTCCTGCGGGAGGCTGAAGGCGGCCGCGGTGTCGCTTCCGGCGACGTAGCCGTAGCCGAAGTCAGGTCCGGCCGCATCCGTGCCGAGAACCCGGATGGCGTCGGGGGCGCAAGGCTCGCCCATGCGGACGGCCGCGTCCCTCAGCAGGGCGGCGAAGTTCGCGAGCGACGCCTGGGCCCTGGACCCCAGGTTCAGCGTCCTCAGCGTGCTTCGGAAGCCCGGCTCGCCCAACTCATCCGCTAGGCTCAGCGCGCCGGGCGCCAGCGGGACGTGCCGAACGAAGGAGTCGGGATCACCGCCGTCGGACCGCTCGGTGGCGCCGTCTTTCGTCCCGTCCGTACCAACCACCGCCGCCGTGTCGGCGGAAACGGCGACCGTCCGGACGGGTCGGCCGACCAGTGCGCTCTCCCCCCCGCACCGGAGTTCCGCGATCTCCCCCGCCGCGACCAGTCCCGCCAGAACGGCTTCCGCCCGGGTGCGCACCGCCGCGCCCGAATACCCGCTTCCCGCCGCGGTTCGGACCAGCCAGTCGATCAGCGTGGACCGCGCCACTGCGCCCCTGGCGCCGACGAGGCGGCGGATGAGGAAAGCCATTCCCCGACGGCAGGGGAGGGCGCCGGAGTCCGGAATGAGCGCCAGCCGCTCCGCCGCACCGTCCGGAGACAAGGCCGCTATCTTCATGATCCGCCCCAGCGCGCTTCAGGTGATGTGTTGCACACCTCGTAGTGGTAGCCTCTTAGACTGACTTCCGTCAACGGACAGTCCGGACGGATCTGGAAGCATACTAGGATATGACTGGCCCGGATGCGGAGTCCTGCGGCGAGCGGCCGCCGGACCGCGGCAATGAATGCGGGCAGAAAGTGCTTGACGCCCCCCTTGGGGCGGGCCGCATTATCGGTTGTCCACGATACCCCGTTTTTAACTTTCGGCAGATAAATGGCGGCGTGCGTCTTCTGCGGTGACTATGCCGGGGCACAGATACAGATGCCCTACGGCTACCTCCCCGGCGTAGGAGACCGTGCGCCGGGAGCGGACCTGCCTGTGGGGCTGCCCTGCTGCGCGGAGTGCAAGGAGGTCCTCGACGACGTCGCCATTGGTTCGCTTGAGGGTGCGGCACGGTATCTTGGATCTGTCTACCGCGAGGTCTACGCCCATCTGCTCGCCGACTTCAAATGGACCAGAGAGGAGCTGGAAGAGCTTGGCCACTCCCTGCAGTCGACGATCGAACTCTCGCACCGGGCGCATCTGGAGACGAAGGAACGCGTCGAACACTGCGACCGGGTGGCCGTCCTCGGCCCGGAACTGCCCGAGGAGCTCCTGGACGACATCGAATACTCCGTTCGGCGGCAGCTTCCGGAGACCGACGCAGGCTCCGGCAACGTGACGGAACAGCATGATGGGCGTCCGGGCCATCCGCTCCCCGCGTCCGACGGCGTCGCTGGGGACACCAGAGGAACGGGCGAAGCTGCCCACACCACCGCAGCCGTGCCGGAGGCCGAAGTGCGCGGGGCGGCAGACGCCTCAATCGCCAGGCAGGCGGCGCCTCCGGCGGGTGCGACCACGCGATGGAGCAGCACCTCGGCGGACGCGGCAGCCGGAAAGGCGGCCACCTCCGGGACCCGGCGCGCCTCGGAGGCGCCTGCGGCCGACCGGCGCGACAGCATGCGTGATCCATTGGGAAACCGCACAGACGACCCCGCTGCCCATGTGGTCACCGCCTCCGACCACCGTTCGGCGGAAATCGACCGGCTTCATGGCATGCTGTCCGAGCGGATGCGCTCCCTCCGCGGCGCGCGCGACGGCCTTCCCGTCTTCTGCTTGGAGCATGGCCTTGATCCGGACGGCCGCGCGCGCGTCGTCTCCCTGGCCGGTGCGGCTGTCCGCAATTTCGGCATCTCACGCTGGTGGCGTGGCCGCTACCTGCCGCTGCTCGTCGCGGCTTCCGAGACGGGCTACACATACCTGGGAACGGGAACGGATTACTGGCCAAAGCTTGAGGCCGCGTTAGGTGCAGAGATCAGCGTGCGCGAGCGACAAGCTCTCTCGATCCTGTTCGAGACGGCCCACCGCGAATACGGAATTCGCCGCCCCGTATCCACTCCCTGGAACCGGGCTTACCGGCTCATCGCATGGCCGATCGCGAACGCGGTCGCGCCCATGGAGTTCCACCGGCCTCTCGCCGCCGCTCTGCGGGAGTTTTTCCGCAACCGTCCCGAGGAGCCCGACGACGCGATTCTGGTCGAGGGGCTTCGAGCGGTTGCACGGACCGGCGGATCGTCGAGGTTCGTCGAGTGGCTCGAGGACGCGCATCTCGCGGCCGCCGTAACCCGCAGACTCCTCGGCCTGCCCGACGATCTGCGCCGCATTGCACCGGATACCCTGGACCGCGTGCTCGCGGACTTGCAGTCCGACCGGCTGGCGCGTCTGGACGTAGAGAGGGCGGTCGCGCTGCACGGCGCACGCGGCAGCTCCGGCAGCGCGCGGCTTCCCTCGTTCGGGAAATGCACGCTGCGCCTCGGCGAAGGGCCGTCGGGAGACCTCGTCCTGTCCCTTGCCGCCCCTCCGCTGCCGGGCGACGCTAAGGAGCAACTGAAGAAGGCCCTGGCGACGCGGGGCCTGAAGCTGACGCTCTGGGACGGCACGGATCCGGTCGACGCGGGGCAGTTCCTGTCGGGTCTCCCGGTTCCGCTCGCATTCGGGCAGCTTCCGCCTTCCGGCGCGGCCTTCCTCCCAAGCATCGGCGAGTCGGCGGTCGGCGGATCTCTCGCAAGGCGCCTGGCGGACATGGCGCCCGCCGTAAGCCCACCGCTTCTCTTCCGCATGAACGCCGGAGCGGCCGCCGAGCAGACCGGGGACACGACGCTTCGGGCAGCGGGGATCTACCGGGTCCTGACCGGTCATATGCCGGAAACCGGCGTCGCCGGGATAAGGTTCGTCGGCACGGTCGTCGGTCTCAACTGCATGGAGGTTGACGCACAGATTCCGGCGGCCCGTGAATGGATGGCGCGGCGGGGCTTCCACACCGCGGAGCAGCCGACCGTGGAGATGCTCGGGGGGCTGCCGCTGGGAAGCGGACCGAAGGGCCCGATGTTCGCCGCCGGAATGCCGCTGATGCTGGTTCCCCGCTTCACCGGTGCCGCCGCGTGGCCGATACGCGTGCGGCAGCCCGGCGCCGGGCCCGGCGAAATGCTGGACGCCGACCGGCCGGTCGCCATCGTCGATGCGGAGGCTGGGGACCACGTGCTTCTGCTCGAGGGCGCTGGCTGGAAGGAGGAGATCTTCTTCTCCGTCGCCGCTTCGGAGCCTCCCGGCGACGTCCTGAGCATCGAGGTTGAACCCCCCGAGCCGACCGTCGAAAGCCTCGTCCGGGGCGAACTCGTGTTCCGTCTGCATTCCCCGCTTCCCGTCGAGGCGGTTGAGGCGACGCTGACGCTGTCGCTGGCCGGAACCGAGTTCGCCCGAGCCGACGACGTGCTGCCCAGACTTCCGGCGGTGGTCGGCCCTGGCTCAGCACTCCTGCGCCGCCTGTCCACCGCTGCGGACTGGCGGAGCGTGCCGCGAAGCGCCGCGGTTGAACTGGTGCTCAGCCTCGGCGGAATGTGCCGTGCCCAATGGACGCTGGGGCGCGAACTGGCCCTCTGCTCCTGGGAGGAGTCGGGGAAGCGCTGGACGGCATCGAACGAGGCCGGACCGCTGATCGTGGCCGCCGTGCCCGCGGAGTCGCCGCTCTCCGCTCCCGTCCGCGAGGAGGCCACGGAGAGCGTGGGCTACCGCCTTCTGCTGCCGGAGATCGACGGCCTCACCGACCCGAGCAGCGCCATCTGCGTCGGACCACGGGCCGGAACGCTGCGTGCCTCTGCGCCGACGCTGCCGAAGAGGCTGCTCCGCCAGCCGGACTCGCGGGGCGACGCGCTCGGCCTGATCCCGTGTCTGGAGGCACTCCTCTGCTGGGCGGCGGCGGCGGCCGTGCACCCTCTCGCGGACCACCGCCGCCGCACTGTCGTCGCCAGCCTCGAGGCGGCCGCTGTGGAGCAGCTGTGCGGAGCGGTATGGGCCAGGGCGGAAGCGCGGCTCGCGCCGCTTTCCGGCGACCGGTGGGCCGCCTTCGTTCCGGTGTGCATGGAGCGCTCGCTCGCCTGTGGCGGCAGCCTTCCGGCCGTGAACGCGGGCGATCAGGCCCGGTTGCAGGCCCAGCTCGAGTCGTGCATGAGACGGGCCATTCCGGACCTCTGGGAGGCCGATCCCGCAGTCTACGGGGACGACGATCTTGCCATAGCCCTCGACACCGCCGTGATCCAGGCCTACGAGGCGCTTCGCGAGGCACTCCTTGCCGAAGGACGCGAGGCGTTTGACGACCCCGACACTGGCCACGATGCCGACGCGTGGAGGGAGGCGATCGCCGAGACCCGGGACCGGCACGAGATGGCTCCTCTCGTAAGCCTGCTCCTGCCATCCGCGAGAGCGGAGGTTCTCCGCGCACCCGACTACACGGCCCTGGCGGCGGCGGATGTGGCCACCCTCCTGGAGGAGAGCCACGTCGACCTGCAGGGACGCGGCATGGCGCGCTGGCTTTCCGACGGCGACATCCGCGTCGCCTTCGCCCTGTGGACCGACTCCCGGTCGGTTCTCCGGAACCCGGGCTGGCGCGAGGCGGCCGTCCGGCTTCTGGCGGACCGGCAGACCGCGCGCGCCGCGCGTTACGCGGCGCTCCGGTTCCGGGCCTCGCGCACCTTCCCCTTCGTGAGTCCCGACGACGATGCATGACGACCCTTTCCGGAACCTTGCCGTCGGCGTTCAGGCTCTGCGGAGGCGCGTCGAGGCCCTGACCCTCGGGATCGGCGGCGCGCTCGGCGTCGCCGCCGATCCGTACCCGCACCAGATCGCGACCGTCCGTCGCATCCTGACCGACACGACGGTGCGTCACCTGATCGCCGACGAGGTGGGGCTCGGGAAGACCGTGCAGGCGCTGATGGTCCTGAACGCGCTGCGGTGGCAGAACCGGCGCCACCGCGCGGTGATTCTGGTTCCCGACCGTCTCGTGCGGCAGTGGCAGGACGAGTGCTGGACCCGTTGCCACTGCAAGGCTGCGGTCGTCGGTGAACACGACGACGACGCGGAGGCGTTCGTCCGGATCGTTCGTCCGCAAAGCCTGCAGTCGGGAGTCTTCCGGCTCCGTCCCGACGTTTTCGACCTTCTCGTCGTTGACGAGCCGCAGACCATGCCCGCTTCGGTGCTGGCGGACGTCGAGCGGGCGGCCCCCGACTTCCGTCAGATTCTGCTGCTCTCGGCGACCCCAGGCCTCAACGACCCGGCAAGGCGCCGTCAGGTCATGAGGATCATCGAACCCGAGCGGACCGGATGCGCGGAACTCCAGGGCAGCGACCCGGAGCAGGCGCTGGCGCTGGCGGAGGAGAGCGCGCTATCCCGCTTTCCCGGGGCGCGCGATGGGACGGCCGGGGCGGACCTGCAGGCGGCGCTGTTCCGCACGTTCAGCCGGGAGCGCCGGATCATCCGCGCGCGCCGGGCCGAGTGGGGACGCTACCTGCCGGAGCGGCGCTACGAGCAGGTGTCGGTGCCGCCGCTCTTTGGCGAGGTCGAGCGCGTCCGTCTGGGCATGGAGTGGGTGATGCGGACCGGATCGCCGGAGGACGCCCGCTCGGATGCCTGGCGCATGGCTCAGGCGCTTCACCGGGGGCACGGTTCGGCGCGCCAGTCAATTGCATCCGCCCGGTCGCGCCGTCCAGACGTCGACGGACGGCTGGCGGGCGCCCTGGAGGCTTCGGCCAGCTCCCCCGGCGACAGCCGGTTCGACGCGCTGCTCGACACGCTCGCCCGCATCTGGGCGGCCAATCCGTCGGCGCAGGTCATCGTGGTCGCCGGGGACAACCCGACGATCGACTTCATCTCGCAGCGCCTCCCGAGGTATTTCGGATCGCCGGAGAGCCCGCTGCTGATCGCCACGCTGCGCCGTCCTACTGAGTCGTCGGAAGATGAACGTAAGGACGTCGAGGCGATGCACGAGCAGCTCGCCGACTTCAGCGCGGGCAGGGCGAAGGTGCTGCTCATCGGCGAGTGGGTCCAGGCGGGCCTGAACCTTCAGTACTTCGCCCGCAACG